>DATCJW010000020.1:0-8771 GCA_036562595.1 Haloplasmataceae bacterium | reverse complement strand
GTATTAATAGGAATCCACAAAGCGGTTTGGAGGCTTTTATTTACTATTCTATTATAAACAATCACCTCCTAAAAACAAAACGCCAAATTTCAAAAGATGCCACTTTGCGGTATTCCTTCACTTGATATATACGACATAACCCATCTTTTTTCTAAAAAAAATATTTTTTTGTAAAAAGGCTCTTTTTCCATTAAAAAAAGGAGATGGGCCATCTCCTTTTTTGATTCGCTATTTAATGCCGATCCTAACGATATCCGCTATGCGTCACTTTCTATCTCCAAGGCTGAATCGCCTTCATCTGCCTGAACGTTTACTTCGCTAAGTTCCGCACCACCATTACCCGTACGTTGCGCTTGGAGTTGTTCGCCGAGTTCATGGTACTTTTTGATGACCACTTCTTCAACGTGGTTCCGTAGCTCCTGCGTAATCGGATGGCAAATGTCACGATACTCTCCAAAGTTATTCCGACGGCTGGGCATCGCGAC
Organism: Haloplasmataceae bacterium; assembly: GCA_036562595.1. Taxonomy (GTDB): domain Bacteria; phylum Bacillota_I; class Bacilli_A; order Haloplasmatales; family Haloplasmataceae; genus DATCJW01. The sequence goes on along the minus strand of DATCJW010000020.1, from coordinate 8,286 downwards.
AAATAAGCCGTTGCGCCCTTCAATGAGGCGCAAGTCGTGGACAACGAATGCGTCGTCAAAGGTAATTGTGGCCACCGCCTTCAACCGGTTTTTATTTTCAATTCTTCTTAAGCGCACATTCGTAACGATCATAAGAATCCCCTCGTTTCTGTAAATTTTGTTACGGTGTTTATCTTATTATAACATAAATGAAAGGGTTTTCAACAAGATTCATCAAGAAAAACGGTTTTTTTCTCATCTTTTCAATTTCACAACAAAAACCGTGCGTTTAACTCCGTTGGGGATATCGAGTTTCTCCTTTAACTGCTCGGCAAAGGTTGGGTCTTGCGTTAAAGCGAATAAGGTAGGGCCGCTTCCGCTCATGAGTACGGCATCGGGTTGATACGAAGCGACCTCGTCTTTCAATTGGCGGACTTCGGGATACAGGTTAAAGGTAATCGTCTCTAAGGCGTTTCCCATATGACGAACCATCTCCGAATAATTCCCCTTAAGAATGGCAGCTTTTACTTGCTGGACCGACGGATGGGCGAGTTGATCCACCTTGACATGGGAGAAAATCTCTTTTGTCGAGACCGCAATATCGGGATGGATGACGACGACCCAGACATTCTCAAGGGAAGGCAAGGGTTCGATATTTTCCCCCCGTCCTGTCACATAGGCCATCCTTCCATAAATGCAATACGGAACGTCAGACCCTAGATATAGACCGATATCCAGCATCTCCTCAAAGGTTAGGTTTAAATCAAAAAGGCGATTAATGGCACGAATGGTTGCAGCTGCATCACTGCTTCCACCTGCAAGCCCCGCCGCTACGGGAATGCGTTTATCGATGTGAACCGCTAGGCCTTCACGGATATGATAGCGATCTTTCATGAGGCGAATGGCTTGATAGACGAGATTCCGTTCATCCGTTGGGACCTGGGGGTGTTCACAAGTCACCCTGATTCGATTTTCCGGAATTATCTGAAATGTCAGGTCATCATAAAGATCGATGCTTGCCATAATCATTTCTAAATCATGGTATCCATCCTCGCGTTTGCCGACAACGTCGAGGCTTAAGTTGATTTTGGCGTATGCAGGTTCTTTGATCATGTTTCCCACCTATTTCCAGTAATATTTCAAAAATATTAATAATACAATCGCTTCATCGTTCCGAAACTTTCGATGCCTCCGATCCCTTCCTCCTTGTGGCTCGTCTTTTTAATCGTCTCTAGAACACGAATCGGTTGATTGATCGGCGTGGTTGCACACTTCACAGCAATGATGGCGGGGTCAAGCGATTTAATGTTCACCCGACTCGGAGAACTGGCGAAATTGGCACCTGCCGAAATAAGAGCTTCAAAGTGGGATTGGCATGCTCCGGCGATGATAATCGGTTGATTGATGACCGGATAACGTTCCCGGATTTTTTTGGTCGCTTCAATAAAGTATTTACTGTGCCGATAATTCTCAAGATATTTGGGTTCTTTCCGATTAAAGGAATCGTGGCCAGTGATGACCACGATATCCGGATTAAAAAAAGTCGTATATTTTAAGATGACCTCGGGTATATGGGTTTCTTTTATTCGAACCCCAATCGCATAGATCCCAAGTTTTTTATAAAGCTCAAGGCACTTGTTCATGTAACGCTCGTCACCGTCGATGTGAAGGATTTTGCCTGTAAGGAACCGGTTGCGGTTCCACTCCTCTTCTTCCAATTTAATGGTTTCAATCAGCTCATCCTCCTCGGCTTCCGCCTTACGTATCTCATCATCATCCACCAAAACGAGATCGTCGAGAGGCGCATCGGCAATAAGGCGGACCGTTTTGCCGTGGAGGATGGCCTGATCGCCTTCAAAGGATACGACTTCGAAAATGATATCGCAATTATAAGACTTGCGCGTGACTAATGCCCCAATGTCAATCATACCAATCACCACTGTATTTTATGAACGGATGGTGGCGATTGTACCGTTCTCCCCACATTATAACGAATGTTTATAAAAAATAGAATAGCCCTAGGCTATTCTATTTATCGGTACATATTGTCTGGATCGGTGCTGATCCGCTTCCCGTCGTGCAATTCATAAATGGCCTCTATGTCTTCCTCTGTTAGGGAAAAGTCGAAGACCTGGAAGTTATCTCGAATCCGTTCGGGTGTTACCGATTTCGGAATCATGAAAATCTTCCGCTGGATCCCCCAGCGAACGACAACATTCACGACGCTCTTATTGTATTTATCCGCAATTTCCTTAAGCTTCTCCATTTGAAAAACCTTTCCACGGGCCAGCGGTGAGTGGCTAATAAGATAAATCCCTTTTCCCATGCAATATTCCTGTAGTGGGTGTTGTTGGAGGCCAGGATGCAATTCAACTTGGTTTGCGGCTGGAATGACCGTGGCCACTTTTAATAAATCTTCGATATGGTGGATGTTGAAGTTCGATAGCCCGATGGCCCGGACTTTTCCTTCATAGTATAGTTCTTCCATCGCCTTCCACGTTTCGCGATTGAGTTGATACGTTTTCGGCCAGTGGATGAGATAGAGATCCAGGTAGTCCAGTTGAAGCCGTTCTAACGATTCGTGAAACGCTTTCTTCGTTTGGCGGTAACCCATATCCGTGGTCCAAACCTTCGAGGTGACGAAAATTTCTTCGCGGGGGATGCCGCTATCCTTAATGGCCCGGCCAACTTCCTCCTCATTGTGATAGATTTTCGCCGTATCGATATGGCGATAACCGACCTCCAATGCCACCCTTACCGCTCGGTATACTTCTTCTCCAGAGGCAAGAAACGTACCTAGCCCAATGACCGGCATGTCTACGCCATTGTTGAGTTTAAAGTACATAATATCACTCCTTCTTCTTATAGATTAAAAGCTGATTGCTTAATTTCGCAAAATCTTCAATCGTCAGTTGTTCGCCGCGAAGGCTGGATCGGATTCCTGCTTCTTCGAGGCCTTTTTGGATATCCTCAGTAGACACCAGGCCTTTTAAGGATTGCTTTAAGTTGTTAAAGAGGGTTTTCCGCCGTTGAATAAAGCTTCCTTTAACCACTTGAAAGAAGAAGGCTTCGTCCCTAACTTCAACTAAAGGTTCCGTACGCCGCTCGAACACGAGTACGGCACTCTCTACCTCAGGTTTGGGGATAAAGACGGATTTCGGAACCACGAAGGCCAGTCGCGGCATGGTAAAGTATTGGATCAGGATAGTTAAGGCATTATATTCCTTCGTTCCAGGCCGTCCCGTTATCCGCTCCGCTACCTCCTTCTGAACCATGACACAAAACCGTTGTATCGGGAGTTTTTCGGTCATCAATTTCATAAGGAGGGGGGTCGTAATGTAATAAGGAAGATTGGCAACGAGGATAATCTCTTCCGATAAATTAAACGTTTCATGAATCAACGCCTTCAGATCCGCCTTTACGGCATCCGCCTCTACGATACGGATGTTTTCATATCCAGCAAGGGTTTTGTTAAGGATAGGAATTAAATTGGCATCGATTTCAATTGCCAAAACCTTTTTGGCCCGTCTAGCCAGTTGTTCCGTTAAAGCTCCGATGCCCGGGCCGATTTCGATGACTTGGGTTTGTTTCGAGACTTTCGCTGCCTCTAAAATCTTGTGAAGTATATTTAAATCGACTAAAAAGTTTTGCCCTAGGTTTTTTTTCAGTTGGAAATTATGCCGCTTTAAGATGTCCATCGTCCGAGACAACGTTGCAATATCCTTATTAGCCGTCATTCAACGTCATTCCTATCCGTTGCGCCAAATCATCACGCAAAGCTTTTAACGTGTCGTAGGAAATATTAAATAATAACACCTTTCGATAGAATTGCTTGGCATTATTATGCCCTAAATGCAAAACCTGACTTGCCTTATCCCGCAACGCCTGACTATATGAGGCCCCAACATATCCGAGTGCGAGGAGGTCACGATACGTAACGGTAGTCGGCTCGGGATTGGCCTCCGTCAAGTTCGTCAGGGCATTACGGATGATCTCATGGGAACAGTGTTCCACACCGACTTTCTTCGTCCTCGGATCAGTTGCCGACGCACGGTCTACATAGGCGTTTTGGCAGCCGGGAACCCGTTCATTAATGAGGGAACGGATCCGCATCCCCGGATAATCCGGATCTGTCAGAATGATGACGCCACGCGTTTTTTGAGCATGGCGTATGAGTTCGAGTGTTCGTTCATCGAGGGCATTGCCTCCCGTCTCGATCGTATGGATATCGCCATACACTTCCCTTAGCCGTCTGGTGTCGGCTTTGCCTTCAACAACAATCACTTCTTTGATCATGACATTCCCCTTACTGATAGCGTTCAATCAAATCTTGTAAGCGTTCTTTATCCGTTATTTCCATCGTCTCGATCCATTCCTTCGCGTAGTATAGCTTGTAGTCGGTTTTTGCCCCGACATCTTTAATCCCGCGGACAATATGGGAAAGTTCAGCGATTTCTACTAACCGTTGATCGTAATAGAGGAGGATGGGCGAGTGATGGAGTACGTGTTCATTGTAAAATTGATAGGCCTCTTTGCTGATGGTGTCCTGCTGCAAATAGTAGTTCGGATCAATACCATACTTCTGGTATACCTGAGAAAAGATTTCATAAGCCTCTTGCAATTCGTTTTCGCTGCGACAGGAAAGGTATTTATAGAGCCTGCGGTTAATGAACCGTTCAGAGAGGTCGCTTAATATCGAGTCAGATGCTTTTGTCCATTCCTTAATGTGATAGTTGACCCATACTTCATCAAGTTCTAAATACGTTTCAAGATCGATGGCCCCTTCCTTCAGCATCCGAATAGCCGTTAGATCGTGCGGGAAAGGATAACCTTGGTCCATGAGATCCATCACACGATGAAAAATCTTGCTTAAAAGGATTTCATGGCTAACGCTTACGGGATGGTAATAGACCTGCCAATACATATGGTAGCGGCTAACCAAGTAGTTCTCAATGGCATGCATGCTGCTATACTTAAACGCCAACTGGTTATCGACGACGACCATGCTTCGGAGGATCCGATCCTGGTCTACCTCGCCATAAGTAGCTCCGGTGTTGTACGCATCGCGCTGGAGATAATCCAGGCGGTCGGCGTCAAGTTGGCTTGAGATGATATGCCCCATGATATGGTGATGACACGCGGCATCATGGCATTCGCCCTGATAGCACTCGCCATTTATGGTCCGTGCTACCTTATTCGAAAAACCCGGTTGATAGGACTCGAGCACCGCATGAACCTCCGTGTCACCCGTTATGATGGCTATGGTAAACTGTTCATGGTTCGTCGCAAATACGCTTTCAAATGTATGGGAATAGGGGCCATGGCCGAGATCATGGAGGAGCGCCGCACAAAGAGTGATCAGACGTTCTTCATCCGTCAGCGTGTTGCTAACGCTTTCCACCTCATAGACAATTCGCCTCGCGATTTCATACACCCCTAAAGAGTGTGAAAAACGCGAGTGTTCCGCGGTATGAAACACCATCGACGTCCCGCCTAACTGGTGGATTCGGCGTAAGCGTTGAAACTCTTTCGTTTGTACAAGCTTCCAAATTAGTTCATCCCTTATCTTAACATAGCCGTATATTGGATCGCGAAAAACCTTTGTCTCATTCATGACGACCCCTCCTTCCCCTATTTTACCAAAAAAGAAAATAAATTACTAATAAGAGAAGATCAATCTCCTATTTTATGTCCCCGCCCTATCCAACTTGGCATCAGCATGTTCGTTCTTGCTTGTGGCCTTTTAACAATGCATTGGGGAAGACGTCGCTTATAACAACGGGGAAAATAAGGAAACCCTGGTAATTTAGAAAACGAAAGCTCGCATGTCACGGCATAAGACATTACGAGCTTTGTTATATCCCCTTTAAATTATTGGCTGAGCGCTTGATTAGCGGTGAGGATAACGGTTTTGTAAATATCTTCACTGGAACACCCACGGGATAGGTCATTAACCGGCGCATTAATACCGGCCAAAATGGGACCGATTGCCTCATAGCCGCCTAGCCGTTGGGCGATCTTATAGCCGATATTCCCAGAGTTCAGGTCTGGGAAGATAAAGACGTTTGCTTGTCCAGCAACTTTCGACCCTGGAAATTTCTTCTCGCCCACGGAAGGGACAACCGCTGCGTCAAACTGCATCTCCCCATCGATTAACAGCTCAGGAGCCTTTTCCTTGGCGATACGTACGGCTTCACGGACTTTTCTCGTTTCCTCCGTATCCGCTGAGCCATTGGTCGAAAACGACAACATCGCTATTTTCGGATCGATGCCGAAAAGTTTTGCTTCCTTTGCGCTCATGATGGCAAAGTCAGCCAGTTCCTCACTGGTGGGATTGGGATTAATGGCGCAATCCGCAAACAGATAACGCTCAGTCCCTTTAAGCAGAATGAAGTAGCCGAACACGCGGCTTGCCCCTGGTTTTGTCTTGATAATCTGAAGCGCTGGGCGAACGGTATCCCCTGTAGAGTATACGGCGCCAGATACCAGCCCGTCTGCTTCGCCTAGATAAACCAGCATGGTCGCAAAATAATTTGGGGTTTTGAGCAGTTCGACGGCTTGTTCCCGCGTGGCTTTGCCTTTTCTAACGGCGAGAAACCGCTCGATCATGTCATCCATTTTATCGTATGCCAAGGGATCGCGAATTTCACACTTCGATACGTCGTACCCATTAGCCTTCGCAAAGGCGTGCACTTCGTCCGGATTGCCAATGAGGATGATATGGACAAGTTCTTCTTCGGTTAACCGATGCGCGGCTTCGATAATCCGTACATCGTTGGATTCAGGTAAAACGATTGTTAGGTACTTCCCTTTAATTCGTGCTTTCAATTCCGAAAAAAGATCGGCCATCGTCTATTCACTCCTTAACCTTATTCTTTTTTTCACACACTAATACATTTTACATCTTTTTCATGAATATTAAAAGTTTTTCAGCCTTTTTCTTTATTTTTTATAATAGTGTGTTCTTTTATCCCATAAGGTCATATATTAAATTAATGAGGTGAGGCAATTGGCAGTCATCGCATTTAATGCCAAGGAGCTTGACCTGCTGGCTCGTCTCATGCGTGCTGAAGCGGAAGGAGAGGGACAGTTAGGAATGCTCCTCGTGGGAAACGTCGCCGTGAATCGGGTTCGGGCACGCTGCTTGGACTTTACGGATATACGAACGATTACCGATATGGTCTACCAGTATCCAGGAGGTTTTGAGGCGGTTCGGAAATCCTATTTTTATCAACCCGCCCGGGAAATCGATCGCCGATTGGCTAGGCGCGTCATTAACGGTGAACGGTTCGTCCCTGCCACCAATGCCCTATGGTTTTATAATCCCTTCGATCAACCGTGCCGGGCCCAATGGTACGGACAATGGAACACGGGGCGATATAAAAGCCACTGTTTCTACGCGCCGGTTCCATCAGCAAACTGTTTCTAATCTATCCATTTTTTCTGATAACTATTGATTAGAAAGTGGGGTAAGTATGATGAATAATTACCAACAATCCTATAACCCAAATCAAACGCCTTGCGGGCAAAACCAACAGCGCTTTGGTCCCTATCCGGAATTTCCGAGCGCCATACCGCAGCCCCCTATGGGTTTTGGTTTCCAACAGCCGTTTATCGGTCAACCGCCTTTCGGCCAAGTACCCGGTGCCATGCCTCCGATGACTCAACCACCTCTTCAATCCCCCTTCATCGAACAGTCCTATATCGAAAATATTTTACGATTAAATCGCGGAAAACTCGCCACCGTCTACATGAACTTTGAAAATAGCCAGTGGGGAAGTAAAGTCTTTCAGGGCATTATCGAGGCGGCAGGAAAAGACCACCTCATCCTCTCGGATCCCAATACTGGCATGCGGTATTTGTTGCTGATGATTTACTTGAATTATGTCACCTTTGATGAACCGATTGAATACGAATACCCATATGCCGTTCCTACTGATGTCGCAGGCACCCAGTCACCGTACTTTAGCGTCCCTGGTCAAACACTAGGTCAGTTTTCAGGAACGACGACTCAATTCCGGAAAAAAGAATCCCAATCTTCAAATGAATAATGGGCATACCATAACTCATAAGTTCCTCGTTTAGAAATCATAACACAAGTCGTCCGATCCTCTGGATGCAGTTCGTGCGAAAAGATAAGGCACGAGCTGCAGAAAGGGGATGTTTTTTATAAGATAGACAACTATTCGATGCAAAATACAATGAATCCATGGACACCCACCGATCATTTTTAGATTTGAACAATACCTCTTTATTCTTCCTCTAAGGCATTTCGTCAGGATCATCCTACACGAATAGGAAGTATAG
>DATCJW010000004.1:0-3651 GCA_036562595.1 Haloplasmataceae bacterium | reverse complement strand
CCATTCAACTGGATAATGAAATCGGCATGTTCAGTTGGGTCAGCAATCAACCGGATCTGACGGATAACGTGTTAAAGGGGTTCATTAATTGGCTAAAGGAAAACTATACGACTGAAGAGTTGATCAAACGGTATCCCTTTTCCTTTGATGACTATTCTAATGTGAAGGCTCATCTGGTTTCACCCGAAGATGCGTACGCCTTACCCTACATTCAAGACTTAGGCTACTTTATGCGCTACCGTTTTGCCCGATACGTAAAAATCCTTCAATCTTACTGTGAAACCTTTGGGGTTAAAGACATCCCCTACATCATCAACATTCACGGCATGTCAGGTGGACGAGCATTTACTTTCCCAATCGGCATTAGTCAACTTTTTGAAACTTATCAGGACGATGCTTTCATGTCAGGGTCCGATATTTATTTTGGCGACTTAACAATTGCCAATTTCCATGACCTGTACCTCATCAATGGGATGATGGATGCCATGCATAGCAGCAATCAACCGCTTTCTTCCATTGAGTTTAACTGTGGTGATGGAAACTGGGGCGATAATTTAGGATCTCGCTACGACGTATCGGCTGTGGACATGAAAGCCAGAATGTGTATAGCCCAAGGGAACCGGCTTCTGAACTACTATCTCTTTACTGGAGGTTATAACGATCGGCTAACCATCAAACCAAATGATGGAAACGACCGTATTGCGATTACTGGTGAAAGGCATGGCTATGCGGCTCCCATCTCTCCCGAAGGTGAATATTCCTATGTCTTCCCCAAAATGCGGGAGTCCATTAAAACCATCATGGCCAACCAAAAACAGCTCGCAACGATGCGCGAAGAGCGGGATAATGTCGCTTATGGTTTTATACCTGACTACTTCATGACGGAGTATCACTACCCGCATAGCCAAAAAATGTTGGATTTAGTAAAAAATCTTGAGCGTCATCGTGCAGGAAGCGCATGGGACATTATCGCAAAGCTGATGCTTTTGGATAATTATCGTTTTGGGGTTATTGACATCCAGCACCGGGATATTCCTGAATCGATAAAGGTCTTAATCCTGCCTTCGGCTCGCTATATGCATCCATTCATCCAACAGAAGCTCGTTGATTTTGTAAAAAACGGTGGGTCTCTACTTCTAACGGGAGAACTTCCTCAATATGACATGGAAGGCAATCCCTGTACCCTCTTACTTGATGCGCTCAACGTGAAGGTTAAGGACACCGTTTTCAATCGTTTGAAGTACTACCTCTCGGTAGTTCCCGCGGGATGGGCACAAGGGGCGGAAATACGGACCGACTATGCCCAAATTTATGAACTCAATAAGACAGCTACTCCCCTTTATACTGTCTATCCAACCGATGACCCTTGTGCGTTTGAAACAACAGTGGAACGAGGTAAAGTGATCATGTTCGGCTGCCAACTGAAAGCCAACTTTGAACTCATACGGACCTGCCTCTCTCGTCTTGGAGCCAAAAAGGCATTCCATCACGACCATCCTTACCACGGACTCTTCATCACTTCAACCATAAATGACAGACAAGAACGCTACATTCACCTCATCAATTTGGATGGATTCGATAAAACCTTCCGCCTTTACGAAAACGGCAAATCGATATTCGACGGGAAAGCCCTCCATGCCTTTAGCCGAGATAGTTATATGCTTAGCTTTAATATTCGCGTGAGAGAAGGATTAACCATTGTCCGCTCAACAGCCGAACTGTTCGACATCCAATCGGATGTTCTGACCTTCCGCCTGACCCAACCAGAAGATGAGATTATTCTCCATACGACAAGTAACCCAATGCCATCTGACGACTATGCGATCGAGCGGTTAGCGGATCATCTCTACCGCATCACATCGAAACGGCATGGTAAAATACAGCGCACCATTTCGGTGACGTTTGCGTAAAGGGGTTAAAGCGATGGAATTTCAAGTCATGACTTTTAACTTACGTTTAAACCTCAATTCCGATGGCCCATTCGCATGGCCCTATCGACGGAAAGCGGTTGTAGAATACCTGCGTCAAATAAGCCCTCTAATTATCGGGGCACAGGAAGTATTGGATGGCATGCTAGAGGACTTAAAACAAGAATTACCGGAGTACACGCCCCTTGGTGTCACACGGAGGGAAGGAGAAGAAGCGACTCCTATTCTTTATAAATCCCATCTGTTAGAGTGCAAGGCGTACGGTACGTTTTGGCTATCCAAAACACCGGACATCCCCAACAGCATCGACTTCAACTCGGCCTTTCCTCGGATTTGTACCTGGGCGGAATTCATGGTCAAAGGCGATCGAACAAGACGTTTTCGCGTCTTCAACACGCATTTAGATCATATCAGCCGTGAGGCTCAAATCGAAGGGATGAAGATTATCATCCAGCGCATGAATGAAAATGGCGAGTTTCTCCCTTCGCTATTGATGGGAGACTTCAATGCCATAGAAAGCGACGACGTGATCCAGTATTTAAATGAAAAGGCTCGCGTCAAAGGCAAATCGTTAACATCCTGTTATGCCGTTCAGGGTGCAGACTATGGAGCAACTTTTCACAACTATACAGGGATTGCCGAAGGGGACCCCATCGACTACATCTATGCGACAGAGGGCTTCACCTTCTTAAATACAACCATCGATCGAGAGATGAAACATGGTCTCTATCTATCGGACCATTACCCTGTCCGTTGTACCGTGAGATTTGAAGGCTAACGTCATCCTCATGAATAAGAAAAAAGCGGTCATGCCTAATCGGGGCATAACCGCTTTTTCTTTGGTGTAAGAAAGGGGGCTTACTCAACGAGTTCGAATGGAAGTTGGATAAGCTCTTTCGAATTCGGGCCAACCATAGCGATAAAGGTACCAGGATCAGAAACGTATTGGCACTCGTGATTCACATAACGCAACATCGTCTCATCGATCGTAAAGCGCACCCGACATGTTTCGTTTGGCGCCAGATGAACCTTCTGAAATCCTTTTAGTTCCTTTATGGGACGGACGACCGTTCCGACAACATCGCGAATGTAGAGTTGAACCGTTTCTGTCGCTGCACGCGTGCCGGTATTCTTCACGGTAACGGACAGCTCGATGGTTTCACCTTTACGCAGGATCGAACGGCTAAGTTTCGCATCGGAATAGGCGAATGTCGTATAGGTTAACCCATATCCAAACGGATACAAGGGATCATTCGGCGCATCGATATAATGGGTGGTAAAACGATTATTCGGTACATAGGGGCGGCCTGTATTAAAGGCGTTGTAATAGATGGGGCATTGCCCTACGGTATACGGGATGGAGATGGATAGTCGTCCTTCAGGTGCTACATCACCAAATAGAATGTCACTGATCGCATGCCCGCCCTCCGTGCCAGGGAACCAAGCTTCAAGGACAGCAGGGGCTTGATGAACCAGCTCTCGGATTTCTAAGGGACGCCCGTTAAAGAGAACGACGACAGTCTTTTTGTTCAACTCGAAAATTTTTTCCGCCAGTTGTTCCTGGTTTCCCGGCAAGGTCAAGAACGCGCGACTGCCCCCTTCACCGGACCACTCATGGGATTCACCAATCGCCAGGATTACGACATCCGCTTTTTGGGCAAGGGCAACCGCTTGTTCAATCTCCTCCTCACTCAACATAAAGGGTGTTTGATAGGCTTCAACC
>DATCJW010000003.1:0-4742 GCA_036562595.1 Haloplasmataceae bacterium | reverse complement strand
GAATAGAGCCCCGAGTAGTCTTGAAGATTATAATGGCGAATATAAACCTCTTCAACATTCGGGCATTTTTCTAGAAAATCAATATCTTGGTAGTGATAACTGCCATCCCTTATATTTATTCTCTTGATATCATAACGATTAATGATGTCAATACATAAATCTAATTTTTCAGATTTTACTGTAATTATATTCCCTGTCGGTTCTTCTTTGATTTTAATTCCGTCTATTTCAATCATCTTATACATAACTCCTCCTAAAACATAGGTATAAGTTAAGACAATGAGCGTCTTCCATCAAGAATTGAATGGTAAGACGCTTTTGCCAAACTATTTTAAACACACTTTTTACTTATGATTGTTGTTCACATCCGCATATCCATTCTGCGTGAGGATATCATCCGCATCCCCTGGGTCTGGATCCAAGGAAAGGAACACGCCATGCGTTGGATGATAGTACCGGGCAATTAAGTAATAGAGACCTGTTTCGTTGTCATATTGGTATCCCGCATAGCGGTATGGGTTTTCATCCGCCAAGGCGCCAAACTGGGAAAGAATGTTCCCCCACGAATCATATTGGTAACGGAACACAATGTTTCCTTGTTGCTCATTTAGAGTGTGAATCGTCTATTTCTTTCGTTTCAATTTCTTTATTGTGATTTTGATATCGTCTAATAGTGCGCTTTCACTTAGCCATTTCCAAAATTTCTTTTTTGTTAAATACTTTTTTTCCTCAACAATTCTTTCAAGCCTTGATGCATCATCAGTATTTCCATATCTACCTATTGCAAGTATGGCATGATTCTTTAGTGTTGTATTAAAATCACCCGTTAAAATTTCAAAGAACTTATTTACTACATCCCTGGTAACTTTGTCCTTAGGAAATTTTTCCGCGAAAGCAAGTAGAGTAACGGCACTAAAAATACGCTCAAATTCCTCACTAAAGAGATCTTCTATTATAACTTTTGATGCTTCTGGATGATCAAATGAATGATAAATAGCCTCTGCTAATGCTTTATGAGAATAACGGGAATCTGGTTTTCTGTACTCCTTGATTATTTCTTCTATTCCACACATTATTTGTAATTTTGCTACCTTGATTTGTTCCAGTACCTCTTTGTTATCCGTCTTGATTTTGTCTAATTCTCTTATAGCATTGTAATCGCCAATTGTTCCTATCATAGCTATATCTGCGATTAAATCCTTGCCACTTTTTTTAGATAAATTGTGAATTTTTCTTTTTAATTGAGTTTCTTTACCCTCTAAAAAATCCAATACACTTTCTGCATAAGCTTTAACAAAAAATATCTCTGTCTCATCTTCAAGAATAGCTTTCAGAAAAGGGATTACACTACTGTCATTTAATAATTTCAATGTTTCTAATATCCCAATCTTACCATTAGGATCTACTTTATAAAAGTATTTTTGTAAGATAGTAATTATGTCCCTTCCCATCTTAGCTAAATCTTGAGCAACTATATCTATATTATGCTCATTAAAATTATTAACTAAATTTCTAACCGTCTCCTCATATTGATTCATATTTTTCACCCCTAAAACTATCAAAGAGGGACACACTCTAAGTGTGTGTCCCAAAATATCTTTAATAACTTGCCTTAATTATAATCCATGCGCCGGCTTTCTTATAATTCTTGAGTTGCCTTTTTACATAGCTTCTTTTCCAAGAACCTTTTGGTTTTAATTCAACGACAACCCTTCCTCTAAAAAATTGAAGGTCTGGACGTTTTTTAGTACCTCTTAATGGTTTATCATATTTGCCTCCAGGAACAACTCTTTTCATAGCTTTTGTCCATGCTTGGTGCGCGGCTCTCCCTCTAACATATGCAGGACCCTTAGTAATATTGTAAATATTTCTTGCAACTTTAGCTGCACGGTAAGCACCTGAGCCTATTCCACCGATAGCACCTAAACCAGCTCCTATTGCAACAGAACCCCACAACTTCCAACCTTTGAGACCTCTACTTTTTGCAGACTTATACGACGATACTCCTCCGATTAACGCTCCTACTGCCATCCACACCCAATGCCCATCCGGATCCACCAACATCACTGGATTGTTGTTCGCATACGTATATCCGTTCTGCGTAAGGATATCGTCCGCATCCCCTGGATCTGGGTCTAGAGAAAGGAACACGCCATGCACCGGATGGTAGTACCGGGCAATCAGATAATACAGACCCGTTTCTTGGTCATATTGGTATCCCGCATATCGGTATGGATTTTCGTCCGCCAATGCGCCGGATTGGGAAAGAATGTTCCCCCACGCATCGTATTGGTAACGGGCCAGGATGTTTCCTTGCGCATCTGTTAAAGCGATGACATCGCCATGGGCGTTATAGTGATAAAAGTACGTCGCATTGCCTTTTTTCATGGCAAGGAGTTGCCCGTTTTCTCCGTATATATATGATCTTACCACATTTCCACTTGCATCGGTTTCATACAGAACGTTTAGGCTGTCGCCTTGGTAATGGTAGTTTGTAATCACGCCATTCACATTCTTTTGGATGCGTCGGCCGTCTTCATCGTATTTGTACGTCACAAACGGGGTGCTTTCGCCTTTTCTCGTAACCGAAACGAGCTGGTCCGCTTCGTTCCATTCATATCGATACTGACCGTCTTCCAATCGGTTACCGTTCGCATCGTACGTGATTGTTTCGTCACCGAAACGAACCAACTGATTCGCCGCATTATAATCAGCCGTGGTAGTCGTCGACTGCCCGTCTTTCGTTTTCACGATTTGCTTCCGGTTTCCAAATCCGTCATAGGAATACTCGATTTTCGTGCCATCTGGAAGCTGCTCTTCCACTAATTGGTCTAGGGTATCGTAACGGTAGACGGTCGTTTCCCCCGTTGGGGATTCCACTTTCGTCCGGTTGCCGTTTTCATCGTAACGGTATGTTTCCGATAAAATTTCTTTTCCGTCCGCCGTACCGACCGAAACGCTTTCCACGAGGCCGCGGTCATCATACGTAAAGGTCGAACCGGCTCCGTTTCCCGTCGTGAAGGTGCGAACGTTTCCTCTCTCGTCATAGTCAAAGCGATACGTATACGTTCCGTCTTGGACGACTGTATTTTGATCCAAGGCATTGTATTGGTATGTGACTGTTTGGCTAAACGATCCATGGGAGAACATAAACTGTTGTAATTTATCCGATGTCGTCGGATAGGTCCACTTTTGTAATCCTCCGCGGTCGGATTGTTCAATGACACGATTCGCGGAATCAAATTTTCTTGTCTTGGTCGTACCGTCTTTTAAATATTGTACAGAAAGTTCGTTTCCGTTTTTGTCGTAACTAAATTCGTAATACGGAACGTTGTTGTAAGAAATCGTTTTGACCCTTTCCGTTCCGTCATACGTCCATTGAATCGTGTTTCCTTTCGGCAAGACGGTTTTAATTTTATTGCCGTTCGCGTCATATTCATTTGTTGTCACATCATTGAGCGGACCAACCGTTTTAATGAGTTTTCCAGTCTTATCATAAGAATAACTAAATCCTTGTGACTGACCGCCACTAGTTTGAATGACTTTGGAAGTCATGTTGCCGTTCAAGTCATAATCATAGTTGACGGACGTTCCATTCGCCA
Source organism: Haloplasmataceae bacterium (assembly GCA_036562595.1). Lineage (GTDB taxonomy): Bacteria > Bacillota_I > Bacilli_A > Haloplasmatales > Haloplasmataceae > DATCJW01. Next base: position 1,140 of record DATCJW010000003.1, on the reverse strand, counting down.
ATAGGAGCTGTTTTAAACGATTTGATGCGTCATACTTGTACTCTTTCTTATTTCCTTTCTTATCGTATTCGCTTAACAGATTTCCTACGGCATCATAATTCTTTTTCGCCACATAGCCTTCTTCATCCACTTCTTCCGTGACATAATTTCCGCTTGCATCATACTTGTTTTTCGTCACCACGTTTCCTTCCATTAAACGGATCGCGTCAAACCATACCGTTCCCGTGTAATTGCCACGGAAGACAGCGGATATGTCGATTTTATCAATTGGCTTGGAAGGTTGAATCGAAACGGCGGCACGGTTCCAATCTTGATTGCCAGCAGGGAAATCGGCGGTATACGTTTGGGTCGTTCCATCCACAAAGTATACTTTAGCCGTAATGGAATAATCGCTTGCGCTCACTGTGCCATTGGCTTTTACATCTTCAGCTTTCGAAACCCCGGTAAGCGTAAGGTTAATTGGTGCATCACTAGATGTCTGGCCAACGATGATGGTCTGCTTATATTCACTAGCCGATTGCGTGGTGCTTGTTCTAGATATTTTTAGGGAGTAAGCTCCATCAAACGATTCCGTATTGTCTACATTTCCACCTGTTCCGCTCCAATTCGCAACGTTTCCTTCAAAACTGCTATTTAACACCGGGTTATAGCTAGAAGAAACCTGCGCTTCTTCCAATTGAACATTATCAAACCAAGCTTCTCCCGAAGCATCTGGAGACTTATGATCGACTTCTAAATAGACGCGAATTTTGGCTGTATTATTAGGAGTGGTAAACGTTAATTGTCGTTCTGTCCAAGGTCTTGTGCCTGTGAGTTGGCTATAACGATTATCCGCCCAAGAAATCGTTTGATTTTGACTATTCATGAATTGAACATTGAAAAAGGCATTGGCTTTAGTTAAATTCGTTTTGATCTTCCCACTTAACGTGTACGTGGTATTTGATTTCACCGCGATTTCTTGGGTAGCCGCCACATAGCCAAGTTCCGTGCCTGGCGAAGTAGAGTCAGCGGCGATTTTTAACGTTTTTCTCCCTGTCAATCCATTATATACATTCGTGTCTTCCAGTAATTGCCCAGAATCATAATGACTGAGCAGATTCCAAGCGGTGATTCCTTGTTCAAAGCCGCTATTGGATAATA
>DATCJW010000112.1:0-2919 GCA_036562595.1 Haloplasmataceae bacterium | reverse complement strand
GCCCTAATGGATGATAGCGACATCCTTATATTGGATGAGCCGACAACAGGACTCGATCCTCTCATGCGTAAAAAGTTTTTGGAAATATTGAAGAAAGAAAAAGCAAAAGGAAAGACGATTTTCATTACGAGCAATATCTTCCAGGAAATTGAAGAACTCTGTGACCGTGTAGCCTTCATCGAAAGCGGGCGCGTCGTCGATATCGTTGAGATGGAGACGATTCGAAACCCTAAACGTAGACAGTATAAGATTGAATTTTTGAGTCAAGAAGATTTTCAATCGTTTACCCAATTATCCTATGATTTTGTTCGTATTAAGGAGGATCAAAATCAGGTGATACTCAAGATCGATGTTAAAGATACCAGTCGTTTATTAAAAGATTTATCGAACTATAAGCTAAAATTCATTGCAGAAGAAAAGTATAGCTTGGAAAAGTATTTCCTTGAAAAGTTTAGTCAAATGGAAGGAGTTGTGGACCACCATGATTAGTAAACCCCTTTTCCTACAATCCCTAAAAGCAAATGGCCTAGCTTGGGGACTCGTGACGGTCGCCACAGCTTTTATGTTAGCGATTTTGATTGTCGTGCTGGGAAACCTGCAAACCAGCGAAATAAGGGATTCGTTAAAGGATACCTTCATTGAATCGGAAATTGAAAAAGTGATCAAATTAGGCGCTATTGAAGGATATGAGGAAACGTATCAAGTCATTGTTGAAGTCTATCCTAACGTGAAAGAGGTATACGATGATATCACCAGATTAATTGATACCTACAATCAAATAGTAAAATTTTTCCCCAATCCCATTGATGTCATTATCAAAGGGATACAAGAAGACCCTAACATGACTGAGGAAGAGAAAGAGCAGGCTGTAGCGGTCGCACGAATGGTACTAACCGCTTATGAAGAACAGGATATACCTGATGAGAGAATTCACGAGTTTAAAAGCGGGATTGTCATTGAAATCATCCTTAATAATATGGACAAAGAACTAAAAGAAGAGGAGAAAGAAGCTTTAATCGCTATCTCTAGCCAAGTATTAAGTCTATATGATGAAAAAGGAGAATTGGATGAAGAGGATTTTCACCATGTTGCGTTTCTTTACGTTAACACGAGTCTGTATAACTCATTGATTCATACAGAAACCGAAGAACTTGCAGAATTAGGTTATTCTACGATGAAGGAGCTGTTCGATGACTATGGATTCACCGAAATTCGGGTAAACATCTTAGTTTCTACGGGATTATCCCACTATTTATCTCTTCTGGAGCATGATGTATCCAAGGAAGAAGCCAAAGCAGAAGTAACGAAAAGTCTGTTGTCCCAAATGCCTAAAGATGTCAGTGAATCCTTAGTTGAACTTGGCGATCTGGATATTAACCATCTGGTCATCGGAAAGGTGTTCTACCAAATTGCGGGGCTACTTCTTCCCATTGTCTATACCATTCTGACAGCGAACAACTTGATTGCGGGGCAAGTGGATAGTGGGGCAATGGCCTATGTGCTTTCTACACCCACAAAGCGGAAGAAAGTGACCTTTACTCAGATGACCTACCTTGTCGTTTCTCTCATCACGATGTTCATTGTGATTGGTGGCGTCGGTTTTATAGCGAAACTATTTACCGATGACTCCTTTACTATTTCGAACAAGCAATTTATCCTTCTCAATGTCGGTTCCTTCATCAGTATGCTAGCCATCAGTGGAATTTGTTTCCTTGCATCCGCTTGGTTTAACCGTTCGAAGCATTCTTTAGGACTCGGTGGAGGAATCTCCATGTTCTTCCTCGTTGCCATTATTCTTGGGATGTTCGGTTCCGAAAGCATTCCCGCCGCCATGCGGATTGAGTCCATGAATCTCTTTAACTACATGACGATTATTTCACTATTTGATGTGACCGCTATTTTAGAAGGCGGAACGTACCTGTATGGTTTGCTCATCCTTCTTGGAATTGCGGTCCTCACCTATGCGGCTGGAATACTCATTTTCGATCGTAAAGATTTACCCCTATAATCCAATAACAATTAAAAAAGGAAGCAGTTAACCTATACGCTGCTTCCTTTTTACATTTATAATCATTTTATTTACGCATTAAGCAGGCAAAATACGTTTAATAAAACAAATGGCGTTTTCCGAGGCAATACGCTTGATTTCCGATTCACTATAGCCATAGTGTTTTAGCTTCTGTATTAAGTTGGGAGTATCTCGGGGAGTTTCCAAGCCGGGTATATTTTTTCCACCAAGATAGTGCATGAAATCAAAGCCAAATCCGACGTGATCGAGTCGATGATGGTCTCGAAAAACATTGAGATGGCGGATGATGTCATCAATGCTCGCTTGATCTAATGCAGTAAACGAGGGGACAGAGGTTAGTCCAATCATCCCCCCACGGGAGATAATCTGTTCCACTTGTTCGTCAGTAAGATTGCGACGATGGTGTTTAATCCGGTATAAGTTGGAATGGGAGGCAAGAAGTGGTCCTTCTGTGATGTTTATGATATCGGTGAAAGTTTGTCGATTGGCATGGCTAAGATCGATGATGAGATGATGGGCTTCCATGTATCGAACCAAGTCTTGACCGAGTGAGGTCAAACCCCGATGCTCTGGACCATCAACCCCGGTTGCATATTGATTCGCCTCATTCCACGTTAACATGGCGTGACGAAACCCAGCATGAATAAACTGTTCAAAGGTATCAATGGATTCAACAGGCAGGAGGCTTTCAAATCCTAAAATGACGTTGATTTTATGATCATGAAAATCATTTTTTGTTCGGACAATTTGAATCACGTCATGGCAACTTTCTAGTTCTTCTAGGATAAAATCGATGGCCCGTTCAATATCACAGAGCGGATCATTCATATCGGTGTAGTAACACCAAATCCCACCACTGATTTGACCTTCTAACAATTCGGGCAGGTGAC
>DATCJW010000110.1:0-15811 GCA_036562595.1 Haloplasmataceae bacterium | reverse complement strand
CTCATCGCCTCAGGATATCAAAGCATGAAACGCTTTTTACAACAGTTTGATTTTAATGCGTATTGTGAACGGTATCGATCCTCATACTAAAGATAATCAAGGATTCATGGGTGAATGCGATGAAGCGACTTCTGACTTATTGGATGGTTATAACCTTTATTGTTCTCTTGAGTGCATGCGTATCGAGGGTATCCGAGCGGAGCCAAGCGCTTGAGGAAACCAGTAGGATAGATAATTTATCCCGTGTGTCGGTAGTTGCGGTCGGGGATAACTTGATCCACAACACGATCTATGAGGCAGCCTATCATAACGGAACATATGATTTCCGACCTTTTTATCAGGCGATCAAACCGTTTATTTCTGCGCATGATTTGGCATTCATTAATCAAGAGACCATGTTAGGCGGTGTAGAACTCGGGCTTTCCTCGTATCCTTCTTTTAATAGTCCTGTGGAGGTCGGTGAAGCCTTAATTGATGCCGGTTTTAACCTGTTTTCTATTGCCAATAATCATACCCTCGACCGTGGCGAACAGGCGATTATCAATACAGTCGAATTTTTTTGGCGAAAGCCCTGTGTCTATTCTGGTGCGGAGATCTCCCCGAACATTTCCCATCTTAAAATATTTACAAAAAACGGAATCACTTTTGGATTTATTGCCTATACCATGTTGACAAATGGCCAATCTCATCCCGAAGGAAAAACGTACTTGGCCAATGTTTATTCTCGCGAACAGGCGATGAATGATTTGCTAGAGGCGAGAGAAAAAGTGGATGTCTTGCTAGTGTCAATGCATTGGGGGACCGAATACGAATCCTATCCTGACGACGTTCAAAAAGAGGAAGCCCATTTTTTAGCCCGTTTAGGCGTTGATGTGATCATTGGCCACCATCCTCACGTCATCCAGCCGATTGAGTGGATCGAAACCGATGGGCACGAGACCCTCGTGATTTATTCTCTCGGTAACTTCCTATCCGATCAAAAAGGAATCGACCGGAAAATCGGCATGGCTGTGTCCTTTGACTTGATTAAAGCAAATGGGAAGAAAATAATGATTGATCAAGTCGTGGCCACCTTATTGTATCATAATCGGACAGAAAATGGCTTGTACCGTGTCATCCCTTATGCCGAGGTAACGCCTGAAGACGTCCCGGACCACGAAGCCCATCAAATGGCGAAGGCGATGATCATCCAGGCCTATGATGAGCGGATCATCGTTCGCTAGAAAAGGTCCGGGTGTAAAATGATCTTCGTAGTTGCTTAAATGTAAATAAAAGAAAAAAGAAGCATTATGGCTTCTTTTCATCATTTTGGGAAACGTGATGGGTTTTCGATTGAAGGATGAGTTCATGGCGCTCAGGATAAAGTTCATCGATCTGGCGTAGGGTTTGTAGAGTTGTGTCCCAGTAATGAGAAAGCATCTGATTCAAAGTCTCGTAGGTTTTGAGCCATCGCCTGATGAGACGCTCCTTATCCTTTTTTGTCTTGTTGTTCTTTTTCGAACATTCGTAGAAGAGAGGGAGAATCAAGCGATCCGTCTCGATGAGTTGACGGAAATCTTGAGACCGTTTTTTCAGTTCGTCGATTTCTATGGGGGTATCATCAAGAAATAGAAGTTGGTGGAAAAAACACGAAGACGATCGTTCGAGGTACTGGATCCTTTCGAGGTCGGTCCCTCCCATCGATAGGCGATACTGGAATAAGCCATTCCGTAGTTGGATGCCTCTTAACAGAATCCGTTGATATCGTAATAGATGGTCAAACAGCCGCTTGATCAGGAAATCGAGATCCCTCAGTTTTGCGTAGTGCGGGCAATGGGGCATATTGCTGATCGTATTGGTGATAAACGGCTCAACAACCGCCATCTGGTCGATGCGTTCCTGGATGCGGTGGAAAAGCGAACGTGCTTGATCCAAAAGGACATCGATGCGCTGATCAAGGGGCTGAAGGGCCTGTTCGATGGACTCAATATATGCGTGGGCGCGACGTTGACGGATCGTCTCCTTCTGGCGATAGATGTGAAAGGGAATAATAAAGAAGCCACGGCGCATATTTTCCTTCCAAATGGCCGCCGTTCTTCTGCTTTGCTGGAGTTGTTTTTTATGCACAACACACTCATACAGCTCAAGATCCTGGCGATAGAGGTTGAGAAACAAGTCCTCCAGTTTGTCATTTACACGATGCAACCCCACAAGTTGCCCATCACTCACCATATTTATCCCTCACACTCGCATCCTTAAACGCGCTTCTAATATCAATATATACGTGGAGATGACTTTTCAGAACGGAGAGCTCAAGCCGATTTTATTAAAATGTTCATTTTTACTTATACATTTTTATAATGCCTGTATCATTGATTCTGTGATAAAAATGAAAAAAGCGTTGGGATCGCATGTTGACCCACGCCTATTAAAGTCGTTAATGATGGTTCTAACGTATTGTTATTTCAGGTTATACAATCGCTATTTATTGTCAATGCTTCTTTTCATTTTCCTAAGCGTTTTAGGCTTCGCATCGTTTTGATTTGCTTGACTTTTGGTCAAAACCATAATCAGCGAGAGGAAAAGCTAAATCATGAATTAAGAGCATATATAGTAAACGGGACCGAACCCATATGCCTAATTTCTATTGTGCGACGGGAATTAGGGAAGTCGGGATCCACATTGATGACAAAACTTATGGTTTTCACCAACAGGCGTTCCGCAAAACGGGCAATATTTACGATTAGAAAAGGAGGGATGACGGTACGACGATTGCGCAGATCGTTGGTTGAAAGGATCTGGCTCGTCGTCATGGTCTACGATGTCGTAAACGCTATAACGATTTTTACTCATCGCATTTTTAAAATGAAAGAAGGTGGTGACGAGGGCTGCGATGATAAAGAAGACACCAAAAATGGCGAAAAAGCCTATTTCTGACGCAGCAATTGTCCAGACAATCCCAAACAACACCGCAAACATGCCCATAAAGCCTCCGATGAGTGAGGGTCCGCGTCCGGGTTTTACGCTTTTCAACTTGTACTCCCCCTTGTGTCATGATACTCCTATCTTACAATATGACGGGTGTTTTGGCTAGTCTTATTCTTCTATTTGTGATGATGCCTCGATGGATGTTTCCATTTGTTGTTCTTCGCTTAGAGGTTTGACGTGAAAAGTAATGTGTTTTATCGCTTCTTCTGCCCGTTCACGGGCTTCTCTAGGGGATCGTCCTTCTGCCATGACGATGGCGTAACGATGTCCCATTGACGTTGGAGGATTTAAGAGGTGACCCTTTCGTGGTCTTATAAAGACTTGAAGCACACCTGGGCTACGTAGAGCTCGATGTTTTCCCGTCACTTTTTCTAATATGCCCGTTTCCCCTATGGTCAGGTATTTGGCATAAATATATCTCTGTTTAGAGGGGGTAAGGTTCACCTCTCGATTTAATGCGAGATGGAGCGTTTCCTGAACGATGTTAATGCCTGTCGCTTCGAGAACGAAGGAGTTCATACCCGAACCACTGATTCGAGGGTTGACTTCGATAAGTTTCCAAATTCCTTTGCGCCGTCTAAATTCGAAGTGGCAAGGCCCGTGGCTGAACCCGAATTCAGACAGAATCCAACTGATGCCTTCTTTCAACGAGCGGTAGAAGGAGCGTGTATAGTCATGAAGAATGCTATAACCCGTCACAATGAAGTGCCCATTGATGTATTCAATCGTTTGTTCGACAATAGCGATAAGATGAACCTTACCATGAATGACGAGCGTTTCAACCAAAATCTGTTGGCCGGGGATATATTCTTCAATAATCAATGGGTTCTTTTCATTAATTTTTGGTTTCAACTGTTCTGAATAGGTTTGAAAATCTTCAAGGGTTTGACAGAGATAGACATCCTTTGATCCGTTAGAGTTGGCTAATTTGATCACGAAGGGAAACATTCGCTTAATGGTATAAAGGCTGATTTCTTCCAGATCCGTAACGGTGAAATAATAAGGGTTAAAGGGAGTCCGATCAAGCATCTTACGTGATTTGGACTTATCCAGCATTTTAAAAATGGCTCGTGTAGAAAAAGGAGAAAGATGGAATTTTTCAGCGAGTTTCGAAGCCTGACCGACCCAAGGATCGATAAAGCTGATGATGGCTTGAATTTGGTATCCCTCTTTTTGAAATTCCCTAATGAGTTGACAGAGGCGATCGAAATCGCTGAGATCACATTTAATCATTTGGTCCACATCGGGATACTCTTCCCGTTGTTCTATGTGCTTTGGATGGTTGGTTAGGAGAATCGTGTAAAATCCCATCGCTTTGGCGACTTTAATCGCATCGCGACTGGAACCGAATTTATTGACACCTAAAAAGACAATCGTCTCCAATTGGTCTCTCTCCTCGTCCGTTCGTAGTAACAATATATTTTATGCAGGCGTGCAAAAAGCTTCCACGTCATAATCCTTATCCCCGATGACTCAAACGTTTGATGCAAGGGAAAGGTCTACACATTGCAGCGTCACGTTCATACATTAGTTAGGAAAGGAAGGTGACGCCCTTGCTGATCGGCATGTTTCATGTTCGGAAAAATCCCGAACACGTGAGCCGTGCTTATTTGTATGCGGCAGCAGCGAAGCTTGAGGGACATGATTTTGTCTATTTCACCTCGCGTGGGGTCGACTTTGATACGCAAACCATCCAAGGTTACTACTATGAAAAGGGAAAATGGAAACAAAAAACGTTTCCCTTCCCCGATGTTCTCATCAATTTAGTAGCCCCGCGCACGGAAAAGCAGCGGAAGGTGTACAACCAACTTCGTAAACTTATTCCCTATACGAGCTATAATGTTGGATCGAAACTCGACATCTATCGAAAGATCGAAGAAGGGAAGGCGTATATAGGCCATCTCATTCCTTACTTGAAAGTCGAGAAGACAGACGATGTTTTAGGCTTCTTAGAACTCTATCCGCAAGCCGTTTTAAAACCCATTGTCGGACATCATGGGGATGACGTATACTACCTCGAGAAGACGCCATCCTATTACGTTATCAGGGATGAAGAAGGGAAGGAGTCGAAATTGTGGGAGAATACTATTAAGCCGGTATTGAGGAAGATTTTGAAACAACGCCCCATGCTGATTCAAAAATACATCAAGTGTCAGACGAAAGATGGTCGTCCATATGATATTCGCCTTCACCTTCAAAAAGATGGAGAGGGGAAGTGGAATCTTGCTTTTGTTCAACCGAAAGTAGGAAAACACAACCGGATTATCACAAACGTCATCAAGGGTGGCGAAGTCCCGCCGGCAAATCGTTTCTTCCGAGAACAATTTGGGATACGTGGTGATACCATACGCCGACGGCTGAGCGAATTCGCCTTGGGTTTTGCGGAACATTTTGAGTTGCAATATGAATATTTTTTCGATGAGATCGGCATTGATGTCGGTCTCGATGATCACGAGCATATTTGGATTTATGAAGTGAACTCCCGGCCTGGCCAATCTTTTCTGGAGGGTCAAACGGCCAGACGGGCAATTCAATATGCCGTTTACATAGCGAAGAAGAAAAGAGGATGGATGGATGAAACCGATACGTCTTCATAAACTGTTACGCCTCATCGGGATATCCCCTAAGGGTTACCCCAACACTTTGATTAAATCTGTTGAGGATCGGGTCGATCGCGTGGCAGAACGAACGGTCATTTTTCATTTAAAGAAAACGATTGAACTGGATACAGATCGTTTTCAGAAGGTTCGTTCCTGTTTCATCATCACCGATCAACCCTTTCTTAAACGTCAACAACTGCCAAGGGAGCGGCTAATTTTTGTTACGAATGTAGAACAAGCCTACTTGGCCTTTATTCGGTATTACCGTTCGCAATTTCAAATTCCTGTCGTGGCCGTGACAGGCACCTGTGGCAAAACGACGACAAAGGAGATGATCAAACAAGCTTTAAGCCATGAATACCGTGTCGTGGCAACGGTGCGTAGCAAAAACAATTTGCGGTATAACCACCGCTATCTAATGGCCATTGACGAGACGACAGATGTGGCGGTATTCGAAATGGCTATGACCCATCCGGGCAATCTCATTACGGAGAGTGAATTCTTCCGCCCTACCATCGGCGTAATTACCATGATTGGCGTCGATCACTTGAACCAATTGAAGACGATGGACCATTACATTCGTGCCAAAGGTGAGATGTTAGCAGCGCTCAATTACGAGGGGACACTGATTCTAAACCAGGATGATGTTCATACCCAACAGATCGATTTTTCGCCTTATCGTGGGAAAATCATCACCTTCAGTTTGAAGCAAAAGGCGGATTTTCAAGCAACCAATATTGAGTATGCGGAGTCGGGCATGCGTTTTACCTTGGTCCATCGGGGCCATCGTTATCCTGTCTATGTCCCGGGCTTGGGGACTCATCAAGTGGCCAATGCCCTCGCTGCGTTAGCGGTTTTATCTGAACTAGGTATGGATTTAAAAAAAGCGATCGGTTATCTTTCGCTTTTCGAGCCTGTCCCTTCCCATACGGCCTTATTAAAGGGGTGGAATGGTTCGATCATCATCGATGATACTTGGAGTTCTAATCCCACCAGTTTTCAGTCAGCGCTTGCCGTTTTAGGAGAAAAGGGGAAAGGAAAGAAAAAGGTAGCGGTTATCGGTCGCATCAACTATCTCGGTGCCCATGAAAAGAGATCGTATCACGAGCTAGGGAAACGATTGGTTGATGCTGGCATCGATTATGTGGTGATTGCGGATGATAAAGCGCGCCCCATCGGAGAAAGCGCCGTATATCACGGACTCGATCCTTCGCGCTATCTGTTTTGTCCAGACCGACGGGAACTTGGCGATCGGTTAAAAAAACTCTTAGACGAACAAACCGTCTTGTTAATGAAAGTATCGATGCTGGACAAAAGTTTTCGCCCGGTGCTAGATGCGATTACGGTTAAACGACAAAGTGAAAATAGGATATAAAAAAGACAAAAAGCCCGACCGATGGTCGGGTTTTTAAGAAAACAAGTACTTGATAGAGAAGGGGGGAGGGGATTATCCCAATTCCCACTTCATTGTATGTTGAGCCTTACGGTTTTATGACTTGACTGAAGTTAACCGAGTAAGCCATCGAGCACCATCATGAGAAGAAATCCCACCATGGCGCCAATCGTTCCGTAGTGGGTATGCCGTTCGATTTTGGCGTCTGGGATAAGTTCTTCTATAACAACATACATCATCGCTCCAGCGGCAAAAGCAAGGGCATAAGGGAGAATCGCTTGAATTTTCAAGATGAGTAGTGCCCCAATTACCCCTGCAAAGGGTTCGACAAGGGCGGAACTTTGCCCATAGATAAATGCCTTCCACCGAGGATAGCCTTCCTTACGGAAGGGGATAGTGACGGCAGCCCCTTCGGGTAAATTTTGGATCGCTACCCCTAGGGTTAAGCTGATGGCAGCTGCGAGGGATGCGTATGGCATGCCAGAGGCAAGCGCTCCGAAGGCTATCCCAATGGCTAAGCCTTCTGGAGCGTTATGAAGGGTGACGGCAAGAAAAAACAATAGGCTTTTCTTTTTATTTAGACGATGCCCCATCCGCTTTTCGCCGAAGGTTCCGATGATCTTATCAACAACGTACAGAAAGGCGCCACCAAGGAAAAATCCAAAGGCTGGGGGGAACCAGGACATGGCTGCCGTTTCCGCCATTTGAATCGAAGGGATGAGGAGTGACCAGAAGCTTGCTGCAATCATCACCCCAGCCGCAAAACCGATCATCGTCTGAAGAATATGTTTTTGAATGGTTTTTAAGAAAAAAACAATCGTTGACCCGATGATGGTAGCCGCCCATGTCAGAAGCGTGGCCAATAACGCCTGCCAGACTGGGGAAAGTTGGATTAACCCATTCATCACGAGCACTCCTTTATCAAGATTAGTATATAACGTAGAGAATGGATTGGTTTATGTTTCATAGACGATTGGGGCAAAGACCCGTTTGGTTATCGGCAAGATAAGCATATTGCAAGTTGTGGGAAACATAATGTATTATAATAGAGGACCACTGGATGTTTCATACTATAGTCTAGAAATCACGATAGAATGGAGTCGTATGTGTTATGTCCCTGTTCATACATCGCGAACGTTTTCCCCGTCTGGTAAAACGTTGCCCTGTTTCGTTTACGCTTATCGTTCTCATCACGCTTGCCTATTTATTCGATCTCATTACCTTACGGAAAATCCTCTTTTATCATGGCGCCTTGGTTCCAGCCAGGGTGATAAACGACGGGGAATATCATCGCCTAATCCTGCCGATTTTCATCCATGCTTCTATTTTTCACCTATTTTTCAATGTCTTTTTTGGAATCGCTGTACTTGGAGCTGGGCTTGAAAAGCTTATTGGATCGGTAAAATACGCGCTCGTCTTTTTCTTAAGCGCTCTCGGTGCAAGTCTGTTGGTTACTTTTGTGAATATCCATTATACCCCCTATCAAGCCACCATCGGCGCATCAGGAGGGATTTATGGCGTGCTCGGCGTCTTCCTCTATGTCATTCTTTTTCGAAAGGATCTAATTTTTGTATCTGATCGGCAGTATCTTGCTGGCCTTATCATGATTAATGTTGTTTTTACGTTAATTTGGCGGGACATCAGTATCCTCGGACATTTTGGTGGTTTGATTACGGGATTTATAATTGGTTTTTTCCTCTTTTTACCAGGCATTTCTGATCGCCTCTATCATCGCAAATTACGACGGCAGTGGCGTGAACTGAAGTAGAAATAGGGTGATAGGATGATTCGCAAACGCGCTAAACGCCCGAAAGGGATTGAAGAACTTAAACGGTTTTATCCGATGAACGAAAAAAACGGCCGCTTTATCATTGAAGTATCCGTCGCATCTTACAGCGAGATATTTAATGGGTGGGATCCGTCACCCATTAAGCGAAGGGACCTCGATCCCGATCTATTGGATTTCATTCTTGAGAGTTCTGAAGACATCCCTTTAAAATTTGGTGTAGAACTTCACTTTTATTTACCGGAATCGGAAAGAGATGAAACGAAGGAAGAACTAAGCATTCTTGGCATTCAAAACAATATCCAGTTCCTAACAATGTACACGCGAAAGGAATTTTTAAAAAACTGGAAAGATGCGTTGCGTTACGTCGTCCTATCCGTAATCTTTCTTTTTGTGGCCTATTTTTTCGGCAAGTTTAACATTGATGGCGCTCTCTTTAAGATTTTAATCGAAGGCCTATTTATCGGCGGTTGGGTTTTTTTGTGGGAAGCCTTTTCCCTTATCTTCTTTTCAGACCAAAAGCTTCTGCAGCATTTAAAGCACTATCGTCGCCTTTTTGAAGCCCCTATTTTATTTCATTATCAACCATAAAGGATAGACAAAAAAAGAAGCTATCATTGCTTCTTTTTTAAATGGTGACTGATATCCTTGTGACCATGACGATGGCCACCTTCGTCAGGTGTCGTTATATACCCGCGATGATCCCCGTCATTTACAAAAAATAATAAAAAAGGGTTAACCTTAACGTTACGTCAACGGGTATGCTTAGGATAGGAGGTGTAAGCATGGAATATACCATTTCAGAACTAGCCAGACTGTCCGGCGTAAGTACCAGGACTTTACGGTATTATGATGCACTCGGCCTTTTAAAGCCGACTCGTATTCATTCGTCAGGGTATCGGATATATGATCGCGAAGCCATCGATCGTCTCCAACTTATCCTTTTTTACCGTGAGTTAGGTTTTGCGCTGAAAACCATAAAAGATTTAATGGAGGCCGATGACTTCGATGTTTTAACCGCCTTGCGTACCCATCGGAAGGAACTCTTGGCACGTCGGAAACAGCTTGACCTCCTCATCCAAACCGTTGAAAAAACCATTCAAGCCAAAGAAAGGGGAATCGCTATGAGCGACCAAGAAAAGTTTATCGGTTTTAAAGAGCGGCTCATTGCTGAAAATGAAGCGAAATATGGGGAAAGAAGCACGAGAAAAGTATGGTGATCAGGTCGTTGAAGCCTCGAATCAGGCCTTTCGGCGGATGACAGAATCCGATTACCAAGCTTTTGTCGACTTAAGCCAACGGGTCATCGAAACCTTCATTAAGGCCTATCGGACGGGAGACCCGACGGGTGAACTCGCTATGGAAGCGGCGAAATTGCACCAGAAATGGCTGATGATCACTTGGAACAATGCATATAATGCAGAAGCTCATCGTCACTTGGCCCAGCTGTATGTCGACGATGAGCGCTTTCGCCAATACTATGATCAGTATCAAGAAGGCTTAAGTCTATTTATTCGTGATGTCATTGTTCATTATGTCAGTCAAAATTTTTTAAAATAATAAAAACTCGCACCAAGACCAAAATGGCGGTGCGAGTTTTTTAAATCATCAATACGATTTTTCCGCATATTGTAAATTATTATATATGACAATTGGATGAAAGTATTTATAGATTCGGGAGAACATAGAAGTAGAGGGCGAAAAAATGCAGGAGGTTACCCGCTATAACCAAGAAATGCCAAATCGTATGATGATATTTTGTAATCGGCAGCGCATAGAAAATCACACCAATACTGTAGGTGATACCCCCGAATAGGAGAAAGAGGAATCCCCAGGGGTTCATCCGTTCTAAAAGGATAAATGGGGCAGGGTAGAAGAACAGGATACTCCAACCCATAAGAAGATAGAAGATAAGGTGGATGGCTTTAAAACGTCGGATCCAAATAACTTTAAAAACAATACCGATGGTTGCTAGTCCCCACTGAATACCGAAAATAACCCAGCCCAGGGCGCCACCAACAGCAAGCAGTGAAAAAGGCGTATAAGTTCCCGCAATCATCAGGTAAATCCCGATATGGTCAAAGCGTTGGAAAACATTCCGTGTCGTACCAGGTAAGAAGGCGTGATAGAGACAACTCATGATAAATAGGAAAATGCTCATGGCGCCAAAAATGGAAAGCGCAGTAATGGCAAGCGCTCCCGTATTCAATTGGACAGCACGGACGATGAGGAGGACAAGTTGAGCCATGGCCATTAAGGCCCCGATGCCATGGGTGATTGAGTCGAATACTTCTAATGGGACGCTTGAATAGGAGAAGAAGCGAAACCGCTTCACGGTATTCCGCTTTTCAAATTCTTTTTCTTTAACCTCTTTGATGATAAATTTGGCAAATTCTTGGTCAAGTGGAAGACCTTTCTTCGACATACTTTCACCTCGTGATCTAGCTTATCATTCATTATAAACGATTGATCAAAAAAAGAAAACCAATAAAGAGTATTCGGTTTTAAACATCACAGTCCGTATTTTTATTAAAGGAAAATATAGGAATCCGCAGCAAAGCATAGGAACCTTCAAACGTTATAGAATAAAAGCGAAAGGAGGACATGATGAAAAGACTAGCGGTATTTGTACTATTGTTCCTATTGATTCCTATATTGGCCTATGCACAAGTAAACGTCAGTGCACAAAGCGCAGTCTTAATTAATGGAAACACAGGTGATATTCTGTTCGAGCTTGACGCTTTTACGCCGCGCCCTATCGCAAGCCTCACGAAAATCATGACAGCAATTATTGCTTTAGAAGCCACATCACTTGATGATATCGTAACAATCAGCGATGAAGCGGCATCTCAGGAACCCTCGTCGTGTCCCCTCGTGGCGGGAGACCAATTGACCATGCGAGATCTCCTCAAATGCTTGCTTCTCCAATCAGGAAATGATGCGGCTTGGGCAATTGCCGAACATACGGCAGGGAACGTTGAAGCGTTCGTTCAACTCATGAACAATAAAGCGCGATCGTTAGGTCTTCACCAGACGACCTTCACCAATCCCTCGGGATTAGATGAGCCAGCCAGCAACCTCTCTACAGCTTATGACCTGGCAAAACTTACACAATATGCGATGACAAATGAAGCGTTTCGGGAAATATCTGGGGAAGGATTTTATAACACGACAACGGCATTAGGCATCCCGTTATCTTGGGTTCACAAACACCGGCTGGTACGAAATATCGACTGGGTCGTATCCGGTAAAACCGGCTTTACCAGTCGTGCGGGGCGTACACTTGTGACCGTTGCTGAAGTCAATGGAATTCAACTCATTGCCGTTACGCTAAACGATCCCGATGACTGGGATGATCATATCGAGCTGTTACGATATGGATACGACATTTATGGTGTAGAAATATTCGTGCCGGAAGACTATCTCCGTGGTGAACCCGAATTTGACGAGCAATCTTAATATTGTTTTTTTTTAGAGACGACTTGGAGTGCTCTCTTTAAGTCGTCTTTTTTCATGCTTTAAAGTACGCATATGTATTTGTGAATATTTTCGAATAGGTTTTGACAAATGAGTGTATATTGGATAGAATGTAGCTAGCTGTTCATCCGTCTTCTAGATATCGAGAAGACGGATCATTCTTTCATTGAATCGATTAAGGCAGGAGAATCAATATGGTCAAGCTATACAAGAATTTATGGTGGTTTTTTAAAAAGGAATGGAAGCAGTTTTTATTGATTGCGCTCATGTATATTACCATCTCATTACTTTCCGTCATCCCGACTCGTGTAATCGGGGAAGTGGTCGACCTCATCACGACCAAACGACTGACCTTAGAAGAACTATGGCAGTACGGCTTCCTCCTTGTCATTGTACCCCTCATCATTTATTTTCTTCATTACTTTCATCACTATTTAGTTAATCGAGAAAAGCACTTATTAGGTTATGAGCTACGCTCAAGATATATAAATAAATTGTTTGACCTTGACCACTCCATTTATGAAGAATATTCGAAAGGCGAGCTATTTAGCCGAGTCACGGAAGACTTAGAATCAATTACCGTAGCCGCTACTCATCTCCTCGAATCCTTCTTTTCTTCGATTGTGTTTCTATTCGTTACGGTGTTTGCCATGATATTTACCATCCATGGGCTTCTTACGCTGGTATCCCTTGCCCTTTTGCCTTTTGCATTTATCTTTTTCTTTACCGCCATAATCCGCATGCATCGGCAATACCGTCGGCTTCGTGAACGGTATGCCCGGATGGCTAACAAGTTGCTCGAGTCGATTGAAGGGGTTAAGGTCGTTCGAGCGTACAATGGGGAACAGAAAGAAATTGAGGCGTTAGATCGCACCATCGATGCCCACGAATCAACTTGGCAAACCATCGTAAAATTTGAGGCGAATTTTCATACCATGTTCGATTTTGTCTATCTCTTCTGTTTTTGTATCGCTTTCATCTACGGTTCTCATCTCGTCCTAAATTACGCATTGACTGTCGGGAAACTCATCTCGTTTGTACTTTATCTTGGTAACTTGCGTAACCCCCTATTAAAGTTTGGAGGGATTTTTAGCGACGGTTTAAATGCCATCGTATCCAACGAGCGTTTGGAGGCCATCTTGAATAAAGAGTCAACGGTTGATTCTGTTGAAACCACTTGTAACCTCGTCTCTTTTGAATCCCTTGTATTCGACCGGGTCTACTTTAAATATCCTTTTGATCAGGACTATACTTTAAAGGATATCAACCTGACCATTCATCGGGGCGAGACCATTGGCGTCGTCGGTCCTACGAGTTCAGGCAAATCAACCCTTATTCGTCAAGTTTTAAGACAGTTTAAGCTGACGGAAGGAAATATCTTTATTAACGGCGAACCCATTCAAAACTACCCAATTGAACAAATACGTCATCTGATTGGCTATGTTCCGCAGTCAAAGTACCTTTTTGGAACCTCCTTTAATGAATCCCTGCTTATCGATGAGGAAGAGCTTGCAACCGAATATGGTTGGGAGCGGCTCGAACGGACGCTCAATCTGGTCGGCCTTAAACACGAGTTCAGCCGGTACCGAGAGGGTCACAAATACCGCATCAATGAACTGGGGTCTTCATTAAGCGGCGGAGAAAAGCAGCGCTTAGCAATTGCCCGTGCCATGTTGAGAGATCCGGAGATTCTCATTCTTGACGATTCATTTGGTGCGCTTGATGCGAAAGCAGAAAAAGCCTTGATTGAGAACATCCGTCGTGAACGCAAAGACAAAACGAACATCATTGTAACGAAGCAGTTGGCTGCAGTGAAAGACGCCCATAAAATCGTGGTAATGGATGAGGGGAGCATTGTGGCTATCGGCAATCACGAGGAATTGATGGCTACGAATGCCTGGTATCGACATCAATTTGAGCTGCAATCGGGAGTCGAGGAGTGAAAACATGTATCAACAGACCTTTAAAGCCAGTATTGCCATTTTGAAGCGCCTATGGCGTGATTATATTCGGAAGTATAAGAAAACCTATTTAATCGTTATTATACTGATGATACTTGCCCAAGGGCTACTCCTTGCCACCCCACTCATCACTTCTACCATACTTGATGACCATCTATCGAGTATTACGGCTGAAACGTGGTACCGTGTCGAAACGAACGATCGAAAGACGGTAACCTATAAAGGCCATTATTATAAGCAAGCGCGGTATTTGTCAGACGCCGAGAAAAATTATCCGCTGACGATCCTTCTCATCGACGATGTGTATTATGCGATCGAAGCAGAATTAGAATTCGGCGAAGAAGCACAATTCAAGGTAGAAGGCAACCAACTCATTGTTACAGAGAAGGAACAAACCATCGTTTATGATGGTCTCATGAAACTTACCAAAGACGATATACGGGCGTTTTATCTTCCAACCAAACAAGCCCTTGCCCACTTGTTAACACTTCTTGTAGCCATCAGCGGGCTTAGCATCCTTGTTGGCCGTTATCAACGGTTTTTGATGCGCTCGATGAACGTGAAGATCGTACGTGATGCCCGTAAGGATGCGGTTCGAAAGTTGCAGCACTTGCCGATGGAATACTATGAGGTCGAACCGGCAGGCAAAATGGCGAATCGGATTCTTTATGACGTAAATGGCCTCAGCCTTTTAATCGACAGCATCTTTCACATCGCTTTACATGCCATATTGGCGTTGGTTGCCGCTTATATCGGGATGTTTGTTGTAAACTGGAAAATCGCTCTCGCTACTATCATCCTTCTTCCGATTCTTTTATTATGGGCGCGGTATTTTATGTTCCGTATGCGAGAAAGTGCTAGAGAAGTTAATGAAAACTATTCACGTGTGGCCGAGGGGTTGAACCGCTTAATTAACGCCATCCCCCTTCTTCAAATCTTTAATTATCGAAAACCAGTCGTAGATAAGTTTAATCGGACCAGTTATGAATATATGGAGGAGTATCTCCATGAGGTCAAGCTCCACATGTCTCTCGGCGGGAACCTCCTGGAACTTTTCTCCGCTATAGTTGTTGCAGCACTCGTTCTCTTTTTTGGATGGGGTGGGTTCCATTTTGGTCATTTTGCTGTGACTGCTGGTACAATTAATGCTTTCATCGCTTACTTGCCGCGTGTAATCGAACCTTTCTATTACTTCTTAGAAGAGGTGGAACACCTAGAACATGGCTTCGCCCGGTCTGAACGGTTTTTCAAATTAATTGATACGGAAGGTGAGGATTCCAGCTTTGAGGTCGTCCCACCCTTTAAAGGGGCCATCGAATTTAAAGACGTTTGGTTTAAATACAAAGGCGGAGACGATTATGTTCTCAAAGGGTTAAACTTAAAGATAGAACCAGGTGAAACTGTAGCCATTGTTGGTGAATCGCAAAGCGGCAAATCGACGATTGTGAACCTTTTACTCCGTTTTTACGACTTGGACGAAAACGATCGAGGCCAAATCCTTGTCGACGGTCAAGACATCACCACTTTTAGCAAACGAACCTATCGCAACCACATCGGAATTGTTTTACAGGAGCCTCTTCTTTTTGATGGGACGATCGCTTCCAATATTCGTTTTGGACGAGATGAT
>DATCJW010000108.1:0-6341 GCA_036562595.1 Haloplasmataceae bacterium | reverse complement strand
GTCACGTGTTTCACTTATCACGCAGTGAATCGGTGCAACACATTTTAGCGGGATTCGTGTATCGCAATTTCCGTATTGTGACGGAAAAATCGGAAATATGTGACGTAGGAGACATTATCTCGGTCCGTCGCCATGGGCGGTTTACGATTGCAGAGATACTCCGGCAAACGAAAAAAAATAAGATCGTATTAAAGATTACGATTCCGTAATAAGGCGAGGGGTTGCATATGGATTTACAAACCATTTCTGAACAGATCAAGGCCAATTTAAACCAATTCAATGAAAAAGAAAAACGGATCATCATACTCCAACTGTTGAATTTTATAAGGGATTTAGAAACGGAAAACGAGGAACTAAAAGCGGAGAAAGCGAGGGCTCTGGAACAACTAGAAACAGTGAAATCCGAACAAGTGTCCGAAGCGTTAATGAAAGAGCGGATTGATCAAATTCTAAATGAAGCGAATGAGGAAGCAAAACGGATTAAAGATCAAGCTTTGAAGGATGGGGAGCAATATTTAGCTCAAATGCAGGAACAGGGACGTAAATACATGCTGGAGTTTCTGGATCGGTTGAAGGATGTTGTCATGGAACTCCAGCGTATCGATGAAGAGGCGAAAACCTATCGCATGCACATTCTTACCGCTTTACGCAGCACGCTCTATCGCTTTGCCGATAACGACTACCATTTGTTGAAGTTGGACGATCAGAATGTAAAGGAACTCATTCAATTTTTCAAACGCGATGCCGAACTCCAGACATTAGCCGATCAGTTGATGGATCGTCTTAACCGTTTCGAACGGTACCTTGCCCTTGTTCAACAGTCCGAAGCCATTGATCCCAAGGATATTCAACGCTATTTAAAACACGTTCAAGTCATTGATGCCCCTGAAGTGGAAAAGGTGGTTGATGGCCTTAAGCCTGCCGATACCACCGAACCCGTCGATGAACCAATACCCAAAGCAGGTGTTGATGAAGCAGTACGTGAAGATGAACCCGTGGCAAAACGAAAGGAAGAAGAATCGATTCCAAGCGCGGAGCGCTCGATGCCTGTGATGGCCAATCTCTCCGAGGATTCGGAGGAGGAAGACCTAGAAGAGGATGAAGACACGACTTATATGAGATTTCTCGATATCTTTAATCAGTATTCGAAACCAAATGAATAAAAGAATAAAAAAATGTTTCCCATTTGGGAAACATTTTTTTATTCAATTCATAGTTGACACAAACGATAATGTATGGGAAAATAAAAGCAAATCTAGTATAACATTTCTAACTAGTCATACAATTCTTACTAAGGAGGTAAAAGTGTGACTGGACGTAAGTTGGAAGAACGTTATATAGGTTCCGTGAAAGTAGGGGCAAAAGGCCAAATTGTTATTCCAAAAGAAGTCCGGGAAATGTTTGGGATCGAGCAGGGGGATACTCTCGTCATCCTGGCTGATCGAGATAAAGGGATCGCGATTCAACAGATGGATGTTTTTCGTAAAATTGCTGATGCGATCCTCGAAGGAAAGACAAACGATCGCTATCTGGATCAGGATGAAAAGGCTAAACAGGAATTTGTTGAACATGTGAAACGAATAAAAGCTTTAAATAAGGAGGACTAATCATGTATGCTATTCAGACTGAGAAGTTAACGAAAACCTACCGGGACACGATGGCAGTCAATGGATTGAACCTTACGGTTCGGGAAGGGGAACTGTTTGGCCTGCTTGGACTAAATGGCGCGGGTAAAACGACGACCATCAAAATGTTATCATGTCTCATTAAACCAACCAAAGGTGACGCCACGGTGCTGGGTTCTAGCGTCATACATCATTCTATGAAAGTAAAAGAAAAGATAAACGTTTCGCCTCAGGAGACGGCTATTGCCCCGAATCTTTCGGTGAAAGAAAACCTTGCGTTTATCGCTGGAATATATGGACATTCCCGTCGGGAAGCTAAGGAGATGGCAGAACGAATGATAGAATCTTTTGGCTTAAAAGAAGTAGAAAATAAGAGGGCGAAAAAACTGTCCGGAGGTTGGCAACGCCGGTTAAGTATCGCCATGGCGCTTATTTCCGAACCGCAACTGCTTTTTCTTGATGAACCGACGCTAGGCCTTGATGTATTGGCTCGACGTGATCTATGGAAAGTGATTCAAAACTTAAAGGGAAAAATGACGATAATTCTAACGACCCATTACTTAGAGGAAGCGGTAGCTTTGGCCGATCGCATCGGAATAATTGCCAGAGGAGAACTTATTGCCGTTGGGACAGCTCAAGAACTGATGGCAAATACGAACACCGATACGTTTGAACAAGCTTTTGTCACATTGGTTGGAGGGAAAAAATATGAAAATGCTAGCCTTTGCTGAACGGACAACGAAAGAAATCATTCGGGATCAGATGAACCTGATGTTTGGGTTTCTTTTCCCTTTAATCATCATGTTATTGTTTACTTTTATCCAAAGAAATCTTCAGAATGAACTCTTTGTTTTGTCAGCGTTAACCCCAGGTATTGCGGTTTTTAGCTTGTCTTTCATCTCACTTTTTTCAGGAATCCTTATTGCGAAAGACCGGACGAGTTCTTTGATGCTTCGACTTTTTACCTCACCGATGACCGCTAGCCAATTCATATTCGGCTATACCTTGCCGCTTCTACCCATGGCATTTATCCAAATGGTGGTCTGCTATATGACGGCATTCGCATTAGGGCTTCAAATCCACTTCAATGCCTTTCTTTCCATGATTGTCCTTTTACCTGCTGCAGTGCTCTATATTGCGATCGGTTTACTGTGTGGGAGTCTATTCAATGATAAACAGGTGAGCGGGGTCTGTGGAGCCCTATTAACGAATGTAACCGCTTGGTTTTCAGGTGCCTGGATTGATCCCGAGCTTATCGGAGGCGGATTCAAACGGCTTGTATATCTCCTCCCTTTTGCCCACGCGGTCGATGTTGGGCGGGCAACGATTGAAGGAAATTTCAAAGACCTTTCTTCCCATCTCTGGTGGGTCATTGGCTACGCCCTGATTGTGACGGTTTTGGCAGTTTTCGTGTTTACCAAAAAAATGCGAGGCGATAAATAAGGGTTTAAACAGCCCATTGACCGAACATATTTCTCCTGTTTGCATAATAACAGGAGATTTTTACATTCTTTATTGATTACAACTTTGGACGTCATAAAAAAGGTGATATAATGAGGGATAAGAGGTGAAACCATGTTTCGCATACTTTGGGTTTATTTTCAGGCGTTTTTCTATATTTTATGCCACTTACCAACCATACGAAAACATTCGAAATATCCAGAGCGTTATTCAAACCGGGAACGGTTCCAACATGTTAAAGCGGTAGCCTTACGGGTAGTCCGTTGGTCGGGTTGCCCGGTAGAAGTCATTGGCAAGGAACATCTGTTAGATGAACCGGTCTTGTTTGTTGCCAATCATGCGAGCATGATTGATCCTTATTTTTTAAGTGCAGCAATCAATTACCCGACAGGGGCCGTCATTGCAGGTGATGAGGGATATGAAAAGATTCCTATCATTTCCTCTTGGCTTCAGGCCACGGGATCGATCTATGTTGATCGGGAAAATCCACGTCGGGCCCTTGAAGGAATCCATCAAGGGATTAAAAATATTCAGGAGGGCTGGTCACTGATCCTATTTCCGGAAGGGGAGATTACGCGCTATGTCGACCCGACGGCAAAAGTGGCACCTTTTCAAACCGGAGGTTTAAAGATTGCCATTAAAGCAAAAGTTCCAATCGTCCCCATCGCTATTTCTGGAACCCATCGCGTGTATAAGCGGCGTTCGATTATTGGGCCGCTACGTAAAAACCCAGTGAAAATTACAATTCTTCCTCCCTATACGAAACATCTTGATGCCGGTGTTACGGCGAAAGATATGGCTGAAGAATTACGTGAAATCGTGATGGCCCATGTTGATCATGAGGTTCATCATTAGAGGCGACCGCATTCGCCTTTTTTACTAATCATGAATATTGAGGTGATCTTCGAGGCGACGCAGCCTACGACTTAAATTGTTTACCCGTTTGTTAAGTTCGATGACTTCACGCTCTAGGCGGTCTAGTTGTGACAATTCCGCTATAGGCATTTCCTGAGGGTAGGTATAAGCGGTAGACGGATAAGGCATGGGTGATGGGCGTATGGCAGAATGTATTGGGGGACGCATGTAAGGATATGGTGAATAGGGATAGGAGTAATGGCGTCTAAACATCATCTCACTCCTTTATAGCATTGTCGTTTTTCTTACTCTAATATAGTGTATGAGCGAAGCAATAAGGTGCGATTGTTTACCAGTGTTTCCTCTGGAATAGATTGGGAAGATTCGGAAAGGACTAAAAAGTGGTAGAAGATTCATTGGATTTTTGATATAGTATGTATGATTAGTTATGAATGAGAAAGGTTGATTGAAGGCATGAATTTTTATGATGAGATCCTACGTGTCAAGGATGAACTCATTCATGATCTACAGGGATTACTGCGGATCCCAAGCGTACTGACCGAATACAATCAAGACAGCATTACTCCCTTTGGTGAGGAAATCCATAGAGCTTTTATGTATATGCTGGATTTAGGAAAGCGAGATGGCTTTCGGGTAAAGAATGTCGATAACTACGCTGGTCATCTCGAAGTTGGCGAAGGTGAAGAAATCCTGGGAATTTTATGCCACTTGGATGTGGTGCCGGCAGGTACGAACTGGCGTTTTGATCCCTTCGGTGCCACCCTTCACGATGGAAAGATTTATGGGCGTGGCGCACTCGATGATAAAGGTCCAACGATGGCAGCTTACTACGCGGTAAAAGTATTAAAAGAACTCGGAATTCCCATTAATAAGCGCGTACGGATTATTCTCGGACTCGATGAGGAATCCGGATGGCGGTCGGTTAAGCGTTATTTTGAAAAGGAAGCGATGCCCAATCTGGGATTTGCACCTGACGCTAACTTTCCGCTGATCTATGGTGAAAAAGGAATTCTGACCACCTGTTTTTCTGGACAAGCTGATGGAAAGGGACTTTATGAGTTCCGCTTTGGTGAGCGGACGAATGTGGTACCGGACTATGCTGAGGCAGTTGTTGATTCGAAGCATAAAGAACATTATCTCGCCTATTTAAAAGATCGGGAAGAACGAGGGGATATTCAGGATTTGCCGGATGGGAAAATAAAACTAATCGCCTATGGGAAAAGTGCCCATGCGATGGAGCCGGATGATGGGGTGAATGCTGGATTCATCTTAGCTGAATTTTTACATTCTTTATTTGACCACCCGTTCATTCGTTTCCTCGTGGAACGTATAACCTTCGATTCGCGGGCGAAAAAATTAGGATTGGCTTACCATACGGAAGATATGGGGGATCTCACGGTCAATGCCGGAATTTGTGAATATAAGGATGGAATGTTTAAGCTTCTTTTGAATTTCCGTTATCCTATAGGCTTTGACGTAGAGGCAATGGATCGAGCCATGAAGAAATTAGGAGAAGATTATGGGCTTCATCATGCCATTATGGGGAATTCTACCCCCCATTACGTCGATCCGAGGAGTGAATGGATCCAGATTCTCCATCAAGCTTACATCAAGTATACGAATGATACCAACACCCCTCTCCTAACGATTGGTGGCGGAACGTATGCGCGGATTCTAAAAAATGGTGTGGCTTTTGGGGCTATGATGCCAGGGCGTCCAGATGTGGTACACCAGCCAAATGAATACATTGATATCGAAGATTTATTGAAAGCAGCAGCCATTTATGCCGAGGCGATCTACCAACTGACAAGGTAAGGTGATAACGTGAGACTACGGAAGGTGAAAAACGCGGAGCAGATTATTCTCCAATATCCGGATCTGGTCATCCAGAATCCCGAACAGCATAAGGGCAAGTGGCGTGAAGTGTTTGGGAATGAGAATCCCCTCCACCTTGAGGTAGGCATGGGGAAGGGACAATTTATTCGGGATATGGCAATCAAATATCCAGACATCAATTTTATTGGCGTGGAAGTGGTGCCAAGCGTACTCGTCAAAGCCATCCGGAAAATCGAACCCGAAGCACTGCCGAATGTGAAACTGTTATGCGTGCATGCAGAACAGCTTGCGAACATCTTTGCGGAAGGTGAAGTGGATCAGCTTTACCTAAACTTCTCCGACCCGTGGCCAAAAAAACGGCATGAGAAACGCCGGTTAACGTATCAAACGTTTCTCATGGTCTTTAAACAGATTCTTCGTCCCAACGGAGAAATTCATTTGAAAACAGATAATCAAGGCTTTTTTGAATACTCGCTTGTGAGTATGACCCGGTTCGGGATGGAATTGTTAGACGTATCCTTGAATCTCCATAAACGGTTGGAT
>DATCJW010000103.1:0-3962 GCA_036562595.1 Haloplasmataceae bacterium | reverse complement strand
GGAAAAGATTAAACGGCTTGTCCTCAATCCAGACGGGACGAATTGGGTGAAGGACGCTGAAGGAAATGTTTACATCATGCCCCTCTACAATAAACTCCTCCTCTTGGTTCTTAATAAATTCGCTTCACTCGATCCTTTTGGTATCGGTATTATGATGGATGCTGAAAAGCCGGGTTGGAACGACGCGATGAACGGTTTACCCTCACTCTTCGGTTCTGGAGTTAGCGAAACGATCGAATTGGTACGCGTGATTCAATTCTTACGTTCGGTTTCCCACCTGAAAGATGAGGTTTCCCTTCCAAAAGAACTTTCTCATTTCTTCAACGGGTTGTATGAAGCGGTCTATGATAAAACTTTGGATGAAGTGACCTATTTTAACCGAGTTCAAGACTTGCGTGAGAACTATCGGTTCTCCGTCCGCTTCGGGGTAAGCGGCAAAGAAGAATCGATTGCGACAGATAAGATTCAGGCCTTTTTAGAACGCCTATATGAACGGCTAAGACAAGGTCTTGAGCGAGCGCTTGTACTCGGCAAAGGCATTATGCCCACTTTCTTAACATACCGTGCGGTGGACTACACGTTAACAGGAAAAACCCACCCACTTAATGGCCTACCAACGGTTCATGTGACAAAATGGGACGTTCGTCCCCTCCCTCATTTTCTTGAAGCTCCCGCTCGATTGCTAAAAATAATCGATAATCCTCAAGAAGCTAAAGAGGTTTATGAACGGGTGAAGGCCAGTCCATTATATGACGAGAAGTTAAAGATGTATCTAACCTCGGTGCCACTTGATGACGAACCGATTGCTATTGGCCGTATCCGTGCTTTTACTGCCGGTTGGCTAGAACGGGAGTCCTGTTTCATGCATATGGAGTATAAGTATTTGCTTGGTCTATTGAAAAGTGGGCTATATGATCAATTCTTCGAAGATATTAAACACTGTTTGCCTCCTTTCATGGATCCGGAAGTCTATGGTCGCAGTATTCTAGAGAATTCATCCTTCATCGTTTCCAGTCGCAACCCTGATCCGGCACGCCATGGTCGTGGATTTGTGGCTCGGCTCACCGGGACGACGAGTGAGATGCTGTCGATGTGGATTATGATGATGACGGGGAAGCGTTTATTTACTTGCGAACAGAACGAGCTTGTTTTCCGCCTTGAACCCATTCTAAATAAGGATTTCTTTGACCATAATCATGAAGTCCGCTTTAAACTCTTAAATCAAACGGATGTTATTTATCGCAATCCATTACGGAAACATACTTATGGAAAAGACGGAGCCTTCCCACAACGTTATCACTTGTTTACCGCAGAAGGCATGGAAATCACCATCGATGCCCCCGTTATTCGAGGCAAATATGCTAGTTGGATCCGTGATGGACGCATCACGCGAATTATCGTTGATTTAGAATAGAGGAGGAAGTATGGCGACCATTCGAGGAGTTAATTTAGGCGGTTGGTTTGTCTTGGAACGTTGGATGAAACCCCGCCTCTTCACCGGGGTTGATGGCCCCGATGAGACGATTTTTTGTAAGCAGGCAGTCAATGCCTATGATAAACTATTAAATCATTGGGATACGTTTATCACAGAAGATGATTTCCTGTATATCAAGTCACTCGGGTTAAACTCCGTCCGCATCCCCATCCCTTGGTGGACGTTTAAAGAAGTGAAACCGTATTACAATAGTCTACCGTTTATCAAACGGGCAATGGAGTGGGCCCATCGACACGGGCTTCTCGTATTGCTTGATCTTCACACTGCCCCTGGCTGTCAAAATGGTTTTGATAATGGGGGAATCACCGGCGTAATCGATTGGCCTAAGACACAGGAAAATATCGATCTAACCGTGGAAGTATTGGGAATCATTGCCGAGGAATTTAAAGATGCTCCTGCCCTTTGGGGTATCGAGGTATTGAATGAACCCCATTTTTCGATTGACCTGAATCTCATTCAACGGTTCTATCTTAACGCATACCAGGCCATTCGAAAGATTCTTCCTCACGTGAAAATCGTATTTCACGATAGTTTTCGACCGACAGATCCTTCTTGGAGGGACTTCTTTGCGAATAACGAATTTACTGATGTTTTGTTTGATCTTCATCTGTATCAATGTTTTGAAGAGAAGTTCCGTCACTACAGTTTATCAGAGCACATTCAAGAAGCTCTCGTACGGGGCGATCGGTTGATATCGGAGCTATCGGCATTGGTTCCGATTATTGTTGGTGAGTGGTCATTAGGACTTTCACCATCCGTCTTCGAGAATTTCGATCCATTCCAACATGATGTGGGCCTAAAACTCTACGCCTTGGCTCAACTCCATGCTTATGAGAAAGGATATGGTTGGTATTTTTGGAGCTATCGGCTAGATATCGAAGAGCCATCGGGATGGCATTTTCGGGATTTGGTCGAAAGAAACATTATGCCGAATCAATACGGAAAATAAGAGGAGAGGAGATTAGCATGGTTGTCCGTATTGTCCGTACAGCGAAAAATACAGGTGATCGACTAAAAGAAATCCAAAAAGTAGAAATGACGAAGGATTTTAACCTTCAGATCCCTTTAATCGCATTGAATCCGGAAGAAGAATATCAAACCCATATTGGTTTTGGCGGGGCCTTTACCGAAGCCGCTTGTTATACCTTAAGTGAGATATCTGACGAAAAGCGCCATGAAGTGTTAAAAGCCTATTTTGATCCTAACGATGGTCTCGGCTATACCTTGGGTCGTGTACACATCAACTCCTGTGACTTCGCTTTGGAAAATTATACTTACGTTGACGAAGGCGATGTGGAGCTTAAAACATTTGATCTATCTCGAGAAGATCAATGGGTGGTGCCGACCATTCAAGATGCCATGAAAATCCGTGGAGGAGAGCTTAAGCTGTTGGCTTCTCCTTGGAGCCCCTGTCCATGGATGAAGACGAATAAAGAGATGAACTACGGCGGGCACCTTGACTTTGACTATGCTCAGGTTTGGGCTAACTATTACGTTAAATATATTGAAGAGATGAAAAAGCGCGGCATTAACATCACTTGGGTGAGCGTGCAAAATGAGCCAGCAGCAATTCAAACCTGGGATTCCTGCATCTATACTGCTGAGCAGGAACGGGATTTTGTAAAATATTATTTAGGCCCCACTTTAGAACGCTCAGGACTTCGTGACGTTGGTATCATCATTTGGGATCATAACCGAGACCTAATGGTTGAGCGAGCGGCAACGGTTCTCATGGATGAGGAGGCGAATCGGTACGTATGGGGAGTGGGGAACCACTGGTATGTCAGTGAACAGTTTGAAAACTTAAGTGTGGTACACCACATGTTCCCAGATAAACATCTCATTTTTACAGAAGGGTGTGTTGAACGAGGCCCGCATCCCGATAGCTGGCAGACGGGTGAAAAGTATGGCCGAAACATTATTGGCGATTTCAACAATTGGTCCGAAGCTTTCATCGATTGGAACCTTGTGCTGAATGAGATGGGCGGTCCCAATCACGTCGGCAATTATTGCGATGCGCCTATTTTAATCGATCGAAATACCAATGAAATAATATACAATAGTTCTTACTACTATATCGGGCATTTCTCGAAATACATACGGCCTGGTGCCGTTCGAATCGGATTGGCGAAAAATACACCTGATGGGGTGTATGCCACAGCCTTCAAAAATACCGATGGCACGGTTGTGCTCGTAGTTCAAAATGAACGTGGCCATCTTGTACATTTTTCAATCGCCTACCAACAACACGGGATGTCCGTTGTCGTACCCGAACACTCCATTACCACCTTTATCATTGAATAATTTGGCGTCAGTAGGACGCCTTTTTTTCATTTGCATTTTCTATCGATTCCTGCCTATGGGGGATTTATAATCACTTCTCAGCATATGAAAAAGTTGGTATAATTAAAGAAAATATATATTTATAAAAAGTGGTGGGAAGCGGATGATGTATCGAAAGGAATAC
>DATCJW010000095.1:0-6303 GCA_036562595.1 Haloplasmataceae bacterium | reverse complement strand
GCCATACATTTGAAGTAGATTCATGGAAAAGAGGGATGAGAATGGGCATGTGGTTTCATGACCGACGAATCGCCATCCCCATAATCTTCGGCATCTTGATCGGCATGCTCTTTGGACATTTCTTGGGAAACGTGCTTTTTGTATCGGATGCCATTCCCGTTATAAACCCAAAACCTACTGCGACCATCTATCTCCTCCAAACCGAAGTCCATACCGACGAGAAGGCTGCCCATTGGGCGGAAATGAGAATGCGCGAATTAGGATTTGAAACGATTGTTGTCAAGGAGTTCAGCCTGTATTACCTATACCATGCGGTGGCCCTCAATCCATCGTCTTTTAATCCTCTCATCAAGCGGTTCGAGGACAAGGGAATCCCTTACCAAGTGAAACGAAAACGGCTAGATCAATATTTGGAGCCCTACTACGACGAGACCGATTCTCACATCACCAAAGAGATTGCGTTTTATCTCGCGATCATACACTGCTACATCGAGCGGTTGGCTGGAAAACCCATTTCCTTGAACGATGAGGTTTTTCAACACCTTACCGCACCACAAATCGAATTGGTAAACCAGCTCTATCTTCTTGAGACCACGGCCAATA
The DNA here is from genome assembly GCA_036562595.1 of Haloplasmataceae bacterium. Taxonomy (GTDB): domain Bacteria; phylum Bacillota_I; class Bacilli_A; order Haloplasmatales; family Haloplasmataceae; genus DATCJW01. The sequence continues at coordinate 5,700 of DATCJW010000095.1, read as the reverse complement.
CGCCACTTTATGACTACTATAAACTCTATGTGTATAAGGCACTCGCAGAAATCCTGATGTAAAATCCCTTCGTTTACCATTCGAAGGGATTATTTAAGTTCCTCTATGATATGTCGTTCTCTAAAGAATTGCTTTACCTGTGAGATGAAGTAAAGCGACCCTGTCACCAGCAACAAATCATTCGCCGCTAGGTTTTTCATGCGTTCTTCAATGGCTTGTCTGAAATCCTCACAAATCGTCTTTTTGGGGTGATGGCTTTTTTCCGCTAACGCATGGGCTGTGCTCGCGCGATAAAAAGGAAACGTTGTGAAGCAGATGCTTTCGGATATACCATCCAAATGGTTGATCATTCCCTTCGTGTCCTTATCGCGCAAGGCGGAAAAAATCGTATGGATCCGATAACCTCGCTTACGGTAACGGTCCATTACCTCCACGAGCTTCTGAACCCCTGCTTCATTATGGGATCCATCAAGGATGATGAATGGGTTCTTCGAGATGATTTCAAGGCGGCCTGGCCAAAAGGATTGTCGAAATGCGGATTGAATGCGTTGGGTATCGATAGGCAGGGCCAATTGATTCATGATGTCGCGATACATCTCCAGGGCTAAGACGGCATTCTCCACTTGATGATAGCCTAAAAGGGGCAAGGTGATAGTGAGCTCAAGCGGCAGATACGTGAACCTTACGCCATCATCCAGCAGCTCAACATCCCGTACTCGATCGGATGTCGTAATGGGAAGGAGGGTGTAACCAACCTGTCGTTCGGCCGTACGGAAGACGTCGAGGGCTTCTTCCTTGGTTTCGGTGGTGTACAGGCGTAAACCCGGTTTGGCTATACCAATCTTCTCATAGGCGATTTTACCAATAGTATCACCTAAAACATCCGTATGTTCCAAACTGATGTTGGTAATACCGGCGACCATGGGGTGGATGACATTCGTGGCATCGAAACGTCCCCCCAAACCCACTTCGTAGATGGCGAAATCCACATCCTGCTGATCAAAGTAGACGAAAGACAAAAGCGTAATCACTTCAAACTCCGTTAGAGACTCCTGGAGTTGTCCTTCTACTCGGTTGATGATGGGAAGGAGATCATTCGCAATATCGACTAAATCCTGATCCGAAATGTAACGGCCATTAATCTGAATCCGTTCATTAAACGTTTCAATATAGGGCGAGACAAAAAGGCCAACTTTAAAACCATCTTCCATCAGAAGATGCATCAAATAGTTACAGGTTGAACCCTTTCCATTAGTCCCCCCCACATGGATGGTGCTTCGTTTTAGCTGGGGGTTATTTAACAGCTCGCAGGCTTTGGCGATGCGTCCGAGACCCAAATTCATTGAAAATTTGCTATGAGTACGTAAAAATTGGATAAATTCCTCGCTAGATGTAAACATGGGCCACCTCAATCCTTATCCGCATGTTTCGTTTTCTCTTCAAAGGTACATCGATGATAAAGTGGGCAGCTTCCGCAATTCGGTCTCCGGCTCGTGCAGTGGTAGCGACCGAAAAAAATAAGTTGGTGATGGAGCTTATTCCACGTTTCCTCTGGAAAACGGGCCATGAGCTTTTTCTCTACGGTCAGCACCGAGTCCTTTTTTTCCGCCAACCCTAGCCGTTTCGCAACACGCTGGACATGCGTATCCACCGCTAACGCCGGAATACCGAAAGCAACCGAGAGAATGACATTAGCCGTTTTGCGACCAACTCCTGGTAATTCCATTAACGCTTCTCGCGATTGTGGTACCTGGCCACCATACCGTTCGACGAGGATGGTACTCATCCGCTTTAAATGGCTCGCCTTCGTTTTAAACAAACCAATGGATCGGATTTTCGCTTGAATATCCTCGATCGGTGCTTCTGACATCTTTTCAGGCGTCGGATACGCCTCAAATAAGGCCGGCGTCACGCGATTAACGGCTAAATCCGTCGTTTGTGCCGACAGGATCACGGCGCAAAGAAGCTCAAAAGCGTTCCGATGCCGAAGTTCACAATAGGCATTAGGAAACATTTGATTTAAAACATGGAGGATCTCCTTTACGACTTCATCCATGACACATACTCTTCCTCTTCTTGATGCGTTTCACGTTCTTTGCGGCGGGTCTCAAACTTGCGATAGGTTTTCGTATAGCGTTCGGCATCTTCAACCGTATGGATATTTTTAGACCGCCAGTTGAGGAGAATGCGGTCAACATACTTCAAATTATGGGCTTCGGCCAAGAGCGCCTCTTTAAGGGCAAGTTTAATGAGATCGATGGAGAACTGATAGTCATTTATCCAAGAAGCAATGAGCTGGATTTCAAAACTGGAACAGGTGCGCCCAAACTGATTTTCGATGAGTTGGATGAGTTCAGCAATGGCGTTCTGTGCATCCTGTTGCTGTAGCTCTTCGTGTTCGTCCATTAATTGTCCCCCAATTTTCTCGTAAAGCGGGGTTAAAGTATAGCTTTCTCGAGCGATCCCTTTGTCGTCATAGTCAATCTCAAAAGCAACAAAACCTCGTTGAACCAAGCTTAAAACGAGGTCCGAACACTGGCGGAAATCGAGGGACATCCGTTCCGTTAGCTGTTTGATCGAAAGGAAACGATTCCCCTGTTTCTTCATTTGACAAAGATGGAGGAGCAGCATCGCTTCCGTTTCATTCAGCCCTAACTTCTTATAGTTCTTAATGAGCCATTCCTTTATGTCTAAAGCTTCACTGGCCATTAATCGTTCAATGAACCGATGCTTCGCCACGGCGCCTCACCCCTTCACTATTACGGTTATTATACCATAAGCCTATTTATTTTTTAAGAGAAAGTGTCGAATCTGGTCGGTCTCATTTTTCACCTCACCGGTAATCACGGCCTTCGCAATACGATGTAACAGCTCGTTGAGCCATGGCCCCCCTTTCCGATCAAACCACGACATCAAATCATGGCCATCAACGGCCAAATCTTTTAAGCTCTTAATTGGCAAAGTGCTCCATAGGCGATTAATATCATCCGTTAAAAGGGGATTCCCATCGATGAAGTGTTGGATTCGATTACCTGTAATGACCACATCTCGGCCATAGGTAAAGAGAGACCAGGGGTGAACTTTACCGCAATCGCGATAAAAGGCGACAACCCGTCGTACGTATTGTACTAGCTTTTTGGCCAGAGGAAGTTGTTTTAAGCCTTTTGAATCACCAAACAAGGTACAAACGGCAAGAAATTCGGCAAATGTTGCCGGTTGGTACGATTTATCAAGACAGAGGGCTAGTCCTGCTTCGAAAAAGCCCAGTTGCTTGATAAAGCTTGTCTCCTTCATAAGCTTCAATGCCTTTAGAAAGGCTTGTCCTTCCAACATCTGTTTCAATTCTTCGATAATTCGCTCTTGTGAGATATTTTCCATCAGATGGCCGAGGGTCCGTATCGCCTGCAAGGTATCGGGATGGATCGTAAAATCTAGCTTAGAAACAAAACGAAAAGCCCGTAACATTCGAAGCGCGTCCTCCTTCATCCGCTCATAAGGATTGCCAACGGTGCGGATGATTCGCTTCTGGATGTCCGCTACTCCGCCGACGTAGTCGACAAGGGTCCCATCAATGGCTAAACCTAAAGCGTTCATCGTAAAGTCCCGGCGCTTGACGTCTTCTTCAAAGGAGTCTACATACTCCACATGGTCCGGCCAACGATAATCCCGATACGTGCCCTCCTTTCGAAAAGTGGTCACTTCGAAGACATACGGTCCCCACAGGATGCTGACCGTTCCGTGCTTTACTCCAGTGAGGACCGTCTGTGGGAAAAGGGATAAAACCTCTTCCGGCGTGGCGTTGGACGCAAGGTCAATGTCCCCTCCCTCACGTCCCATTACGTAATCCCGTACAAAACCGCCGACGATGTACACGTCGTATCCATGGTCAATGAACACTTGCATCACTTCTTTTGCTGCTTCAAGCTGTTTCATCGGTATCCCTCTTTTCTTGCATCCTCAGATACGGATGCTTATGATTTTTTCTTTCGCAAGCAGTCGGATCGCTTCAATAGTCCCTTTCACGAAGGCATCGCGGCTTGACGTCTGATGCGTGATTTCTAACCGTTCAACATCATCCGCAAAAACAATAGTATGTTGGGCAAGCACATGAGGCAGGCGATAGGCAAAGATATTTTCCATGGGAACATTCATTAGACGAGCCAAAAACAATGCCGTACCGCTCGGTTTATCCTTTTTAGTGATGTTGTGACTTTCCGCGATGTAGATGTAGGGGTAGCGTTCAGCGCAAGATAAAAGGTATTGAATAAACCCTTCTGACAACGAAAAGTTGGGGGAGATGATGACCCCAACCCCATGTTTTTCTGCTAAATACCGGATATGCTGGCCATCATACTTCTTATAGCCTGTCGTCCCGCTCACAACACTCTTTCCCTGCATAATCGCCTGTTTCACTACTTCTAGAGAAGCTGGATAGTGGCTAAAATCCACGAGGAGATCAAAGTCTTCATGGATTAAACAGGCTTCAAGGGAAGTATACAGGGAAACTGGGAAGTTCTGGCGAACCGTCTGGCAAATACCTGCCACAACCGTGATGTCTTCACTTTCCTGAAGGGCTTTAAAAAGATAGCCCCCCATCTTTCCGGTTATTCCGTGGATGGCGATCCGAATCATGACTTCACCTGATCCTTCCGATTCCAATAGGTATAAAGCATCACGATCGCAAGCGGTAAAAACAGCAAGAGTAAGACGCTCAATTCTTCCTTCAATTCTATCATCCTCCTACCCTATATTATGAGTAGGAAAGAACGAAAAGAAGTAGAAGGATAGAGTCTCGGGCTAATTTGATAACGGATCGCCCGATTTTGGAATACGATCATTCTCAAAGTCACCTTTCTATCCCCTTTTATCAAGGAGTTGTCGCAAATCAGAAGAAAATCGGGGATAGGATATTTGATCAACGGTCCGATCTTGAATAAAAAGCGGTCCCGTTAAAATTTCCGCAATCTGTAACATCATGCTAATCCGGTGATCGCCATGGGAGGAAACCGTTGCCGGATGAAGTTGGCACTTCCCACGGATGATGAGGCCATCGGCTGTCTCCTCGATATCTGCGCCTAGCGCCTTTAGCTCGGTGTAAATAGCCTGCAGGCGATCGGATTCCTTCACACGCAATTCAGAAGCTCCCTGGATGATGGATACGCCATCAATCTGTGTTGCAAGGAGGCTTAAGATTGGGATCTCATCGATGAGTAGTGGGACTAAATGTTCATCAATCGAAAACGGTTTGAGATCTTTAGTGTAGGTGACTCGAATATCCCCTACGGGCTCCCCATTGAGTAGTCGGATGGGACCATATTCGACCTTGGCACCCGTTTGGGAAAGCACAGTGAAAAGGCCCGCCCGCGTGGGGTTTAAACCCACATCGCGAAGAAGAATCGTGCTATCGGGGACCAGTAGGGCGGCGACAATGAAGAAAGCCGCCGCTGACAAATCGCCAGGAACGGTAATCGGTTTTCCCATGAGCGATTGATCACCGCTAATCGTTAGAAAGCGCCCTTCCTTTTTGAGGTTCCCACCGAGATAGGTAATCATCCGTTCCGTGTGGTCGCGTGTCGTTCCTACGGTCTGAACGACGACCTCCTCCTTCTGTTGAAGGGCGGCGATAAGTACCGCAGACTTGACCTGAGCGCTAGGGACCGTTAAGTGGATTCTCCCCCCCTTAAGGGAACTGGGCAGGAT
>DATCJW010000086.1:0-6117 GCA_036562595.1 Haloplasmataceae bacterium | reverse complement strand
GGCGGCCCTTCATGGGCCTTTCATACTGCCCCCCTCCGGTTGCAGTACCTATCCAGTATTAGCTACCGTTTCCAGTAGTTATCCTCGTCCAATGGGTAGGTTACTTACGTGTTACTCACCCGTTCGCCGCTGGCACCCTACAGTGCCCGCCCGACTTGCATGTATTAGGCATGCCGCCAGCGTTCGTCCTGAGCCAGGATCAAACTCTCCAGTTTATTCCTTTCTCTTTCCACTCAAAGGTCGCGTTCTGTTTAGTTTTCAAAGATCAAGCTTCGCCTCAAAAGGCACTTCCCTATCATATCACAAGCCTACAAGGCTTGTCTGTTTGAATTATGAATCTTGTTGCATAAAACCTTTCTATCTTTTCAACATCGAATCCACCCGAATACTAGTTTGATGCTTTCGAAGCGGGTATATGCATTCAATGATTGAAAAGAATGGAAAGGATTAGGAGAAGAAAATGGAGCAAGTGAAGGGAATCGAACCCTCATCTTCTGCTTGGCAAGCAGATGTTTTGCCATTAAACTACACCTGCACATTTTTCCCCATGGACATTTTCCCCATGGTCGGGAAGACAGGATTTGAACCTGCGACCTCTTGGTCCCAAACCAAGCGCTCTACCAAGCTAAGCTACTTCCCGGTTAGAATGGCGCGCCCGGCAGGAATCGAACCCACAACCTCTTGATCCGTAGTCAAGCGCTCTATCCAGTTGAGCTACGGGCGCATGATATGGCGGTCCCGACGAGACTCGAACTCGCGATCTCCTGCGTGACAGGCAGGCATGTTGACCACTACACCACGGGACCACTGGTGACCTGTACGGGATTCGAACCCGTGCATGCCAGCGTGAAAGGCTGGTGTGTTAAACCGCTTCACCAACAGGCCATCTTTAGGGACTCTTAAGAGCCGCTACTCATTATACTCATCTTCCGGCGAAAAGTCAATATGTTTTTAATAACAAGCTGCTTTGCATTAATATGATATACCCACGGTAAACGGGTTGTCAATTAAATTAACCATCCCGCCATTCGAATAAAAGGGCCTGAAAAATTGGCCCTTTTATTCGGCGTTTGTTTCAATTTTAAGTTGCAGTATCTTTTCTTCATAGTGATAGTGATGATTTAGCCAACGGCCAAAGATATAAAAATAGTCTGATACACGATTGATAAAGGCAAGTGCCAAAGGATCGATTGCTTCATTCTCCCCAAGGTTAACCAGCCAGCGCTCAACCGTTCGGATCTTCACACGGATCAACTGCGACAACAAGGCATCTTCATGTCCTGTGTAATAGATGAAATGGCGTAAGGGGGGAAGGCTCTTGTCTAGGCTGTCAATCCAATTCTCGAGTTTGGCTATAACATCAGTTGTAATAGAAAAGCCATAAGCCCCTTTGACATCTGCGATTATCGTCTGAAGGATGAAAAACTGGCGATAGATATATTCAATATTTCGAACATCTAACCCCTTCTCTTTACAACGCGAGATCAACTGACCTAGCAGGACCATCACTTCATCCATCAGCCCTATCACGTGTAGCCGAGGATGAGCCTTCATCACGCGCCCCCCAATGAGGTCTGTTTGTCCATAATCTCCTTTTCGTGTATAGATTGCCATCCTGTTCACCTCAGTCTGTAACATGTTGAAGTTGAGATTGGTACATTTCGTAATATTTTCCTCGCTTTGCCATCAACTCGTCATGAGTCCCTTGCTCGATTAATCTCCCCTGATCAAGGACAACGATGAAATCGGCATCCTTAATGGTCGATAGCCGATGAGCTATCACAAAGGTCGTGCGATTTTGTTTGACTACTTGTAACGCATGCTGGATAAGTTGTTCGGTTCCAGTATCAATGTTAGCTGTTGCCTCATCCAGTACCAGAACAGCAGGGTCATAGACCATGGCCCGAGCAAAGGAGATGAGTTGCCGTTCACCAACCGAAAAATTCGAACCCATTTCGAGCACCGGTTCGTGGATCCCTCGGCTGAACTTGCGGATAAAAGATTCCGCCCCAATGGCAATGAGCACTTCTTCAACCTTTTCATCCGTAATGGATGGGTTGTTGAGTTTTATGTTCGAGGCAATCGTCCCCGTGAATAGAATCGGATCCTGCAATACAATGCCTACACGGCGGCGATAGCTCTGCTTAGGATACTTGCGGATATCCACTCCATCAATCAGGATGCTTCCTTCCTCATAATCATAGAAACGGAGCAATAGGTTCATCAGGGTACTCTTGCCGCTTCCCGTATGGCCGACGATGCCAACAGTTTGCCCAGGTTTCACTTTCAAATTGATGTCCTTAAGTACATAGTTTGGCTTTTCATAAGCAAAGGAAAGGTTCCGAAACTCCACCTCGCCTCTTTCAAAGCAAGGGCCATCGCCTTGCTCCATCACCTCTTCCGGCTGATCTAGCAAAAAGAAAACGCGTTCTGCAGAGACGAGTGATTGTTGGAGGACATCGATGTTCCCAAAGATTTGGTTGATAGGATTAATCAGGCGGTTCATATACTCGACAAAGGCATAGATGACACCCACAGAAATGAAAGTATAAAAACCAAGGGCACCCCAACCGAAGTATAAGAGGATCGCAAGTTGAATCGCTCGGCGCAAGAGTCTGACCATATTGCCTGATAGCGCGGAATTAAGGACGACCATTTTTTGCCGATACTCCGCGTAGCGGTCGTTATGATTCATAAACTTGCGATAACTCCGTTCCTCTTGATTGAAGGCTTGAATGACTTCCATCCCCTTAATGGACTCGTTAAGGTAGGCATTGATTTCAGCGTTTTCACTACGGATCACTTCGTTATTATGTTTTGCCTTCTTCCGGTAGATCCTGCCCCATACGACAAGCAACGGGATAAGGAGCATACTGAAGGCAGCTAACGTCACATCTAGCGAGAAAAGGCTGATATAGATACCGATAAAATAGATGGCGGCTTGCGTGAAAACAACCAAACTTTGCGAGTAAAGCTCGATGACCGTTTCCGTATCGTTGGTAATACGGGACACGATTTTCCCCGCTGGTATCTCATCGAAATAGGAAATGGGCATTTTCTGAATCTTTATAAACGCATCACGGCGGAGATCATAAGTGACCCGATTGCCGAGTTTTAAGAAACAGATGCGATATAAAAAGATGAGAAAGATTGAGGCTACGCTTACTAGGGCAAAAATAAAGATAATAATTGTGACCGGTTTAATAAACGGTTGATAGAAATGAAACACTTCTTCAGCTGAAAGGGGCGTTAAATAATACGCGATGGTTTCGCCATCATCCTTCTCAACCCAAAGCATTCGCCCCTCCTCAGCGATTGTTTTCTTGCCATCAACAATGTATTGACCGCTGAAATAGAAACGGTTGTTAATCAAGATAATGGATGCTTTTTCATCCTCATTTAAAATCGAACGGTCTTTGGCAAATCGCTCTTGGATGTAATAATGGCCATTGTAATAAACCGACTGTTCCACCTTTTCTTCAATCCGATACCAAGGTTTTTCTATGCCAACGATATAGTCATCGATGAGAAGCGAAGCAAGGTAGGGAGAAACGAGATCGAGTACGATGGAAAAGATCAGCGTAACCATGGAGACGAATAGAAGCGCCTTATATTGCTTTGTATAGTGCCAAATTCGCCTAATCGCCAACGCTGACCACCTCATCTTGCAACATTTGCTGGTGGCGGTACTGCATTGCATACCACCCGTTATTTGCCATGAGTTCCTCATGGGTACCGCGTTCGATGATTTGACCATCCTCCAATACAATAATGTGATCTGCATGTTCTACCGCCGACAGGCGATGGGCGACGATAATCATCGTTTTATTGCGGCGTTCATGGCGCAAATTATTTAAGATGGTTTTCTCAGTTGTCCCATCGACAGCGGATAGCGAGTCGTCAAAAATAAGGATTTCCGGATCGAGGAGAAAGGCACGGGCAATGCTGATCCGCTGCTTTTGGCCTCCCGAAAGGGTGACGCCTTGTTCGCCTACCAGGGTATCTAGCCCCTCATCCAAAAAAGCGAGGTCTTTTCGGAAAGAAGCGAGGTCGATTGCCCGTTGGATCTCCTCTTCCGTCGCATTCTCTTTCCCAAAAGCGATATTATCGCGGACCGTCCCCTTAAAGAGGATATGCTCTTGGGGCACGTACCCAAAGAAACGGCGGACCTCCTCCGTTTTGGCCTCATGGATATCCACACCGTTTATGCGGATCTGCCCCGCATTCGGCCGATACTGTTTCAACAGTAGGCGCAGTAAGCTGGTTTTCCCTGAGCCTGTTTTCCCTACAATCCCAAGCGTTTCGCCTCGACGCAAACAAAGAAAGATGCCTTTCAACACATCTTGCTCACTGCCGGGATAACGGAACGTGAGGTTGTTAATCTCTAAACTTTCAAACGTCTGGCCTAAGGCCTTTGGCGCTTCTGGTTCTTTCACCTCAGGATACTCGTTTAAAACTTCTTGGATCCGGTCATACGACGCATTCCCCCGTTGCATGATATTGACCGTATCGCCTAAAGCGATGAGAGGCCAAGACAGCATGCCTAAATAAATAGTAAAAGAGACCAACTGTCCAGGAGAAAGGCGTTGGTTAAAGATGAGATAAATCCCATAGCCGTAGGCAATGATTTGCGCAATCGAGAAGACGGTACGAAAAAGCGGGCCAAAAAGAGAATCAATTTTAAAAACGCGCATATTCGCATCATACGCTGCTTGTGCGCTCTGATCTAATCGTTCGATGTCCTGATTTTCAAGAACATAGGCACGTACGACACGGACACCGCTCACCGATTCGAGCACCTGATTATTTAACACACTGAACGCATTGCGGGCATTTGAAAAAGCCTTTTCAATTTTATTACCAAGCACTTTAACGACAATGACCGCAAAAGGAAGAGGAATGAGAGAGACGAGAGTGAGTCGTAAATCAATGGTAAAGAACATCATGGCTAAAATTAATACCAAATAAAAAATAGAGTCAACGAGCGCAAGTACTCCATAGCCAGCGGTCATAGCAACCGTACGCAAATCACTGGTCGCCCGTGCCATCAGGTCGCCAACCACATGCTCCTCATAAAACTTACGATCCATTTTCAAAAGATGACGAAAAAAATATTTACGTATCGTGTGTTCCAGATGTATCGAAGCCCCAAACAACAGATGGCTCCAGACGTATCCTGAAATATACCCCCCAAATATTATGAGGAGAAAGCAGCCGACCAGTATCAGAAGGGTTTTCTGCGTTAACGTCTTATTAACAATCTGGTCGATCCCATACTCTAATACCTTGGGCGATAGGACGCTAATGAGGCTTGCAATATTTAAAAAGGTGACCGCCAGCAGATACTTCCACCAGTGTTTCTTGATAAACCAGCCAATTTTTGTGAAGATGGTAAACATAGTTCACCTCAAATGCATGATGAAATCTTATTCTATAATTATACCGATACGGAATTATATTTTCAACGAATTGTTAAAATAATTTTAACGTCCGTTATTTATCCTTTTCAGCTTATTTTTCAAATAAAAAACCACCCGTATGGGTGGCTTCTAGATCAAAAGTAAGACCCTTTTATTGTAACGTTTGGACATTGTTCTGGGGCTCATTCTTAATACGTAAGAGGATGCTTTCTTTTTCAGTCGATAGCCGGAACCGTTCAAGGACAACCTCTAGGCGGAAACTTAACACATAATAAATCGTTGAAGTTAATGCTGTTTTCACAAGATTAAAGGGCACATACGAAATAACGATGAACCAGAACCAGAAGTTTTTCGGTAAAAAAGAAGTGTTTTCAACCCAACGCGGCAAGCTGAAATTCAAGCTCGTGCTAACGAAATTTAAAACTTCATCTTTAGATACCGATGCAATGTTTCCGCCTCCGGCAATGAGAATGCGTATGAACACTTCCGTTAACCAAAAGTTGACGCACACCATGATGAACGTCATCGCAAGGGAACTGAGAATCAAGGGGATGATTTTCACCAAACGTTGATGCTTTCCCTTCGCAAACAGTTTGGTGAAATAGTAAAGCGGTAAGGCATAGGCCAGTGAGGCCACAAAAGCGATAAACTGATTGATCGGAATCCCGAACGTACCGCCAAACCGCAAGTAGTGGAC
>DATCJW010000085.1:0-6000 GCA_036562595.1 Haloplasmataceae bacterium | reverse complement strand
GTCGCGAAGTTATCATCGGTGAGGACCATGTCGGCCGCTCCCTTCGCTACCTCCGTCCCTTGAATTCCCATAGCGATGCCAATATCCGCATTTTTTAGAGCCGGTGCATCATTCACTCCATCGCCAGTCATGGCAACAATTTTTCCCTTGGCTTGCCAAGCTTGCACGATTCTTAGTTTATGTTCCGGTGTAACGCGGGCATACACCTTTATCCTGTCGATGGCCCGTTTCAACTCCTCGTCTGTTAATTGGTCGAGCTCATATCCGGTTAACACTAGGTCATCGGGATTTAAAATGTTTAATTCTTTGGCGATGGCGATGGCCGTATTTTTATGGTCGCCGGTAATCATCACCGTTTCGATACCGGCTTGCTGGCAAAGGCGGATGGCTTCATAGGCTTCTTCTCGGGGTGGATCGATCATTCCGATTAGGCCTAAGAAAACGAGATCCCGTTCGTATTTTTTTGGAGAAATATGTTCCTTTTCGGGAATAACCTTGTAAGCGAAAGCGATGACACGTAACGCGTGATTCGTCATGTCATCATTGGCTTTCATAATCCGATTTTTATGCCAGTCAGTGAGGATGAGCACCTGATTGTCCTCTTGAATCTTCACACAGGCAGAAAGAACGACTTCTGGAGCCCCTTTCATGATGATTACTTTTTTTCCATTCATCTGATGAACGGTTGTCATCCGTTTGCGCTTGGAATCAAAAGGCAACTCATCTAGTCTCGGATAAGCCTGTATCGTTTGAATCGGATCAAGGTCACCCTCAAGCGCTAGGTTGATAAGGGCGACTTCTGTAGGATCCCCAACCTTTTGATACGAATGGTTTTCAATATAGACTCGAGTATTGTTACAAAGCGTTGCCAAAACGGCCAGGCGTCGCACATGCGGGTCATGCCAGTTCTCCTTCGGATATAAAGTATGGTTGGTGTAGACGTGCGTCACGGTCATCTCATTTTGCGTGAGGGTCCCCGTTTTATCAGTACAAATCACATGGGTTGATCCCAGGGTTTCTACGGCAGGAAGTTTGCGGATAAGGGCGTTTTGTCTGGCAAGCCGTTGCATCCCAATCGCAAATACGATGGTGACGATGGCGGGGAGTCCTTCCGGAATGGCTGCGACAGCAAGGCTTACGACAGTTATGAACATGTCAAAATAGTCTTGTCCTTGAATGATTCCCGCAAAGAAGATGATACCGCAAATGATGGAGATGATAATGAGCAATAGTTTCCCTAACCGTTCGAGATTTTTTTGGATTGGCGTTTGGATGGTTTCAACGTCGTTAATCAGCTTGGCAATTTTTCCAATTTCAGTGGCCATCCCGGTACCAATGACGATGCCTTTGCCGTTGCCATAGGTAACAGCAGTACCCATAAAGGCGCAGTGTACAGAGTCGACGATATTCGAATCTTTCGTTGAATCGAATTCAACACGCTTTTCCACAGGGACCGATTCTCCGGTCAACGCCGATTCATCCACCTGGAGTTGATGGACCTCAAATAATCGGAGATCTGCTGGCACAAAATCTCCTGTTTGAAGTTCCACGATATCACCCACGACGAGTTCGCTCGCCGGGATGACTTGTAGTTTTCCGTTACGAATGACTTTCGCTTGCGGTGAAGTCATTTTTTTGATGGCTTCAAGGGCTTTTTCTGCTTTGCTTTCTTGAACGATTCCGAGTGTAGCATTGAGCAAAACAATCGCTATAATCAGAAGAGCCTCGCCCTGTTCACCAAGCAATAATGACAGAATCGCCGCTCCTAATAGGGTAAGGATCATAAAGTCGCCAATTTGATCGAAGAACTTCTGAATTAAATGTTTGCCTTTGCGTTCGTCAATCTCGTTTTTCCCGTATTGTTTTTGACGCTCAAGAACCTGCGCCTCATTTAAACCTTCCGTCAGGGATGTTTGTAGAGATTGGGTCAATGCATCAAGCGATAACGTGTCGTATTTTTGTTCCATGATGCCCTCCTCTTCATTTCCTCATTTCAATATATTGAAATTTCAATGCTTTTATTAATGTAACAGTAGGCGAAAAAAAATCAGAATTCACCATAATTTTTGTAGGCATTGAGAATGACAGGCGATCATAGAATAGAAGGGACCGAAATTGTGCTAAAAGTTTCTATCCAAATTGAGATTTAAACGTTTTAGTGGGGGAGAGATTATGCTATAATGGCATAGAGAGGGAGTGATGATCTTGGGCAGCATTTACGACCAAGTAAGTGAAGTGACAGTCAACCAGCAACCCATTATTCTAAAAGGCAATTTGCTTCGACTGGGATTACACCAAGACATTCGATATGACGAAACCAGTCGTGTCCTTTTCATTGAGGATGGCAAATTATTCGGGACATATGTTTCCCCGATGATGAAAACGACTTCCTTTTCCCGTCTTATCGCCTCCTGGAATGCAATCACCCCAAAGGACACGACCGTTGAAATACAAGTTCGGGTTGAAGTCAATGGCAAGTGGTCATCTTTTTTTACCTATGGCAAGTGGGGACTAAGTCAATCCAATGCGAGCGTTTTTCAAGAAGACGAACTCACAAGCTTTTCCGTCGATACCCTGACGGTTAAAGGGCAAAAGGCTCAACGAGTTCAAGTGCTTGCCCACCTTGAGCGAGCACCACATGCTCAAAGCCCCATGCTTAAGCTCATTGGACTCACCCTTGACACCGAACAGATGGTTTTTCATAATAACGTTCATCTTGAAGAAATAAGATTAGCGGTTCCGCCAAAGTCCCAACAATTGATCCCAAAGATTGGCCATCGGATTTGTAGTCCCACGTCAGTGGCAATGGTCTTAAACTATAAAGGGAATCCTATCACACCGGAAGAAGTAGCACAGCTCGTGAAAGACCATGGCGCCGATCTGTATGGTAACTGGAGCTATAATGTTGCCGTTGCCGGAGCTTTAGGTCATGAAGCTTATGTCGCTTATATGTCACTAGAAGATGTCAAATCGTTATTGAAATCTGGCCACCCAATCGTTGCCTCGGTAACGGTTAAAGAGGAAAGCGAGCTGGATCATTTACCGAAGAAAGCAGATGGCACATCGATAACCTATCCTGATGGGCATCTCCTCGTCATCACGGGACTGGGAAAGCACGACGGCCGACACGTCGTCTACGTTAACGATCCTGCGGCATCGAGTGATGAACAGGTGGCCCGCTACTACGACTTACAACAGTTCATGAACGTTTGGAAGCGAGTGGGTTACGTCATCAAATAGAAAATCGAAAGAGGAACATGGATAGGGATCCTTCTTGTTCCTCTTTTTTCTATACTTTACAACAGTTACAATTAAGGTCACGATTGATAAGATCCGTTTGTGAAACCATGTAGGGCGTACCCATTCGGTTTTGATAAATTAATAACCGGGGAGGGCGATGGCCTTTTAATAGGGCAAATGCCTGTTCGAGGCAGAGATGGGCCATGAGGAGGTCTACAGGAAGAAGGGGACGTTCATACGGATTGGGTAAAAATCCTTTTTTTATATGACTAGCTTGAACTTTTATTCGGGGGTATCCTGTTTCTTTCTTAAACGCTTCACTTAAACATTGGTAACATACCCGATCTCCGATTAAGCCGGTCATGATAAATCCTTCCCATCCGATTACACGTTTTTCGGCATAGGTCGCTTGGACGGTTCCGATAATGGAGGGAACGAAGTAATGCATCGATGACTGATGAAGGAACCGGTTAAGGGATTCATCGTGACTATAGACGATGAGAAGATCGCTTAAAAAAATCCGATGTTTAAGAAACTTTATATTTTCACGTTTAGTAATCACTGGTTTAGTCGGCATCTTCCCTGATTGAAAATCAAAAGATTGGATTTGTTTTTGGCCAATGATGATGTGAGAAAAATGTTGGAAACCATTGTTTTGTAAGATATAAGCGAAGGTGGGGGAAAGAAGGCTTGTGGTTACGAAGGTAATCCGTTGGTTCAAAACTTCTTGGAGGTCAAATAGCGGATGGTTATATGCTTCATGATTAATAAATCGTTTTGGGAACACGTAATGAAGCTCTTGTACCGTTTGGGTTTGAATTTTTAAAGGAATGGTATGGGAAAAGCCGTCTTGAAAAATGTAGAGATGTCCGCGATAGTTATGAGGAGCAATTACTAGGCTACCATAGCGAAAAGGAGGAGCACTTTGGGCTAAGTATTGGCTTAAAAATGCTTCGTGTTTACGATCAATAGACGAAGAATTGGGTTTTCCCTTAGCAAAAGGGTGGGTATGGACTTCAATGAGCGTGTTTAGATTATGTTGTTCCATTTCGGATAAACAGCCTTGAAGAAAGCTTTTATGGATAATTAAAGAATAGTTTGTTCTTTCCAAGTAGTCTGAAGGGTTCGGAAAGCGAATCTGAAAGACCTTTATCATCGCTTCCTCATCTAGCACCTCGAGAGTCCCTAATAATAGCGCATATGCTTCACGTTGCGGCTGTTCAAAGAGTTTTTGATAGAGTCTGAGAAGGTCACCATCTTTGAATTTGATAAGCACGTTATTCATTTGCTATCCCTCGTAGTCGAAGCCAACTCGATATGGGGGATATTATCGTACTTATCGTTTATTCTTTTCACCTGTTTAATGGTTGGAATGATAGGCCTATTGGTGTGTTTAAGTTGTGATTTCTCCTTATCTTGAAGCCCTTCATCACACCGCCTCTTCCTGTCCATAATTGGATCTATTTTCTCTTGCTCGACCAGATAATGGTAAAGCGAAAGGACACGGTTGGCTTTTGTAATAAAACTTATCGGGGGATTATCCATTAGGGTGACCAGGACGACAGCGATCCCCCATTCCCTTAACTGAAGGATTAGATTCGTAAATTCGGAGCGATTGGTGACGAGAATAATCCGTTGAAGGTTCTGGGTATAGGCTTGAGTAAGTATGGTAATCGCCATTTCTAAAGGAAGGTTTGACGGATAAGATGGGACATACGGATCCGTTGGATATGTTTTCACGATATAGCCGTCATCCCATAATCTTTTAATCAAAGCATCCTTTGCGTGGGGTTTTGTCACATCTAAAGTCATGAAGGCATAAGCGTTGAGCTCTTCTTTTTCTTGCGTAAAGTATAGACGTAAGGATGCATAGTCGATCTCCGCTTGATGGATCATTAAAGCGTTCTCTATACCGTCGACGTCAAGAAAAAGGGATTGTCGCATCGTCTCACCCCGCTTTTTTATATCATCCTATGATCCGAACAAAAGAAAATGAAGCATTAGGCAAAGAAAGACAAAAGAGGTCAAAATAAAAAGCGACTAGTTACATCTAGCCGCCTTTTTTTAATTGAACTTGAAGCTTTATGTTAAGGCTGGATCTTCCTGTGGTGCCATGGGATTTTTTCCCGCAAATTGGCTACGATACAATTCTGCGTAAAAGCCATTCTTTTCAAGCAACTCTTCATGGGTACCCTGTTCAACGATATTGCCGTCACGAATAACGAGGATAAGGTCGGCATCACGAATGGTCGATAGCCGGTGAGCGATGATGAAGCTTGTTCTGCCTTCCATCAACCGATCCATGGCTTTTTGGATCAAAAGCTCTGTTCGGGTATCAACGTTACTGGTCGCCTCATCTAGAATCAACATGGGTGCATTTTCCACCATCGCTCGAGCGATCGTGAGAAGCTGTTTCTGACCGCTGGCGATGTTGGCCGACTCATCGAGGACCATGTTATAACCCCGTGGTAGGGATTGGATGAAGTGATGAACATGGGCTGCTTGACAGGCTTCGATGACTTCTTCATCAGTGGCGCTTGGACGGCCGAATTTCAAATTTTCCATAATGGTTCCTTCAAATAGCCAAGTATCCTGAAGGACCATACCGAATAGTTCCCGCACATTCTTACGGGTTAAGTCTTTGGTGTTGATTCCATCGATAAAGATATCGCCACTGGTCGTTTCATAAAACCGCATGAGGAGATTAATGAGCGTCGTCTTTCCTGCTCCGGTTGGGCCAACGATAGCAACCGTTTGTCC
>DATCJW010000071.1:0-6088 GCA_036562595.1 Haloplasmataceae bacterium | reverse complement strand
GGCTAATAACCCATCGATCACCTTCTCATCGAGTTCTCCAGCCTGAACCGCCTGTTCGATGGCTTCAAGGACGCCGATTTGACGGGTTTTCGTATGTGATATCGTTAAGAGGTTTACACCCGCATTTTCTCTTTTATATTTTTGGCGGTATGTAACCGCTTTACTTTAAATTTACAATAACTAGAAATTTTTTGCAAGATTTTTCCTACAAATTTATTAATTCGCGAAAACTTCTTCCGTTTTTCATAAAGTTGGAACCTTTTCCCCTTTTTTCGACTCTTTTTCCCTTTCCCCACTGAACAAATAAAAAGACTAACACCCTTACTAATATATGTTGGGCGTTAGTCATTTGACCTTTATTCGTTTAAAAAGGGAAGGATTTCGCCTAAGACAATATTTGCGAAGCGCTGGCGGTAAGAAAAAAGTTTATTTTTGCCCCGTTTTGGATGGACATGGTTGGTGAGGAAAACCATCCCAAGCCCGTGCCCCCGATCGATAATCAAGCTCGTACCCGTAAAACCGGTGTGGTAGATGGTTTCACCACTGACGAGATCGCCACAGGAAAAACCAAAACTCGGCAACTCCCAACCAAGGCTTCGGGAATAGGGTTGACCGAAGCTCGATCGTTTTTCCATCACTTTAGGTATAAACCATTGATCGATAGAAGATTTAGACAAGATCTTTTGTCCGTGATAAAAACCATCATTTAGCACCATTTGAATAAATTTCGCCAAATCCTCATTGGTTGAAAACAGCCCAGCATGGCCGGATACCCCTCCCATCGCAAAAGCTTTCTCATCATGCACAATCCCCTGAAGATAGCCATTATAGACTTCATCTTCACGCAACTCCGTCGGTGCACACCGGGACGGTTCCAAAGGATTAAAACCGGTATCTGCCATCGCTAAGGGCTTAAATAAATGTTCCGTCACGAATGCATCGAGCGTCTGACCGGTAACGGTCTCGATGATAAGCCCTAAAAGGATATAACCAATATCGGAATAAACGATTTTTTCACCAATAGGGTTCATTAACTCTGTCGCAAAGACTTTCTCAAGGACCTCCTCCTTCGTCCTTAAAGTAAAGGCCCGAGGAATATCTGCTGGCAAACCAGACGTATGGGTTAGAAGATGGAAGATTCGGATCCCTTCATGCCGAAATTGGGGCAGATAGTATTTAACGGAATCTACCAGCCGAATTTCTCCCATCTCGATCAGTCGCATGATGGCCGGCGTAGTGGCTACTACCTTCGTTAACGAGGCGACATCGTAGATCGTCTTTCGACTAAGCGGCATGCGAGTAGGAAACCAAGCCTTGTCTCCTAAATGGTTGAGATGGACCCAATCCCTCGTCACAATGGCATAAGAGATGCCCGGATAGGCTTCTTCCTCAATCCCCTGACGCATACAATTTTCTAAGCGTTCTATTCCGTGCTTTAAGCTCACGATTAATCCTCCTAAGTATACTATTTATATTTTATATTTTCATTATAACTAGCTTGGTATAAAAAGACTACCCATGAACCATTTTTTGAATCATCCTTTTCATTCTTAAAAGTGCATGGTAAGATAAACATGGTAAGATAAAGAAAAAAGGTGGTTCCCATGGTCAGTATCCGACACTTTACCGAAAGCGATAAGCAAGATGTCATTCAATTGTTTAACGCCCATTGTGAAACAGAACCCTTATACAAACCGTGGACTGAAGAAAGTTTTGACGAGTTGTTTATGAAAAACCCTCATTTTAATCCGCAACTCGCCTTTGTCGCAAGTCAAAATGAGGACCTTATAGGTTTCGCGTTTGGGGTATTTGTTGAAAAGACGAGAATTGGGTATATCACCATGATTCTCGTTCGCCAAGACGTCCGTCGTCAACGCATTGGCTCCATGCTGCTAACCGAATTGGAAAATGCCCTCAGAACGCTTCAACCCAAGCAGATTGACTGCAGTTTCTTTAACCCCTTGCACTTGACCTGGATTATCCCCGGCACCGAGGGACATGAGCATCCAAACGCACCCGGCGTCCCCTACCCTAGCCCTGCCTATCACTTTTTCAGGCACCATGGTTATCTGGAGATAACCACAGAATATGCCTACTACCTCGAACTGAAACATTTTAATATTCCCATCGAAATCCATACTCGGATTCAATCATTGAACGAAAAGGGCATTGAATTTACTTTCTTCGATTTGGAAAAGCATCGCTTTGAAGACCTTTTCGAAAAGTTAGGAAACGACCTGTGGCGGGATGAGATTCACACCGCTGTAAAAAAGGGATTAAAAGTCCTAGTGCCGGTAAAAGATGGCGTGGCTCTTGGGTTTACAGGGCCTATCTATCCTCAAGCGAATGGTCGCGGCTATTTCGCAGGTATCGGCGTTCATCCTACATATCAGGGCCAAGGGATTGGAAAAGCGCTATTTTTCCTTCTTTGTCACTATGAAAAGATGTTTGGTGCTACCTATATGTCCCTTTTTACTGGAGAAACCAATCCCGCACGGAGGATGTATGAAAGTGCAGGTTTCACCATCGCACACTCATTTAAAGTGATGCGAAAGCATTTTGAAATCTAGAAAAAAAGACATACTCCTTGATCGAAAAGGACGTTTGTCTTTTCTTTTGGCTCCAAATAGGAATTGCTCCTATTACAAACAATAGGTCAAAGATCAAACGGGTGCTCAATAGCCTGATTGACAACCCGTTTCATCCACTTGAGATCCTTACGGTCCAATCCATATGGAACATAAGTAAGCGATTCAATAGGCAGCTTGGTTAGACTTTTAAACCACGTCAGCCCGGCGATATATCGTCCATGCAATAGGCTAAGATGATAACCATCCCGCGTCAACGTATCCCCTAACGGCCCTTTTCGTGCCTTTTGAATTGCCGTTCCCGTGGGGATCAGGGTATGAAAAACATTAAGAGGCAGGATTTTCGTTCGAACGACATCAAGGATGGCCCGATACATCACGCTCTGGTCGTGATGGTAGAATGCAAAGTGTTCATGAGTGCTATCTGCTTGATACGCCCAAGTCATATGCCAAGCATAGATAGGCGTGGCATCGGATCGATAGGCCTGCACCCATTCCAATAAAAGGGAAAGATAGGGCTCGATGGAATCCAGACGCCCACTGTAGCCGCTCGCCTGTTGAAAGGTAATAATGTCCCATGCTTCATCGGTTAAACCATCCAGCAACGAGGCATGAGGAGTGATGTGCCACTTTCCTGACTTATTTTTTTGATAATCATAAGAGGATTGCCCTTGTGATGCCGCATTCCAGTGGTCTTGTAAACTCGCACCTGGGATGTAGAGGTTAGCGATGATAATCTCACGTATTCCATAATCACGAGCAATGTCGTAGAGGTAGGCTAAGCTGTCTTCACTAAAACTATTTCCGATCGCCAATACTTTAAAGGATTGGTCAAATGCCATGAAATTCCACTCGCTTTCTGATGGAATCAACACCCTCTAACGCAAGCAATTCGTCGTGATATAATCCACACCGCGGTCAATGAGGTCTTGTGCTCGCTTCAAATCATCTACCGTCCAGACATTGACTTTTAAGCTTTGGGCATGACAGGCTTGAATTTGTTCAGCAGTAAGATGGCTGTGATTCACATCGACATCGAGACCATATTGAACACAAACTTCGAGAACCTCTGGAGTAATTTCATTGACCAATAACTGCATGGCCAAATTCGGATAACCTTTACGCAAATAGACAAGGTAATTCAAATGGAACGAAATGATGATGGCTTGATTAAAAATGCGGTAGGCTTGAAGGCGTTCGACCAAACGATCAAGGTGGTCTTCGCTATGAACTTGTTTTATTTCAATGACAGGAACAATCCCATAGGGTTCGCAGATTGCTAAAAACTCATCGAGCAAGGGGATTTTCTCGTCAGGATATTGCTTGACGTTGGACCCGTTGGCAAGCCGAATGTCCTTGAGCCGATCCCAAATCATCTCACTAATATGGGCTTCAATCCCCGTCATACGATTGAGTGTCTGGTCATGGAAGATGACGAAATGAGAATCTTTCGTGGTGTGAACATCGACTTCGATTCCAAAATATCCTGCTTCAGCTGCTAACCGAATAGCTGCCAGGGAGTTTTCAGGTGCCAAGCCACTTAATCCTCGATGGGCAATCAGCTGGCACGGGGTTAAAAAGCCATGCCGTTCTAAACGTAGACGGTTTGCATTTTGACCGAACTTGATATTAGACGCTGCGGATGTCTCATTTAAGTTTGATGGCATCATCTTATCCCCTTTCATGACATACCAATTCTAAACTTGCGCCTTTCATCCTTGATTCATAACATGAACATTATCATGAACATTATAACATATCAGGGGCCAGTTAGTAGAAAAATTATTATGTTATCATTTTATTGAAAAATTTTCATAAAAGATTGCAAGTCGTTTTCGCTTTTGTTATAATGATTTTGTGCTTGAAAAGATTGTCGTATAATTGGTCTAATATGGTGACCAAGTTTCTACCGCACGTCCGTAAAACGTGCGACTACGATTGATCAACTTCTTCTAGTTGTCATAGTAGATGGAAACCATATACCTTCAGCAAGTAGATGGTTTTTTTAATTTTTGACATCTTTCAAGTACAAAAAATTAGAAGAAGGGGCACAAAAAAATGAAAAGAATCCGTGAATTCTTCCAATTTGAAGAACGGGGTACGAATTTCCGTACCGAGACGATCGGTGGAATGGTGACATTCCTCGCCATGGCCTACATTCTTGTGGTGAATCCTGGCATTTCCTCCGGATTATTTGGTGGAGAACCAGGGATCCCCTATGGAGGGGTGTTTTTCGCCACAGCTGTTGGTGCGTTTTTAGCCACCCTATTAATGGCACTGCTTGCCAAATTGCCAATTGCCTTAGCGCCTGGCATGGGTATTAATGCTTTCTTTGTTGGAACCATTATTGGCGTTCATGGTTACACTTGGCAAGAGGCTTTAGCCTTGTCATTCATCGGTGGCGTTTTGTTTTTACTGATTTCACTAACCCCCATAAGACGTAAACTCATTGAAGCCATTCCGGAAGACTTAAAAGCAGCCATTGGAGCTGGAATTGGTTTCTTTATTGCCTTTGTCGGGTTAAGACTTACCGGAATTTTTAAATGGGATAATCAATTAGTCTTAGGGGATTTGACGAATCCAATCGTTTTGCTTTCTTTGTTCTCGATTGTTGTTATCTTTGTGATTCATACCTCTAAACATCCGATTTCAAGATTCTCTTTTATTATCTCGATCCTCTTAACAGCTGCACTTGGGCTTGTCTTAAAATACGTCTTCAATATTCCCGATATGCCAAGCTTTGGGGAATTTAATTATAAAGCTTTTCGTGATATTAAGGATGTTGCCTTTGTCGGCGTAATCGAAGGTTTCAAAACGGTCTTTACCAATCATAGTTTATTAACCTCTTTATTCTTGATATTCGCATTATTATTTGTTGATATCTTTGATACCGCAGGAACATTAGTTGCGGTTGCGAAAGGCGCCAATCTCATGGATGAAAATGGGCACATTCCCAATATCGATAAAGCTCTATTTTCCGATGCCTGTGGAACCCTCATATCGTCGACACTCGGTACGCCGGAAATCACATCCTATGTCGAATCGGCAACCGGTGTGGAAGCTGGCGCGAGAACAGGGTTTTCCAGTTTAGTTGTAGCCCTACTTTTCCTGTTATCACTAGCTCTCTTTCCCATTTTCAACGTCTTCACACATTCTGCGGTAACCGTCGGCGCGCTCGTGCTGGTTGGGGTGTTAATGGCCCAACATTTGAAAGATATCCATTGGAATGATATAACATCCGCCATCACCGCCTTTATGACCATTTCTGGAATGATCTTCACCTCCAGCATAGCGGATGGGATTGCCTTTGGATTCATATCCTACACACTCATTAAATTTATTCGCGGTGAAATTAAAACTGTTTCTCCGATCATTTGGGGGACATCCATTCTGTTCATCGGTTATTTCGCATTAATGTCCTTTATTTAATCATTCCAAAGAAATCTTACTTGCTGAAGTGATGAAAGGGGCTGTAAAGAAATTCAGAAGTACATTCTGAG
>DATCJW010000063.1:0-3281 GCA_036562595.1 Haloplasmataceae bacterium | reverse complement strand
AGAACTGCATGACAATATTGACTCTGTTAAAGAAAGAATTTCTTCATTACAGCAACAGGGCAAAACAGTGATGATCCTGGGAACCAAAGATAAGATCCTCGGTTTGATTGCCGTCGCTGACCAGGTAAGGGAACAAAGCGTGCAAGCCATAACCGAATTGAAAAAAGCAGGAATCGCCAAAACGATTATGCTAACCGGGGACAACAACAAAACAGCAGCTGCAATCGCCAAATTGGTAGGTGTCGATGAATACTACGGGGAATTATTGCCACAGGATAAATTGGCCAAAATTAAAGAACTGCGCGAGAAGTACGGTAAAGTGGCCATGATTGGCGACGGCGTAAATGATGCGCCCGCTCTCGCTTCTGCTACCGTTGGCATTGCGATGGGGGGAGCAGGAACCGACACGGCTTTGGAAACTGCAGATATCGCATTGATGGCTGACGATCTTTCGAAACTTCCGTTCACGATTCGACTCGGAAGAAATGCTGTCCGCGTGATTAAACAGAACATCTCCTTCGCGCTCATTACGAAGTTGATTGCTGTTCTGCTCGTTTTCCCGGGATGGCTTACACTTTGGCTGGCAATTCTTGCAGATATGGGGGCAACAATTCTAGTGACATTAAATGGAATACGATTATTGAAAGTGAAAGATTAAAGGTATAATTATCCAGGGAAGTCCTGCAAGCGGGACTTCCCTGGATAAAAAGAAATATCGTAAGTCTACAGACTAGGATCCTCTTGATTTCAATTCTTTACAGCCTCTTTTGCTTTTCACACACCTCCCTTTAAAACTAATTACTTGCTGCTGGTTTTTGGTTTTTTATTCTTCGTTAACAAGGAAGAAGGTATGGCTCCGATACGAGATTCACTATTGTTTCTGTCCCATTCAAACAGTATGGCGAGTGCCATTAGATTGTGGCGAAACATTTTGAATTTCTTTCACTGTTTATAGAGGCATATCTTTTACGTCCTCCCTAACAATTCATCTATCAACTGAAGTGGGGGGTATTGGTTTCGATCATACTAAGTGATTCTATCCCTTAACGTACTACTGTTCAACCTTGGTGGATAAGAAAAATTTTTGAGGAAAATTAAAGGGTGACTCTCTGAGTCACCCTCTTTTACACTTCTTTAGCAAATTGTTTAATGCGGGCTTCAATAGCATCTCGAACCGAGCGAAATTTGGCCATGATTTCCTCTTCGGTTCCTGTTGCTTTTGCCGGGTCTTCCAATCCCCAATGCAGCCGCTTTACATGAGGGGGAGTCATCGGGCATTTATCCTTCGCATCGCCGCACAGGGTAATTACATAATCAGCACAGTTTAAAATGTCCGGATCAATCACATCCGAAGTTTGGTCGGAAATGTCGATTCCTTTTTCCGCCATGACTTTCACCGCTCTTGGATTCAAACCATGAGCTTCGATGCCGGCACTGTATACTTCAAAACGGTCACCCAAATACTTCTTGCCGAATCCTTCCGCCATTTGACTGCGGCAAGAGTTGCCCGTGCATAGGAAGTAAATTATTTTCTTATCCATGGTGAAATCCTCCTATAAATAGCAGACCTAGTTCACCTCATATTGTCTATGTTTGGAAATATTTCCGTTGAATCCAAAACGCCACGTTGACCAGTCCAATCATGACCGGAACTTCAACAAGCGGACCAATGACCGCAGCAAAAGCGGCACCTGAATTTATCCCAAATACGCCGATCGCGACCGCAATCGCCAACTCGAAGTTATTGCTGGCCGCAGTGAAGGAAAGGGTAACCGCTTTGGAATAATCAGCGCCCACCTTTTTTCCCATGTAGAACGAAACCAGGAACATCATAACAAAGTAAATCAATAAAGGAATCGCAATTCTTATGACATCCAACGGTAAGCGAAGAACGAGATCGCCTTTTAAGGAAAACATGACAATGATTGTGAACAATAGGGCGATCAGCGTAATGGGGCTGATCACCGGGATAAAGTTCTATTCGTACCATTCACGCCCTTTGGCTTTCACCAGAACGAGCCGCGTGATCATCCCCGCAAAGAAAGGAATGCCAAGATAAATCAGGACGCTTTCCGCAATCTGTCCCATCGTAATATTTACAACAGCCCCTTCAAGTCCCAGCCACCTTGGCAAAAGCGTCACAAACAGATAGGCGTAAACGGAATAGAAAAGAATTTGGAAGATGGAGTTAAAAGCGACGAGACCTGCCGCATATTCCCGATTTCCTTCGGCCAGATCGTTCCAAACGATGACCATCGCGATGCAGCGGGCCAATCCGATGAGAATAAGTCCAACCATGTATTCGGGATAATCTGGTAGGAACACAATGGCGAGCACAAACATCAAAATGGGGCCGATCACCCAATTTTGCAGTAAAGACAGTCCCAAAATTCGTGTATTACGAAAAACTTGACCCAGTTCTTCATAACGTACTTTGGCCAAAGGAGGATACATCATTAAGATCAGTCCAATGGCAATGGGAATGGATGTCGTTCCAACCTGAAAACCGGTTAATACCTTCACCATGCCTGGAAACAAATAGCCTGATGCTATCCCTACGGCCATGGCTAGAAAAATCCATAACGTAAGATAACGATCCAGAAAGGAGAGCCTTCTCATCAGTCCACTCATACAAACACGACCTTTCTCATTTAGTTTCAAGATGTGGCCGAGCATTAATCGCAGACGACTTTTCGCCCACTTGACCTTAGCTTCTCGATTTCACTTCGCATATCTGGAAGTGTCTCTAATACGGATTGAAAGAAAGGGTAAGTGGAACCATCCAAAGAATAGAAAACCCATTGGCCGTTCCTTCGCTCTTTCACCAACTTCGCATTCTTTAATTTCCGCATGTGCTGGGAAACGGCCGGCTGCGTCATTTGCAAAATCTCTACCAGTTCACATACGCACAATTCCTCCACTTTAAGCAAGGCCAGGATACGCAAGCGTGTTTTGTCCGCCAGGGCTTTATGACACTCCACCAGTTGCTCCCAATCCTTCATTTCATCACCTCATTATTATATAAGCATATTCTTATATGATTGTCAAATTGTCAAAGAAGAAAATATGAATAAATAGTTCTAAATAAAACTGGTCTTAGAGTAGGAAAAAATAGGGTTTCTGGTTCAATTAGGGAACGAGAAGCTGAAATTGAGTATTCCTGCGCCATCCGGCCAGCCCTCTCGCCGTATCCGAGCACTAATCCTGTGACATCCGGGCAGGATTCCTGTCACATCCGGCCGCGATTCCTGCGACATTCGGCCACTGTTCCTGCTTTATCC
>DATCJW010000155.1:0-18584 GCA_036562595.1 Haloplasmataceae bacterium | reverse complement strand
AATCGAAGGACGGTATTATGGCCATGGGGCGGGCAATATCATTTATTTCAGTGCCTTTCGTTATGTCAAGGTATCGCGGTATCTTTGTGGCCGCTGCGGGTATGTTGAGGAGTGGATTGATGATCCCGCAGACATCGAGCGATTGAAGAATAAATTCAAAGGGGCCAAACATCTAATATAAAGAGGCATCATCTTAGAGATGATGCCCTTTTTTGGTTGGTTTAAAGGATTCGATAGAGAATACTCATTTTTTGGCTGAGCTCTTGGTACTTTTCGTTGTTTCCTTTCCCGCCGTAGTATTCCAGGAGATCGAAGGCATAGGTCAGGTATTCGTTAATTTCAAGGCGAATAGGCAAATGGGGGACGATGAGTTGTTCGATGAGGCGGTAATAGTTGGAATCCTTCCGGTTCGCTTCATAATGCTCAATCAAAAGTTCCAGTGCATGGCGTTCTTTAGGTTCGGGTGGATTGTTTTCTGGTTGTTCCTTCAGTCTCTTTTGACAACGCTCAATCATATAAGGGACGAGATCCGCATATTCAAAGGTTTTGCTCTGAAGCGTTTGCAGGAGTTGTAACGCTTCCTCGACCTCACCGAGATGATAGAGGCTGTAAGCGAGTTGAAACGTGAGACTATACTGATCTCGAGGCAAGTAGGTTTCATTACGCCGTAATAACGACTGGGTGCGAACTTTCAAATTTCCGTAGTCATTATCGGTCATTAAAATTTTATTAATGTAAACTTCACAATGGGCTTGCCAACGGGCATGGGCATACCGCTTAAAAAGCGTCATGGCCCGCAGAAATCCATTGAGCGCTTTCGGATGGTAGTGATCGTAATAGTCATTCACCGCTTCGAGGAAGGTTTGGAGTGCTTCGTTTGGTAGGAGAGGAAGAGGAAGCGATTGTGGGAATTGATTTGTTGCGGTGTTCTTTTTATAATAAATAAACCGTAACAATTCATAAAAAGGACGAATGGCAAGGTGAATGTAGTCGGCTTTTCCATCGAGTATGGCTAACGTTCGTATGGCTTCATTATCGTCGCCGCTAAAGTATTGGCCGAACATAACCATTGTGAGGTAATCATAGGTAAAGGGCAATGTCCCATGATACGGTTTAAATGCATCCTGTATCTCGTTCAAGGATTGATGATTCAGATCCATCACCGCCTCGACAAAACGTCGGATCAGTCCCTCGATCGATTCGTAATCGTTTTTGAAGCACGCTAGATTAAGACCGAGTTGTAAGCCGATTTGGTGATAGACCTGCTCGTTGATGGTATCATATCCCCGTTCGATACGGCTGATCATACTTTGGCTGCAGTTCAAATATTTCGCGATGTCACGTTGACGTAGTCCACGTTCTATTCGATACCCACGAATGGTTTGACCAAAGCGTTGTTTCATCGTCATGGTGATCATGTCTCATATCTCCCTTCGGTCATGGGGCAGCTAGCAAAAAGCGACAGCCATTATTTTAGCGGATTTTGTAAGACAATGCAACGGAGAAAAAGGGAAAAAAATCAAGGAAAGAAAGTTCACATTGGCAGGACCATTTGTAAAAAAACCATCCCAAAGGATGGTTTTTAAGGATTAGGAATTCATTCGTTTCCATTTGGCATAAAGGGTTCGATTGGCGTAGCGATCGTCTGTAATCACCGTGATGGCTTCACCGTCCCCTTCCGAGTTTTCATACCAACCTAGAAACTTAAAACCGGGGCGAGTTATCCGCGGTAAAGTGACTCGTTCGTTAATAAAGTAGTCAACCGTTAAGATTTGTGAATTCGTTCGATCCGCCAAAGCCTCCTTAATCCCAGGACCGCTATAATCCCCTGTTTTAGGCCAAGTCAGATGGAATCCGCCAACGAAAAGGGAGTTAAGTTCCCAACGAACCTGTTCTTCGGATCCGAACCGTCCATCATTAAAGTCAAAATATGCGCGTTCTTCCTCCGTTTTCTTTAACGAGCGGAGATAATCGATTAACCAGAACCACTTATCGTAATACGTTTTCTTTTGAAAAAAGGCATTCAGTTTTCCGTTTTCACTTTTTTTGAGGAAATCGCTGATACGACCATGGATCGGATCGCGTTCAATGGTCTTATTGACGGAGGTGTTGAGGAAGGACGAAAAATCACGTAAGAAATCGTCGTAAAGCTCCTCAAACGTACGATATCCATCATTGGAATGTAAATAAGTGTAGGTTTTCCACCGAGCGTAATAGGTAAGGTCTGCCGTTGCATGGCGGTCAACGAAATGGACCGGTTCTCCCTTAAAGTCCGGATTGTCATACCAACCATAGAAATAATAGCCCTTCCGATATGGTTTGGCTAAACGTTGATTGATGGTGCCATCTACTACATAAGGTGGTTCGTATGCCCCTGGGCAGTGTTGGAGATAAGATAAAATGGTTTCACATCGTACGCTTGGTGATTCGGGGCTGTTTTGTAAGTCTTCTAAAGTGGTATAGGCGAAAAATTTCGCCGTATCGACCAAAGCGGCCCAACTGCTTGCGAAGAAGTCTTCAGCATGGGGTTCGGCACATCCTTCAATCCGACGCCAATCGGCAAAAAAACGGATGAGGTGTTGAATCAGATCGATGTACTTCCCCCTGTGGTAACAATACCCAATAAAGTATTCTTCGGGTTGATCCTCCAGCTTTCCACCAATTTCTTCCTTCAAGTAGAACGGACTGGCGAGACTGCCCATAACGTAAGGTTTTGCATGGATGAAGTCACGAACATTTATCGTTTTTAACGGTGAGTCGTAATGAGTAGTGATGAAATGATAGAAATCAGTAAAGAAAGCTTCCTTGATTTCTTCCTTAGGATCCCAATATCCACCGTTAAGTTCGTAGTGAATTCGAATTGTCAAAGCGATCCCCCTTTCATGAATCGAAAAAATTCAATCCGAAGTGTCGGTATCAGTGGCGTGTTCTTCTTTTTTTGAAAAAAATTTCTTTACGCTATGAAAACCTTTTTCTCCTGTTTCTATGGTTTTTTTAAATAACCGCTTGACCGATTGTTCCACCTTATCGAACACTTCCATCGAAGTATCGGCAACCTTGCTTACATAGTCATTGAATTCGTCAATCAGCTTCTCCTTTCCAACGAAAAGGCGGATGTACTTCGGCGAAATCCGATACATTTGAAGGATCTTTTTAGCGAGTTCATTGACGTTTCCTAACTCTTGAAGGATTTCTTCCTCTGCCCACCCCTCTTTCTCTTTTTCGTCAAAAAATCGCAGATACTCCGCTTCAATCCGTTGAATTTCCCCTTCATCCAAAAGCGAGAGCCTTTTTTTGAATTCGTTTAAGTATTTCTCTTTGCTCATCAAATCATCATCCTTTCTCATAACTATTTTATTCCTCTAAAGGCCAATGAAGTCGTTCACACGTTACCGTTATAATCCCCTTTTGCCTTTAGAATGGCAAATATAACTCGAAATGTCAAGAACATTCCGGGTTTACTATAAAAAAGGGCTATGTTATAATACTTCACTAGAACATAGGATAGGAAGCTTGATACCCATGAAATTGCTAGTCGACCAGATATTAAACCACAATAGTGATGATCTTGAAGAGCTGCCGACTCCGTCGCCATTGGATATGGCCCACCTACACTTTCTGGAAATGAGCGCTTATGAGAATGAGCTATTTGCATATGGTAAAAAGGTGGTGGCAGGGATTGATGAAGCGGGGAGGGGCCCTTTGGCGGGACCAGTCGTCGCTGCAGCCGTCATCTTGCCTCAACACTTTTACCTGCCGGAGCTCAATGACTCCAAACGGTTGACGAAAAAAAAGCGAAAAGAGCTATTTGAATATATCGTTGAAACTTGTGATTATGGAATTGGCTTTGGAACGGTTGAAGAGATTGATCGGTTGAACATTTTAGAAGCAACGAAACTGGCGATGATACGGGCCTTAGAACATTTAAAGACGCCACCGGATCACGTGCTTATCGATGCGCTATCTCTTCCTATCGCCATTCCTCAAACGGCGATTGTGAAAGGGGACGCCGTCAGTAAATCCATTGCGGCAGCAAGTATCGTGGCGAAGGTCACCCGGGACCGTTATATGGAACAACTTCACGAAGTATATCCTATGTATGGCTTTAATCAGCATTATGGTTATGGGACGAAAGCTCACCTTGATGCTATCGCTCGTTTTGGGATAACCCCTGAACACCGAAAGAGCTTCGAGCCGATCCGGACGGCCTTCCATTTGAATCATACCCTATTTGATTTTCTGGACTGATTGCGTATATAATAGTGGGGTGATTCAATGGACAAACGAATGGTACTTTTAAAACTTCACTATTTAGCGCTTGAAGTCCACGAAATACAACGGATCTTTCGCCACCTAAACAACCATCCCACATGGTCAAAGGCACAAGTGATTCAAGCGCTTGGTCCGCTTTATGAACGTTATCGTGCCTTAAAGGATGAGGAGATGGTACGTGAACTCCGCCGGAATCAGGTAGACTATCTAACCATTTATGACCCGCATTATCCTGAAGCCCTAAGAACGCTATATAGGCCTCCGCTTGTGCTCTTTTATCAAGGGGATATCCAACTTTTAAAAGAACGGAAGATGGCGGTCGTTGGTTCCAGGACCCCTACTCTCTATGGCGAGCAGGCTTGCATATATTTTGTGAGGGAACTCGTCAGAAAGGGGGTCTGTATCGTCAGCGGTTTGGCCAGAGGAATCGATGGGCTGGCTCACCGTGAAGCAATCCGTTCAGGTGGAAAAACCATCGCGGTGTTAGGAAGCGGAATTTTGAACATTTATCCCAAAGCCCATCAGGAACTAGCTGGCACCATTGCGGAGAAACACTTGTTGATAAGCGAATATCCCCCCTTCGAACCCCCTCGTAAAACCCATTTTCCCTTTCGTAATCGGATCGTTAGCGGCTTAAGTGAGGGAGTACTCGTTATCGAGGCAGCAAAACGCAGTGGCACGCTCATAACCTGTGACTTTGCCCTCGAACAGGGAAAGGATGTTTATGCAGTTCCGGGTTCCATCTTTTCTGAAAAATCAAGGGGAACGAATGAACTGATCCAACAAGGGGCAAAATTAGTTCAAACGATTGAAGATATCTTGGTATAATTTTAAGGCTGGTTGTCATATTAGATGTGGTAAGAAATACTTTCAATTAACAGAGAGAATAAGGTGAAGATGATGGGGAAGAAATTAGTCATCGTTGAATCGCCAACGAAAGCGAACACGATTCAGAAATACTTAGGAAATGAATATGAAGTCATTTCCAGCGTTGGCCATATTCGGGATTTAGCGATTTCTGGCCCTGGCGGGCTGGGTGTCGATGTTGAGAATCAATTTAAACCCAAGTATGTTTATATTCCTGGGAAACGGAAAATCGTTAATGAAATCAAAAAACACGTGGAACAGGCTGATGTCATCTATTTGGCGACAGACCCCGATCGTGAGGGTGAAGCCATTAGTTGGCATCTTTACGATGCGCTGGGTATGGATAAGATGAAGGATAAACAGATTTTTCGCGTGGAGTTCCATGAGATCACGAAAAACGCCATTCTTAAAGCGATTGAAAACCCGCGGCAGATTGATGAAAATCTTGTCCGTTCCCAGGAGTCACGCCGTATTTTGGATCGTATCATCGGGTTTAAACTTTCAAAATTATTGCAATCAAAAATCAAGTCGAAATCAGCTGGACGCGTGCAATCTGTCGCTTTGAAGCTCATTGTTGATCGGGAACGGGAAATTCAAGCCTTTAAGCCTGAAGAGTATTATACTATTGAAGGTGTTTTTTCAAAGGATGATATAGAATTCACAGGTAAGCTGGCTAGTTATAAAGGCAAGAAAGTCGATCTTAAAACCAAGCAAGAAGCTGATGAGGTGCTTAGCGCTTTAACAGGGGATTACCGGGTTCAATCCATTGAACGGAAAAAAAGACAAAAAACGGCCAGGCCGCCCTACATCACATCTACCCTGCAACAGGACGCGTCATCAAAGCTGAAGTTTACGTCGAAAAAGACGATGTTATTGGCTCAAAAACTTTATGAAGGCGTTGAAGTTGATGGAGAACCCCACGGCCTCATCACCTATATCCGGACGGATTCCACGCGGCTTAGCGACGAGTTCATTCAAGATGCCCTCGCGTTTATTCATGAGCATTATGGACATGAGTATGCGGGAACCATAAGACGGGAAACAGGAAATAGTAAAAATGTTCAAGATGCCCACGAAGCGATTCGGCCTACCCATATTAACTGGACACCCGAAATGTTAAAACCTTATTTATCAAATGATCTCTATAAATTGTACCGTTTAATCTATTATCGGGCCTTGGCTTCCCTTATGGCGAATGCTCAATTGGAACAAACAACCGCTATTATTGAAAATAACGGGTATGAGTTTAAAGCTAATGGCCAGGTCGTCCTATTCGATGGGTATCTTAAGGTGTATAATGAATTTGAAGAAACTAAAGAAGAACAGCTTCCTCCGCTGGTACAGGATGATGTTGTCCAATGCCTGAAAATGGAGGCCATTCAACACTTTACTCAACCTCCAGCACGCTATACTGAAGCACGGCTCATCAAGGAAATGGAAGAACTGGGCATTGGCCGACCGTCCACCTATGCGCAAACGATGGAGACATTAAAATTGCGTGGATATGTCAAGATGGAAAACCGACAATTTGTCCCTACAGAACAAGGCTTTCTAACGAGCGACCGGTTGCAGGAGTATTTTAGCGACATCATTAATGTTCATTATACCGCGCAAATGGAAGAGGACTTGGATGCCATCGCACGGGGCGAGAAGGTATGGCATGAAGAACTCCAATCGTTCTACGACAAATTCATTCCCTTGGTCGAACATGCCAATACCCATATGGAGAAGGTGGCTCCGAAGCGATTGGACGAGACGTGTCCATTATGCGGGAAGCCCCTTGTCGTCCGGTATGGTCGCTACGGCGAATTCATTGGTTGCAGCGGCTATCCTGAATGCACCTATATTAAAAAGGAAGAAAAGATGGTTGAAACACTTGACATCAAGTGCCCGAAGTGTGGTGAAGGTTATTTTGTAAAGCGGGTTGCTAAGAAAGGGCCTCTTAAGGGAAGAACGTTTTATGCTTGTAATAACTACCCGAAATGTCGGAATATCGTGACCCATCGCCCGGTCAATCAGGTGTGCCCAGAATGCGGCAATATATTGACCGAAAAAGATGGCGACATTATATGTGAAAACAAGTCCTGTTCCTATTCTAAAAAAACGGCTCCGGATCAGTAATCCACCATCCGTAAGGATGGGGTTTTTTTATGGCATCCGATGCAGCAAATGGGTGGCTTTAGAAAGTCGGAGAATTCGCTATCAGCGGTGAATAATTGGTAAATTTTGAGGAAAGCTAAGAGAAAAAGTAGAAAGAGGTATGCTTATGGGAATCTATCTCTTAGCTGGAATTATTCTGGTGCTTTTCATCGTGTTTTTAATCGATTTCATTCGTGATGCGAAGGATCCTGAAGTACGCGATCGAAATTTGCGCTTTCCCCGTTATAGAGAGGAATTCGGGGAAGATGATCTTTTCTCATACGACGAATATCGCTATTACAACTATTATTTTAATGATGAATGGCGTGATGAAGAAGGAATGATGAATGAGAGCGATGGCTATTCGCTCAACTTTAAAGACGAGTTCGGTGAAGAAATCATGCACGATCTTCCTGACAGCGAAAAAAAAGAAAGTGAATCCTCACCAGATAAAAACCATGCTTAGCATGGTTTTTATTGTTTTCAATAAGTGCTGACGGTTTTCATCCCCTCCTTTCTGTGGTATGATGAAACATAGGTGATGACCATGGCATGGCATGAAATCAAGTGTTCCGTACGTGATATCGTAGACTTCATCTACGCTTCTGGAGATCTCCTGCCCACTTACACCACTTTCAGTCAGATGCAGGAGGGCACACGGATTCATCAACACATCCAGAGTCAGTGGCAGGACTATCTTTCGGAAGTTTTTGTAAAAGCAGAAGGCGACTATTTGGGATTCCATTATGACATCCAAGGGCGCATCGATCTTTTCGATCCTGACGGGACTGAACTCATTGAAATAAAAAGCAGTTTACTGGTTGAGGATGAGGATTTGATAACGAAGTATCCCAATCACTTGGCTCAGGCCAAGTTTTATGGGTATATGTTGTATGAAATGGGAAAAAAAGATCGGAAGGAACCAATTGCTGTTACGGTCCTCTATGTCCATAAGCATAGTCTAAAGACCATTAAAGTGACGGATACCTATACCTATTCAACACTCCAATCGTTCTTTTTTGATACGTTGCGCCAATACATCGAGTTTCAACGGATGATTTTACGATTCAAAGAAGAAAAAATGGAAAGCATTCAAAAAATGGCTTTCCCTTTTCCAAGTTGTCGAAACGGGCAGGATCAATTAATCCAAGCCGTGCAAGAGAAAATTGAATTACGGGAAAATCTCTTTGTCAATGCACCGACAGGCATCGGCAAAAGTTTGGGGACAATCTATCCTAGCCTAAAAGCCTTATCGAATATCCAGGAACAGATCTTTTACCTCACCGCTAAATCGACCGTTAAGTTGGTGGCAGATGATACGGTTGAACTTTTACGACATCGAAGCGGGCTTATTTGTAAATCCCTCGTGTTGACGGCAAAAGAAAAAATTTGTTTGAACGACGAACTTAAATGTCATCCGAAGGATTGCCCTTTTGCTCGAGATTTTTATAAAAGATTGCGTTCTGCGGTGCTCGACATTTTCAAGCGGGAAGACCGTTGGGATGAAATGACGATCAAAACTTATGCTTTGAAACACGGCATTTGTCCTTTTGAATATCAGCTGACGCTATCCCTTTTTGCCGATATATTGATTGGAGACTACAACTACGCCTTTGATCCACGCGTCTATTTAAAACACTTTTTTGACGCGGAATCACCGAAGCTCATCCTTCTTATTGATGAAGCCCATAACCTTTACGATCGTGTGACCGATATGTATACGGTGGGGCTATCCCCCGATCTTATTAAGCGAGTCGTTGCCCTGTCGGATTTTCAACCTGGCATTGAAAAACATGCCAACCGTCTTATGCATATTCTTGAAAGATATCATCAAGTGTGTTTGAAGGAACAGAAGGAGTACTTAAGTCTTTCCGACTTGGATACGGGACTTCTTGATGAGGTAAAAGAGCTACTCAACCGGTTAGAAACCTATTTTGAGGCGTTACAGAAAGAAGAGGAAACCATCCCGGAGGAATTGTTGGATGCTTACTATCAACTTCTTCATTTTGTCCGTATTAGTGACTATTTCAGTGAAGATTTCATCGTTTGGATTGAATGTACGCCTGCCTCTATTCATTACCAACTGAGCTGCTTAAATCCCAAGGAGATCATCCGAAGCCGTACCCGTTCCGTATTAAGTACCATTTTCTTTTCCGCAACGCTCCATCCCATCGAATACTACCAATATCTATACGGTGGAATGGACACGGACCATCTTTATATCGAGTCGCCATATGATCCAACGCAGCTCGACCTAATTGTTAATGCTGATGTATCGACGAAATATCGCGATCGCCCCTTTACAAAAGAAGCGGTTGCGGAATCCATTCGCGAGATAGTGCAAAAACCGGGTAAATATCTCGTCTTTTTCCCGTCGTACGAATATCTAAAACTCGTTGAGCCGGTGATTCGTCAACTGATTGACGGCCAAGGCATTGAGCTTATCGTGCAAACACAAGGAATGGATGACCGAATGCGTGTCCAGTTTATCGAACAATTCGATACCTCCGTTAAACATATCGTTGGCCTGGCGGTCCTTGGGGGAGCCTTTGCGGAAGGCATTGATCTTGTTGGAGACCGGCTAAATGGTGTCGTTGTCGTCGGTGTGGGATTACCCACCTTTAGCCCTTTTCGGAAGGAATTGTCCGCATACTTCTTTCGACAGGGTTTAAATGGATATCATTATGCTTTTACCTATCCAGGGTTTAATAAGGTTTTGCAAGCAGTTGGCCGGGTGATTAGAAGCGAACAGGACTATGGGGTTGCCCTTTTGATCGATACACGGTACAAGAATCCTGAGTATCTGGCGCTCTTTCCTCTCCATTGGTCTCATTTTCGTTGGTACCAACGCTAAAACGACTTGAAAACATTTGTTGAATATGGTTATATATTGTGGTAAAATTACTTAATATAAAAGCACAAATAACGATGAATTGGAGCATTTGGGAGTTGATGACCCATGATGTTAATAGATCAGCTATTCAATGTGGAGGGCCATCCGTGGTTGTATCTTCTCTTTATGGTTTTAGCTGGCGCTTGGACAGGCTATATTACCAATGACGTAGCCATCAAAATGCTTTTCCGCCAGTATGGGTTTGGCCGCTTTAAATTGGGAGGCGTCATCGTCAACTCGCGTGGCAAACTCGAGAAAAACCTTGCCGATTTGGTGGAACAAGAGATCATTAATCATAATACGCTAAGAAGTCAACTGCATAAACCTGAGGTTAAAGAGGCGATTTCTAAAATTGTCGTCACCTTTTTTAATGAAGCCATTTATAAGCACTCACAGAATATGCGAATTAATGAGCTGCCGGGTTTTGACGACACGCTACAAAGAAGCCTCGCTTTTTTAGAACAGTATCTACACGATCACCTCGGTTCCTTTATCATGCAACTCGGCCATGAGATTGAACTATCCGACATCATCTCATCGGAACAAGCTTTTTCGATTGCAGACCGCCTAACAGAGGAATTGGTCGCTGTAATGCAAAAAGAAGAGGTCTTAAAACCTCTATTGCACGACCTCTATAACACGTATAAAGAGACGACCATTGGCGAGCTATTTGGCAAAGATATTATTCAAATCATTGCACACAATATCGGCGAACTGTTAAATACCATTTTTGAAGAGATGCGGTATAAATATGATCAAGAGATTAGTACGTTTATTCGCAAGCTCTATCGTGATCTCGATTTAGAGAGTCTAGTCGAGCGGCTGGAACAATTTTTAAATGAAAAGCCAATTTCTTATTTTGTTTCCGAAAAAACATTGTATGAACTCTATGATATACTCCGAAACTATTTGGATGCAAGCGATTCAAAAGAGGCCATTGAAGTCTTCTGTGAAGGCTTAATGGTGGCATTGAAAAAAATCGATAAACCCATCATCGAGCTGTTTACTGGAGATATTCGCCTTGAGGTGGAGAAGTTTTTAGAGACGCAACTTCCCGGCATTATTGACCGCCTTATTGAAATCGTTCAGCGAAATAGCCATGAAATTGAAGAACTTATCGAATCTTCCATCGACCAAACGATCTATGACCAACAAACGATTAAACGGATTATCCTGCAAGCTATCCGCCTATTTCTTATTGAAAACTTTACACAAAAATACGATATTATTAATAAAATTGTTGAACTGCTTCGTGGGGTGGATATTGAAAACCTCTCCAAAACCATTTCGGACCAAGTGGTCGACATCCTACATCAAAAGAGCGTAGCCTCCATTATTGAGGAGTTGGAGGCCAACCAAATATTGACGGCCCGCCTCATCGCCTCTCAGGTGCATCGGGTGTTAAGCTTTCTTTTAGAGCGTTACCTCTCTAGTGATATCGACCACTCCGATTTCCTGAATAAAAAGCTCAAAGATGTCCTGACCTTGAATCTAAAACCTTTTGTCAATAACCTAACGGTCACCGTTTTAACCAAACAACTTCTTTACAACGAACAGCTTTTTAAGTATGTGAAGAACAAAGTGGTGGATAAAGTTCACGAAATTGCTGATGTGCGGCTGCAGTCATTTTTGACAGAGGAGCGGGTGGTCCAATTTTCGGAATCCTTAGAAGGGATCGTTCGTCACTATATTCGTATTCATCAAGCAGAAATTAATGACTATATCTTCCGCCAAATGTTGGCTTATTTAGAGACGAATAAGCTATCGGCGATTCTGAAAAACGATAATGTCAACTATACCAATCACACGATCATCGAGCTGATTATCCAGTCAATCGAAGGTGTGGTCCAGGAGAAGACCTCGATCTCGGTTCACGAGATTTTCGATCGGATAACGTCGATCGACCATCTCAGCGAAAATGTAGTCCAATCGATTATGAACTTTTTAGATAGCAGCTTAAGCAAAGTGTTGGAAGGAAACGTCAGCCGGGTTGTTGAAAACAATTTGAAAAAACTTTCGAACGAAGAGATTCTTGCTTTAATGCAGGATTTCATGGGCCGGAATTTGCGCCCGCTAACAACCATTGGCGGCATACTTGGCGGAATCGTCGGGCTTATCCTAGGATTAACGACGGAACCGAATGCGGGCAGCCTCTTAATCAACATCCCGATCTACGCTGCCTTAGGCTATTTGACCAATGTACTGGCCATCTGGTTCATCTTTAGGCCCTATAAACCGCTTTTCGGTATTCATGCGCTGCAAGGCATTGTTCCCCGACACATCCCGGTACTCGCCAGTTCTCTTGGCCGTATCGTCGCTGAGGATCTCTTATCGCAGGAATCGATCGACTATATGATGCAGAAAGATGAGACGCAACTTAAGGAAGGAATTAAGAGCGGGGTCAAAAAAGACCGTTATCTCATGTTGAAGACGTTCTTCAGCAACCATAATCGGCGCCTGAGTACCGAAGTTACTGATGTGGTCTTAAAACGGATCAAAGCGAATAATTCGGCTTTTGCCATGAAGTTTACCAATGATCTATTGAACCTCGATTTAAGCAAAATCCGTACGGATATTATCGTAGAAGTGTTGACGAACCTTCTAACGGAACGCATATCCCGTTCATATGATGCGGTTAGCGAAGTAGTTTATAA
Organism: Haloplasmataceae bacterium; assembly: GCA_036562595.1. GTDB lineage: Bacteria > Bacillota_I > Bacilli_A > Haloplasmatales > Haloplasmataceae > DATCJW01. The sequence goes on along the minus strand of DATCJW010000155.1, from coordinate 5,759 downwards.
TTGGTTTAAATCGAGCCGCAAGATCGGCGATTTGTCCTTTGCCTTTAATCAAACGAATGCCGATCGGGTAGTCAATTCCTATGTATCGAAGGAAATCGATCATGTCATTGACCGGTTTAGTGACAAGTACTTCTTAATCCGCGTCATCGACAACCATCGAGATAGCCTTGATCAGGCAATTCAACGACCGCTGTATGAAGTATTGCCAGAATCGGCGAAACTGGGCATTCAAAATTTTCTTTACCAACTGATTTCTAATTATCTCTTTGCGCAGGATAAGCAACGATCGCTGGCAAACTACATTTTTAACGAACTGACGACTATCCTCCATAACAACGACAGCATCGACGAAATGTTTGGCGGACGTTTCTTCGAACTCATCAACTACAACATGGAGACCATCCTCGAACGGATTGAAGATGTCGTTATCAAATGGCTTAACGATCATAAGTATGAAATAAACGACATTGTCACCCGCCGGACCTATGAAGAATTGACCATGATGCAACAAGTGGGATATAAGGCGGTCAATGGGGATAAACTAATTCAAGATACAGTATTTCGGATCATTGAAGAAAAACTTCCTGATTTCGTCCGTCGCAAGATGGATAACCTCCATGAAGAGTTCATCATTTTCTTTGAAAACTTAGGGAAAATTAAATTGAAAGATGCGAACATCGAACTTCAAAAAGAGGAACTCCAAATTTATTTGTCCCATGTCTTTTCTTCGAAGGACATTGAGGTCAAAACGCTGCGGTTTATCGAAGGTGTCCTCGACCATTTCTTACGCTTTGATACGTCTAAAGTATTTGAGCTCCTACAAATTCATAGTGTAGACGATATCATTCGACGGTATCGGGACGCGCTGGTGTTCATCAATACAGGTCTAAGAGATAGCCTGAGTTTTCGACGCGATCAGGTGGCAGTGGATCTGACGCTTCTTATCAATCGGTTTATAACCCGTGAAATCTTTCAAAGCCGGATTCGCAACATCACCCTTGGCATTACCGAGGATCAGATCCATGCCGTCAGCCATACCATCCTCACGGCCCTTAATCGTGACGGTTTCTTGAACGAACAGCTTTACAAAATCATTGACCTGGGTTTGAATCATCTCAAATCGGTTCCTGTTCATCAACTGCTTGATGATTACTATTTAACCCAAGATATCAAGCAGTTCATCGATAAATTGGTAATCGATCGGTCGGTGCGCGAGATCCTCCTTTCCCATCTTGAGTCGCTTTTTGGCGAGACGATCGAGGCTTTTGATGAGCTTGTCCATGATGATTTGAAAGAACGTATTTTGGATGACATCATCAATGCAGGGTACGAAGTGTTTATGCACCACTTGCATGCTCTTTTACAAGCGGTGGATTTTCGCGAAGTTACCGAGCGCGAGATCAATGCGATGGATGCCAAACAGATCAAGGAATTATTTGACCGGGTGGCTAGAAGATATTTTATCAAAATAGAACTCTATGGATTGTATGGCGGCATCTTTGCGATTGAAATGATGACGTTAATAAGTTTCATTGTCCATATGGGACAACGTATAAAAAACCGAAAAAATAAAGGGTTAAAGAAGGATAATTAGGAGGTAATGGGATGAAATTAAAGGCCTACCGTTGGGCAATCGAAGGGATTGCCGCATTGTTATTACTTGTGGGTACAGTTGCGATGATGATTATTGGAGTCGATGAGATCAAAAGGCTCGTCGTGCAAGTCATCGGGTTAGGTTTTCTTTTCTTTACCGCGATTCGAGTCAAACCGATCATCGATGCGCGGGATGAGAAGGACTATCTCATCATCATGTTGTTGGAAATATTGATTAGTTTTGTCGTTGGGGTGATTCTATTATTCTTTACCGATTGGGTAAGAGAAAACGAACGGATCTTCACCTTTAGCCAGTTTACAGGTATTGTCTTCTACATCCGAGGGATTGTACATTTCTACACGACGGCGAAACGGTACGAATTGCACGACCTCTTTAGTTTTATTGTTCATATCCTGCTCCTTTCCTTTGGCTTCTTGTTCCTTTTCAACACGTTGCAAGTCGAAACCATCGTCTACATCCTCTATGTTTTATCCTTCCTCCTTATCGGATACTTCAGTTATCGGACATACAACGGATACAATCAATTCCGTATTGAGAAGATGAATCGGCTTAAGATGCAAGACTATATTGAAAAGAAGGATAAAGAAGAAAAGAAAATTGACGATCCCGTTTCAATCGAGGAACAGATACAGCCTAAAATAATTGAAGAACCGCAGGAAGAACGTCCGGAAATCGTACAATAAACAATGATTTGCCACAATTATAGGTAGCGGTTTTTCTCTCATGATCGCTGATTCCATCGATACATAAATATATTTAGAGTGAAACGAGGTACAAGGAGGAATAATTATGGATGCTACACTTAAGATGTTAAAAGACTTAACGGACGCCGACGCCATTGCCGGTAACGAACGCGAGGCCCGTGAAGTCATGGAACGTTATTTAAAGCCTCTGGCCGATGAAATTACCTATGATAAGTTAGGTTCAATTATCGGTTTAAAAAAAGGGGTTGAAGATGGCCCAAAGATTATGGTGTCTGGCCACCTCGATGAAGTCGGATTCATGGTATCCAAAATCACAGAGGAAGGATTCATTAAGTTTCAACCGATTGGAGGCTGGTGGTCCCAAGTTCTCCTTTCGCAACAAGTGACCATCACAACAAGAGAAGGCAAAAAGATTCATGGTGTCATCGGCTCGGTGCCGCCCCATGTTTTGTCCCCTGACGAACGGAAAAAACCATTTGAGATTAAGAACATGTTTATCGATATTGGCGTTTCATCGAAAGAAAAAGTGGATGAACTGGGGATTCGCCCCGGCGACATGATTACACCTTACATTGAATTCCGTACCATGGCAGACGAAAAATATCTTCTCGCTAAAGCGTGGGATAACCGAATCGGTTGCGCTATAGCGATTGAGGTGTTACGCCAACTCCAAAATGTACCGCATCCAAACTGGGTGTATGCGACTGGAAATGTCCAGGAAGAAGTCGGCTTGCGTGGCGCCCGAACGGCATCCTACAAGATTCAGCCTGATATCGGTTTTGCGACGGATGTCGGTGTGGCTGGGGATACGCCTGGTATTAAAGATAACGACAGTAAGTTAGGAAAAGGGCCACAAATCTTTATGTACGATGCATCGATGGTTGGGCATAAAGGGCTGCGCGATTTTGTCATTGACGTGGCGGAAGAGCTCCAAATCCCTTATCAGCTTGAGGTATTGACCGGTGGGGGGACGGATGGCGGGATGATACACGTATCCCATGAGGGAGCACCGACCATCGCGATCTGTGTTCCTTCGCGTTATATCCATTCACACACGTCAATGATTCATCGCGATGATTTTGAAAATGCCGTTAAGCTGATTGTTGAGGTCATAAAACGTCTGGACCGTGAGACGGTCAACCGCATTACTTATGATTGATCATGAATGAAACATCAGAGGTTAGCTTGCTAACCTCTTTTTTAACGACCATTCGATTTTGTTTGTCGAACGAAAACTCCCTTGCTCTGCTTATTTTATTTTCGTAAAAGATAATCCATGTTATAATGGTGTATATATGCCAAGAGGTGGGAGTATATGAAAGTGGTCCGAAAAGTGTTAATGCTCATGGTTTTTATGGTTTTTGTGATTGCCTTTTTGGAAGTCATTCCAACAGCGCCTAAGTATAAGGGGGGGCATAATCCCTGGATCGTCGGGGAAGGGAATCGGCCGTTGATCATTCCCCATGGTGGAGCGAAGGCGCTTTTTCCAGAAAACACGATTTATGCTTATAATGAAATAGCCCGTTTAGGCTATGATGTGTTTGAAATTGACCTGGCCTTGACGAAAGACAACGTGTTGATTACGATTCACGACTTAACGAACGAACGGTATACGGAGCCAGGAGTTAACATGGTTATTCGTGAGCATTTCTATGAGGAATTAATGCCATATAATTATGCGTATAATTTTGAACGAAATGGGGAATATCCTTTCCGGGATGTCGAACATTTAGAAGATGGCCCTACGCTTGAAGAGTTGAGGCCTGCAAAACTTGAGGCACTTTTTCAAACCTATCCTAATCATCGATATGTTTTAGAATTAAAAGATACCGTTGAATCAAGCGGGGAAGAGACATTTAAAGCGGCCGTTCATGAGCTCATCCGGCTGATCGATACCTATGACATGTACCATAAGGTCATCGTTTCGTCGTTTGATGATGAAGTCATTCGCTATGTGAAAGCTGAGTCGAACGGACGAATTATGACGTCTGCGGCTTCAGATGAGGTGTTAAAGTTTACATTGCTGAATATTCTACGACTCAATTTCTTCTATTCTCCAACAGACGGCGCTCTTATCATTCCCATCAAGGATCCGCTGAGCAAGCGCCATGAGAAAATTATCAAACGCTTGCCATCGTTTCTCCGAAAACAAGCAGCGATTTATGATGAAGAAGCCAAGACTTACTATTCAAATATTGTTAACCAAAGGATGGTGAGAGATGCCCACCGTCATAATATGGCAATCATCTATTGGACGGTGAACGAGGAGAACGACATGCGTCGGTTAATTGAACTTGGAGTTGATGGTATCATTACCGACCGTCCGGATCTTCTCAAAGCGGTTTTGACGGATATGGGGTATTCAGTAGATTAAAAAATAAAAAACCAACACGGATGTGTTGGTTTCACTAATTCAATTGTTTGACAATGGCATCAATAATCCGTTGTTTTTCATCCGGAGACGCAGCTTTATAGAGTAGTTCAAAAAGGACGCCTAGGCCGGGAAGTACAATTTCCTCGTTTCTGGCAATCGCATCTTCGATTGTGGAACGCACGTCATCATGCGTTGCGTGGTTAAGATTTTGCATGACAGCTTGTCGAATGTTGATGTCCATGGTATCACTCCTCAGTCCTAGTGTAATCCGTTCGGATGGTTTTATACATAAGAAGGTGAAAAAAGGGTGAAGATAGAACAAATTACAGCCCAGCTGGGGGAACGGGACGTCTCAGTAACCATTTACCGTAAAGCAATTAAACATACATATATTCGGGTGAAGCCAGAGGGGATTGTTGTAAGTACCCATCGGCTAACCCCTACTTTTCATATTCTTAAATTGTTGCACGATTACCGAGAAAGAATCCTTCGCCAAATGGATACCGTTCAGTTCTCCAACAAGGCTAATGAACATTTGACCTATTTAGGCCAACCGATTACCATTCGGTGGGAAAACGGCGTACGGTATTCCCATCGGTGGTTGAATAAGGAGACGGTACTCATTACCTATCCCGAGGAAAAACAACGAGAGTATGGGCTAAACGCCTTTATTCGAATCGAGGCAAAGAAGGTGCTTCCAAAGCGTTTTGAACAGTGTTTAGCCATTTTTCAGCGATATTATCCGATCAATCCGCCGGAGTTGCGTTTACGAAAAATGCGTTCACGATTTGGTAGTTGTTACTACAAGAAGGCCCGTGTGATCCTTAATACGATGCTCATCCGCTTTCGGGAAGAACTGATCGATCTTGTCATCTTTCATGAACTCTGTCACTTTGTCCACCCTAACCATAGCCCGCAATTTTATGAAACGCTTGCCCAATTCGTCCCTCACCATCGCCAACTACAAAAAGAATTAAATGAAGGGTAATCGAGACATTTGTTGTGAAGGATTTATTTGCCCTTTCATAGTATATATTGACCCGTGAAGATGGTAGGAGGTGAATTG
>DATCJW010000056.1:0-13525 GCA_036562595.1 Haloplasmataceae bacterium | reverse complement strand
AAAATTATTGACACTACCTTGAAAAATATGATCAAAAATAATAATTGGATATAATAATCATTCTATAAAACTAGTCCATTGCATCGCAAATACTGCAATAACACACCTTAATCTTACTGATGATTCGCCATAATGAAAAGGCTCATGGGGTTTCTCCCATGAGCCTTTTCGTCATCATGATAAGCGATGATCGAAGGGAATCAGTAGAAGCCATTCATATCAGTGGATTCGATGAACGGGAAGTTAAGTTCTTTTAACTGCCTTAACATCGCTTCATATTGTTCCCGTCCGGGATTTTGTAACTCAAGCTTAATCAATGCCATAGGTTGAACCGAGGGATAAACAAGCGCCATGGAATGATGATCAATACCTTCTTCGCCCAAAAGATCCGTGACGGCCAATGTCTTGGTTAGGTACTGGTCATAGAAACGATTGGCGACAATGACACGAATCCATGTATTGCTCGTATAGCCCACTGAGCGAATTGAATCGGAATGATGCAAGGCACGTACGAGGCGTTCGAATTGGTCATCGGAAAGGGGGGAATTAAAATAGATATCAAGGGATAAGCCAAACGTCCAAACTTCTACGTTTTTCAAGTTATCAAGCCCTTCGAAATCTTGAAGGGTTAAACCGTTTAAATAGATATCTCGGATATACTCCCGTTTCGAAATAAGGGTAATCGTGGATTTTAATGGCGTAATGGTTCGTACGGTGACATGGAATTCGTTGACATCTTGTATATCTTCTTTCTTAATTGTAATGACCTCTATCCAACTGCTTAACGCCGTCAGCATGCCCTCAAATCGGTTAACGTTTAGGATGAGATCCTCGTCCTTTTTGATGACATGATAGACATAATTTTCTGAAATATTGCTTTCGGATTTGTAATAGAAGAGGAGGATATAGTGTTCAAAAAAATCTTCCGTATATTGGCTTAAAAGGTTATCCCAATACTCATCTTGGGGATAATGATAGGCATAGAACGGCGGATGCTTCCGATACTTTTCAACCTGTTTTGCCAGCTGGCCGTAGGACGTGGCATAGAAAAACACCATGCCTTGAACCTCTTCGTCCATCTTGACATTCCAGATATCAAACGCGGGTAAACGATCATCCGATTTGATCCATGTTCTGCCTTGATCACGCGAAAAGGCGATTTCTTCATAGTTGTCCATAACATCTTTATATTGTATCTTCATCTTTTCCGGTCTTCCTTGCACGCGATGAGCCGAGTAAACGTTTTTTGAACAAGCCACTAATCCAATTATGGAGAACATGATTAGACAGAGCTCAAAAAGCTTTTTCATTCCAATCCCTCAAATCCATTTATTTTGAGTTACACCCTCAGTCAAACTATATTCAACAATTAGACGATTTCGTTTGCCGTTTTATTGCACGAAAGACTATTTATTTAACAAAAAACACCCTTTTACGCCTTTCAACTCACAAAGCTTCTTTCCTAAAGATTTCATAATCTTCCCACATACCCATGAATCCCGAGACTAAAGCAGGAAAATGAATGGAATCAAATCCCTTTGGAACCTCGGTCAATAATATAACCAACTTAAGTTGATTAAACGGGTATTGTATGGATATCGTTCACATCTGCATTTAAAGAATCGGATTATGAAGTGACATGGGAAAGGGAGAATAAAAAAAACGCTTCAGCATAACGCTAAAGCATAATCCGCCCTTCTTCAGGATGATCGATGTAAATTTGTTACCCACACTATTTGATAATGAGAAAAAACATCTATTGCTCGATTACGAATCATAGATGTCATCGTTACGAATATGCAATATTATTAATTCATACAGTTCAGTGGAGATGGCGGGACTCGAACCCGCGTCCGGAAACACCGACCACTCAACTTTCTACAGGCTTAGTTTACCTTTTAAGCTTCATCAACCACCTGCCGGTAAACAAGCGAATGGTTGACTATCCTTCTAGAATTCTTCTAGTGGCCGAAGGAGGAACCACTAGCATATCCCAATCACTGGTGAAGCTTCAAGCAACGACTTGGGAGATCGTCGCAGGAAGCCGCTGCATCATCGATTAAGCAGCTAGAGCTAATTTATTGTTGCCAGTTATTTATAACCTCGACAGTTTAACGTGATGTTGCACGGCCTGCTTATTGAGCTCAAGTGTCCCCGTCGAATCCTAAACATCCCCAGATCATTGGAATCCTAATCCTTTATTAATATAACGAAAAATGAGGCTATTGTCAACCCATACCATCACTTTCCATTACCGGTCGAGGTAACGGTCTTTTATCGCCCGCCGCATCTCGCGATCGGCATCGCGGCGCTTGATTGCCTCCCGCTTATCGAATTGCTTCTTCCCTTTTGCTACGGCAATTTCAAGCTTGGCAAAGCCATCCTTAATATAGATTTTTAACGGAATAATGGTATACCCTTGCCGTTGGACAAGCCCCATTAACCGATTGATCTCCTTCTTATGCAGAAGCAGCTTTCGCTTTCTTATCGGATCCAATTTGATTTTGGTCTCAAACTTATAAGGAGAGATATGCATGCCATTGATATAGGCCTCGCCACGATCAAAATCGATATAGGCATCGTTTATGTTTACGCGATGCATGCGAATCGATTTAATCTCGCTTCCCATGAGGACGATCCCGGCTTCATAGGTCTCTTCGATGAAATAGTCGTGATGGGCTTTGCGATTTTGGGCAATGATTTTACCCATTCCTTTCGCCATGGTGATCACCTTTATCTATTACTCATCCTATGCATAGGAAATGAAAAAATCCCACGATAGGGATTGTTTTTAAAAAACCGAAGCGAGAAATGTCAATACGATGAATAGGATGGTTGATACGAGTGTCGTCCGGCTGATGACGAGCTCGACGCCACGCTCTTTTTGGTTTTTAAACAACTCGGAATTACCACCCGTTAACGCTTGACCAAGGTCGTCTTTCGAACTTTGAAGGGCGACGATCGTGATGATGAAGATGCTCACAATTATAATAATCCAATCTAAGACATTCATAACCTTTTCCTCCTGCTTTGAAGTTCGGGGTTGATATTCTATATTATTATAAACGAAAACCAAAATAATGTAAACCGTTATTACAGAATTTCAATTTTTGATGACAAGCCTTAAGGAACGTATCGCCAGTTCTAATTGCACCTTGTAGATTATTATCCCTTTCTTGGATGTTATGTCGAAGGATGGGCGAAGTATCGGATTGATTTTTCCTCCCTCCTTCTTTATAATGGTATTCATATCACGAGAAAAGAGGAAAAGTCATGCAGTTTGTCCTTATCGTTGGGCCACAAGCGGTCGGCAAAATGGCAGTAGGTATGGAACTTTCCCGCCAAACGGGTTTGAAGCTATTCCATAATCATATGTCAATTGAACTCGTCATCCGGCTATTCCCCTATGATACCAAAGAGGCCACGTATTTAATCGGTAAGATCCGCCAAGAGGTCTTCGAAACGATGGCCCGATCAAACCAGCCTGGACTCATCTTTACCTACCTTTGGGCTTTCGATGATCCCAGAGAATATGATGATGTCGATCGCTTGATCGCTCTCTTCGAATCCCATGGCGCAACGACTTATATTATAGAACTTGAGGCCGATCTTGAAACGCGGCTTAAGCGAAACAAAACCCCTTTACGTCTTCAGGAAAAGCCCAGTAAACGGGATATCGCCTGGTCGGAGCAGGAGATCATCCATAGTATGAAATATCACCGTTTTAACTCGTTCCCTGGGGAAGTCAAGCACCCAAATTATCTTCGAATCAACAATACCATCTTACCGTCGAGGAAACCGTTGCACGGATTAGGAATTTCTTGAACTTCTAGCGTACGGTCATGGCCACTTAAAAAAGCACCTCTTCTCCGAGGTGCTTTTTGCATGCTGCAATCACTACGTAAGATTCTTATTTAATCTTGAGGTTATAGAACGATGCAAGGCCGCGGTATTGGGCTGTTTCTCCAAGTTCGTCTTCAATGCGGAGTAACTGATTGTATTTTGCGATCCGATCCGTCCGGCTCATGGAACCGGTCTTAATTTGACCCGCATTCGTGGCCACCGCAATGTCCGCAATCGTCGTATCTTCGGTTTCACCGGAACGGTGGGAGACGACAGCAGTGTAACCCGCACGCTTCGCCATTTCAATCGCATCGAAAGTTTCGGTGAGCGTCCCAATTTGGTTAACCTTTATGAGAATGGAGTTGGCAACTTTGTTTTCAATACCTTTCTTTAAAAACTCCGTATTCGTGACGAAGAGATCATCGCCAACAAGTTGAACCCGATGACCCAGGCGTTCGGTTAATAGTTTCCAGCCTTCCCAGTCGTTTTCAGCGAGACCGTCCTCAATGGAGATGATGGGATATTTGTCCACCAGCTTTTCAAGGTAGTTGATCATGTCTTCCGACGTGTAGTCGAGTTGCCCTTGGCGGGTCATGTTATAGCGTTTTGTCTTGGGATCGTAAAACTCGCTAGAGGCCACGTCTAAAGCAATGCGGATATCATCGCCGGCTTTATACCCCGCACGTTTGACCGCTTCCAGGATCATATCAAGGGCTTCTTCTACCCCTTCACATTTCGGCGCAAAGCCCCCTTCATCGCCAACGGCCGTGCTGTATCCCCGTTCGGCTAGAACCTTCTTTAAGTAATGGAATACTTCTGCCCCCATCCGAATGGCATCAGAGAAGGTCTTAGCCCCAACGGGCATGATCATGAACTCTTGGAAATCAATGCCGCTGTCAGCGTGAGAGCCTCCGTTAATGATGTTCATCATGGGGACAGGCAGTTGCTTGGCATTGAAGCCGCCAAGATAGAGATAAAGCGGTAAGCCGACATAGTCCGCTGCAGCATGGGCGCAAGCCAAGGAGACGGCTAAAATGGCATTGGCACCCAGCTTGCTTTTGTTTGGCGTACCATCGAGTTCAATCATGATCTTGTCAATGGCAACTTGTTGGGTGACATCGATGCCGATGAGTTCAGGCGCGATAATTTCATTGACGTTTTCGACCGCTTTTAGCACCCCTTTTCCAAGGTAACGGTGCTTATCGCCATCACGCAGTTCAACCGCTTCATGTTCCCCAGTGGATGCACCGGAAGGGACGAGAGCCCGTCCAAAAGCGCCACTTTCCGTATATACCTCAACTTCAACCGTTGGGTTACCACGTGAATCAATGACTTCACGAGCATAAATCTCAGAAATATAAGGCATAGCGACAACTCCTTTATTTAATTTATCTTTTCACAAGTCCTATTATAAAGAAATTATTGGAAAATTCAAGAAATACCGGCAGTAAACCGCTATAAAAGCGATTACAAATAGTTCCAAATCGCGTAATGCCATTTACTATTTTCTTACCGCTAGGTTTAGACTATACATCATAAACCCTATCCTGACAGGCCGTTTTTGATAATCGTAATCCGATCTTTCTGATTCATGTCTTTAAGAATTTCGTACGTACTATGGGGAAAGTACTGTTTAATCAATCGTTCCATCTTTTCCCGCTGATTCCAACCGTGTTCGAATAGAATGACGCTCTTGGGTTTTAAGACCTTTTTTGCATCTTTGAGTATACGTTCATAAAAATCCATCCCGTCCGGCCCTCCAAAAAGGGCCATATGCGGTTCATGATCTTTCACGAGCGGATCGACCGGTTCTTCGTTCGGAATATAAGGCGGATTGGAGACGAGAATGTCGTACCGCTTTCCCTGCTTCACAAGCGGCTCCAACAAATCCCCTTGCATGAAATGGACTTTTGCGTTTAATGCCTTCGCATTTTCTTTGGCGACGGCCAACGCGTTCTCCGAAATGTCCGTCGCATCGACCCGCATATTGGGCTCTTCAAGCGCAAGGGTCACAGCAATGGCCCCGCTGCCGGTTCCAACGTCAACCACGTCAACGATTTGACCTGCAAAGCATTCATCATATATTCTCAACACATGGCCAACAAGTTCCTCCGTCTCGTAACGGGGAATCAAGACATTCGGATTGACGATAAACCGGTATCCATAGAAATATTCATGACCAATGATGTATTGGATGGGAACATGATCGAAGACGTATTGGTGAACGCCTTCTTGGAATCGTTCGATCTCCTCTTTCGTCACTTCTTGGTCGAAATGGAGAATGATCTCATAGCCTTCCATCGCTAACACATGCATGAGTAGCCGTTTAACGGCCGACTCCTCTTTTCCATGGGCGCGGGCGAGCTGTTCTCCGTATTTTAAGAGTTCTCGTATCGTCATAACGCACCTCAAATCACGAATACTCACTATAAGTTAGTATAAGAGAAAAAGCCTCCGCAAGCAAACGTTTCTTTCAAGTGCAAGCAAAAAGGATGAAGCAAAGCCTCATCCCTTTGTTCTATGCTTAGTTTAGGGAAGGAAGGGATCCTCCTCATCCGCGCGTTGTTCATCGCTTTCCGTTGTTGTCGTTTCTTCCGTACCGCTATCGGATAACCAGTAGTCACCAATTCCATTTGGAAAGAGATGAAATCGATAATTTCTAATCGCTTCCGATTCTGGCGTTCCACCACTGAACACATACGATAGACTAAGTAACATGACCAGCATGAAGCTGGCAACAAGCGTCATCCCTTTTAAAATAAACTGCCACTGTTTATATTGCCTTTGTTTGGTTGCGGATCGCTCGATGTGGGTTAGGGTTCGTTCTTTTAGTTCAGGGGTTACCTCCACATCATGGAGGGCCTCATCAATAGACGCTTTTATTCGATTCACCGAATCACCTCATCTTCCAATCGCTTACGCAACGCCTGCCTCGCCCGTGACAGTAGACTGCTGACCGTTCCCGTCGTCGTATTTAAGATCGCCGCAATTTCCTTGATTTGATAACCTTCATAGTAATAGAGGATGATGACATCCTTGTATTTCGGGTCTAGTTCGAGGATCGCTTGGAAGATCTCCTGCTTGGATAGGCGATCGAGGTAATCATCCTGTTCATCGGCCACCTGCATAAACGTTTCCGGTTCCATGACGTTCACGTTGCGAAACCAATAGTTGCGTAGGAAATCCTTGCACGTATTGATCGTGATGCGGATTAACCAGGTCTTTTCACTGCTTTCATGGCGAAAGGAATTATAGTGCTGGAAGACTTTGAGGAACACTTCTTGAAAGCAATCTTCTGCCAATTGCTCATCTTTGACGTACAGGAAACAAATCCGTAGTATCTCGGTCCCGTACCGGTCGATGAGCCGGTTGATCGTCTGTTCAATTGACTCTTCCTGAGGCATCCCTATAACTCCCTTCATTGAATTAGACGAATGAGTCAGACGATTTGTTGCGGCATTTACACTTCCAGCACCATGAATCGCATTATTAACATTATACCCCGTTTCGACCATTTTCGCAAAGCCACGCTTCCGATACCATTCATTTCATTATACTCTTACTATTACTCTAAAGGTGGCATTTATGAAAAGCATGATGCCTAGTCCCAACGAAAAAGCGTGGCCTTCACCACGCTATGACTGGTCTTAAGAGGCTTGGAGCTCACCGGCAAGTTGCCGTTTTTGTTCCTCTGTTATAAGCGCTTCAATGATAGGATCGAGTTTACCGTCTAATACCCGGTCCAATTGCTGGATCGTAAAGCCGATCCGATGGTCAGTGACCCGGTTTTGGGGGAAGTTATAGGTGCGGATTTTTTCCGCTCGGTCGCCCGTTCCAATCTTGGAACGACGTTCTTCGCCTTCCTTTTGGCGCTTTTCTTCCATCATCCGATCATACAGCCGGGCTTTTAACACTTTCAGGGCATTGGCTCGGTTTTCGTGTTGGGACTTCGCATCTTGACAGGTAACGACAAGCCCCGTTGGCAGGTGCGTCACCCGTACGGCGGAGCGGGTCGTATTGACGGACTGTCCACCTGGGCCGGAAGCACAGAACGTGTCGATCCGCACGTCCTCCATCTTGAGTTCCACTTCGATGTCATCCGCCTCCGGCATGACCAGGACAGTGGCTGTGGACGTATGAATCCGGCCTTGGGATTCCGTCACAGGAACCCGTTGGACGCGGTGAGCGCCCGACTCGTATTTAAGATGGGAGTAGACGTTATCACCCGAAATCATGAACTGGACTTCGGAGATCCCCCCCATATCGGATGGTTCAATGTTTAAAACCTCGATTTTCCAGTTTTTCGATTCCGCATAGCGGGTGTACATGCGGAATAGATCGGCCGCAAAAAGGTTGGCCTCTTCCCCACCCGCCGCGCCGCGGATTTCCATGATAACGTTTTTCTCATCATTCGGATCCTTCGGAAGGAGAAGGATTCTAAGTTTTTCTTCCAAAACGGGCACCTGTTCTTTCAATTCGTCCAGTTCCGTCTCTGCCATTTCTTTAAGTTCGGGATCATCCGCTTCCTTAATGAGATCTTTTAGATCTTCAATTTGGTGCTTAATATCTTTATATTGACGATATACCTCAACGATTCTTGATAAATCGCTTTGTTCTTTGGAAAGCTTCTTCAACCGTTCGATGTTCGTCACGACTTCTGGTTTCATCAGTTCTTGGTTGATCTGTTCATACCGTTCGAGGATGGCCTCTAAGCGTTCAAACATAGGCTGAACCTCCTTTACGTCAAGATTGGCCATTGATGACTTTCATAACATTATCATTATACACCATGTTGAGGCAAAATAAAAGAAGCACGTTCGATGCTTCTTTTTTTCTTCGGCCGTCCTAATTTAGGAAAGGAATCGCAAAATGGGGGAAATAGGATCTTAAGCGATTCGCCTCAATGATCCCTAGGATCGGAATAACGATTTGATACGCGAGAATACCGAGGGCGATGACAAACACGAGGGGAATCAATAGGATCGTCATGGTTAAAATGAAGCCCGCAATGGTTGCAACAATTGAGTAGACGATCAAAGAAAGCTGATAGTTTAAGGACTGTTTCCACACTTCATGTAGGTAGGCGTTTCGCTCTTTATAGTAAGCCATTACAAGAGCCGAGACGGCCAGCGGGAGGATAGTCCCCGTAAAGAACGTGATGACCCAGGCGAGGATGCCCATCACCCGGTCTTGGGATGAGTGCCCCTCATCGCTCGGCACGTACGATTGGCTTTTAGGATCATAACGATATTCTCTCATGCATGCCTCCAAACGATACTTATTAATAGATAGTCGGATTCAGTTCCGACGCGATTAGTTCTTTCTCTGGGACGCTAATCTTAAACCACAGCCAGAGGACGATGCCTTTAAAAATGGACGACAGGCTAATGGCCCACCAAATCCCATTGATGCCTAACCACTGGACAAGCAATAGGGCCATCGGAATCCGTGCAGCATTAAAAACGATGCTTGTGATCGATTGGGGAACCGTCCGACCAAACCCGTTGAATGCCCCGCCAATGATGGCCTCAATAATCATAAAGGTTTGCGACAAGGACAAGATCTTTAAATAGTCCGTTCCTATGTCAACGGCTGCGGGGTCGTTGGGAAGGAAGATGTGATAGAGGCTATGGGCGCCAAAAAAGAGGAAGATAGTTACGAGGACACCATAGACGCTCATCGACAAAAGTCCATATCGAACCCCCTGGAACACCCGCTGGTATTTCTTGGCCCCCACGTTTTGGCCGACGAAGGCGCCTAAGGCGGTGGCAATCCCCCCAGAGATCAGCCACGACAGGGATTCGAGTTGTGAGCCGATTTTCTGAGCGGCTGTAACTTGGGCGAGAAGCTGACCGCTTTCACGGACGATGATGCGCGAGACCGCCATGGCGATAAACGTAAAAAAGGCACTTTGAATGGCGCTCGGCAGTCCCAGCCGTAGGATATCTTTTGCTTTCTCGCCGTCCATCTTCTTGAAATAGCGGACACGGTATAGAAGCGCGGAGGAACTTGTAAAAAAATATAGAAAGAAGAAAAGGGTTACGAAAAATTGGGCGAGTACCGTGGCGATAGCTGCCCCTTTAACGCCCCAATTAAAGGTTAGAATAAACAGGGGATCAAGAATCATATTTATTACGAGTCCCGACGCACTGATTAAGAAAGGGGTAAGGGTGTTCCCTGTTCCGATAATCGTAGAGGCAAGGACCGGATTAAGGGAATAGAAGATAATCCCGAAGGCAATAATCGTCAAGTAGTCAACGGCCCCCTGATAAACCAATGCTTCTTCAATGTTAAAAAAAGAAAGCCAGAAGTGGGGGAAAAAATAGAGCAGCACACCATATAGGAAGCCAAGGATGACAATCAGTTGTACGCCTGTAACGGCATATTCCTGTGCACTGGCCCGATCTGCGGAGCCTGTCTTTTGGGCAATCCGAACTTCCGTTCCGATGCGAGCCAAAAGAATGACAGCGACCCCTAGCCATGTAAAGTAGCCGCCAAACCCCGCACTGGAAACGGCCTCCGTGCTGTAGCGGCCTAGCCAGAAAAGGTCTGTTAGATTATATGCCATTTGAACGAGGGAAGTCCCCATTACGGGCAGAGAAACGAGTAGAAGCTGCCTTAAAATATTACCTTGGGTTAAGTCATATCGATTCTTCATATCCGTCCTCCGATATTGGCTTGTTTAGTCTTCTGGCGGTGCGGAATGAATGGTATCCAAATCCGAAAATGAACTGCTCTGACGGTTAAAGAAGAGGCTGACTTCTCCAGTTGGCCCGTGGCGGTGTTTTGCAAAAATGACATCCACTTGGCCTTGCCGCGGAGATTCCGGGTTGTAATAATCGTCGCGGTACAGGAAGGCGACGATGTCCGCATCCTGTTCGATACTCCCCGATTCTCTGAGGTCCGCCATAATGGGACGCTTATTTTCGCGCGCCTCGACTTGACGCGACAGCTGCGCCACCGCTACGACGGGAATTTTAAACTCCCGGGCGATTTCCTTCAGCGTTCGGGAGATTTCGGCCACTTCCTGTTGTCTGTTGCCGCCGTGGTAACTGCTTCCCGAAAGAAGCTGGAGATAGTCCACCACGATCAGCCCAAGCCTTTTATCACGGGAGTGGATAAGCTTGCGGCACTTCGCCCGGACATCCGTCACCTTAATCCCTGGCGTATCGTCGATGTAAATATCATACTTCGACAGGCGATCAGCCGCAACAATCAAACGGTTAAACTCCTGTGGCGTCAAATGCCCGCTCCGCAGTTGCTGCGAGTCAATCTGAGCCTCGGATGTAAGTAAACGGTGGACTAATTGTTCTGCGCTCATCTCTAAGCTAAAAATGGCAATGCCTGGGTTATCGTTATACTTCGCCACGTTTTTAGCCAGATTGAGGGCGAAGGCGGTCTTTCCCATCGCAGGGCGTGCGGCGATGATGATGAGGTCTTCCTTCTGAAGCCCCAAGGTCAAACGGTCGATATCCCGAAATCCCGTATGAAGGCCGGTAATCCGCCTTCCCGCTTCTTGTAATTTTTTAATGTTTTCGAACACTTGGGTGACAACGTTCCCGATCACTTTAAAATCGGAGGCGCTGCGGTTCTGGGCGATGTCCATAATTTGCTTTTCCGCTCGATCCAATAGCTCATCGAGAGGCATGTCGCTCGTCATGGCCTCTTGCGAAATGCGATTGGCCGTTTCGATGAGACGCCGTTGGATCGCCTTCTCCCGTACGATCTCGACATAAGCTTCAACGTTGGCGGTTGTCGGGACGGCCTCCGATATTTCCAGTAGATACTCCAATCCTCCGACTTCGATGAACTGCTGGCGATCTTTCAGTTTCGTCGTTACCGTCGTCAGGTCGATCGGGCGATTCTCCCGATAGAGTTCGAGCATGATGCTATATAGGATTTGATGCCGTGTATGGTAAAAGTCATCCGAACTTAATCGATCCCCGATTTCCGTCAAGATCCGATTATCAAGGAAAATGGCGCCGATGACCGATTGTTCCGCTTCATGATTATAAGGAATCGTTGAGCGCACGTTACCCACCACCTCATCGCTTTAACCCTTTCACTTATCCGATACAACGACTTGGATTTCGGCGATCACCTCAGGATGCAATTGAACCTTTACGCGCGTCACGCCTAATTCCTGAATGTTCCGATCTAAGAGAATTTTTCGACGGTCTATCTTAATGTTGTGTTCATTTTCCAACGCGGTTGCAATCTGTTTCGTGCTGATGGAGCCAAACATTTGCCCTTGTTCGCCCACTTTTACTTTAAACTTCAGAACAATTTGATCAAGCACTTGCTTTAATGCTTGCATCTCTTTTAAGTGCTCTGCCTCCCGCCGTGCCTCTTCCTTTCGTTCATCTTCTAATTTTCGGAGATTTTTCTCATCCGCTATAACGGCCTTACGTTGGGTAATAAGGAAATTGCCGTAGCCATCAGCGACGTCAATCACGTCACCCTTTTTCCCTTTTCCTCTAACATCAGTGAGTAGAATGATTTTCATCGCTTTCCATCTCCTTTAGATATTCGTGAATGCTGTTGTTTAATCGGGCATAGGCTTCTTCAAGGGTTATTCCTTTGATCTGGGTCGCCGCATTATTGAAATGGCCGCCACCCCCCAGTTTCTCCATGATAAGCTGGACGTTCACCTCGCCGAAAGAACGCGAGCTGATTCCGATGGTATCCTCATCAAGCTTACCGATGACGAAAGAGGCCTTGACGTTTTCAATCATAAGCAACCAGTCCGCGGTCTGCGCAAGCTTTACAGTAGTCAATGGGCCGACATTATCGGCGACCACGATGGCCATATGATCACTCGTAAATTCCACCTTCTCAAATAACATCGCCCTCATCAAATGTTCAGAATAGCTTTCACGAAGCATGGTCTGAACGGCTAAAGTATCCGCACCATGCTTTCTTAGGAAGGATGCCGCTTCAAACGTACGGGATCCCGTCCGATAGGTGAAGTTGTTGGTATCGACGATGATGCCGGCCAACATGACGGTTGCATCCATCTCGTTCAGTTGGATCTTCGTCGGGTAGTATTCGATAAGCTCACTGATGAGTTCTACGCTTGATGAGGCGTACATTTCCGTATAGATCAGGTCCGGCGATTCGATGTAATCCGCCCCGCGGCGGTGATGGTCGATAACGACCAACTTCTTCGCCTTATTCAATATTTTCGGTTCAATGACCAGGTTGGGATTTTGGGTATCCACCACAACCAAAAGGGTATTTGCGGTAATCAGGTCAAGTGCGACATTTGGGGAGACGAGTTGCTTTAAAAGCTTGCTATCATTGTCTTTCAGGAAGTTTAGTACTTTATTTAATGTATTGTCGACATCTGAGAAGTCAATAACGATGAAACTGTCCTTTCCTGAAACTCTCGCGATGTTTGCAATCCCAATACAGGACCCAAAGGCATCGACATCGGGAATTTTATGCCCCATAACGATAACCTTATCCGCTTCTTCAATGAGTTCCTGAAGCTCTCGGGCAACGACACGGGCACGAACGCGGTTTCTTTTTTCCACCACGTTGGTCTTTCCACCGAAATACTTGGTTGTCTTATTCCCTACCATCAGGACCACTTGGTCCCCGCCACGGTTTTGGGTCATTTCGAGCGCTTCCATCGCCTTATCGTTCAGCTTAATCAACTCTTCCTGATCGGTCGCAATAC
>DATCJW010000055.1:0-10213 GCA_036562595.1 Haloplasmataceae bacterium | reverse complement strand
GTCGCCTGCGTGGGGTCGGACGCTCACCCCCCTCGCACGCTCCAGCGCGTTCACATGCCTTCACCAGCGTACGAGTTGCGACAGCCTAACCCTCTGACTCGTGCCATGCGCTTCTGTGCCCGTTCTATCCGCCGTTGCATTCAACTTCAGCCATAATATGATTTATGTCAAATACGGACGCTACGCCCACAGTTACGCTTGCCCTATTCGTCTTAGTTTCCTGTTTTTGCCACTTAGTTGTTGCATATATTAAGTAATAGCCAACACCTACCCGCTTCACCGTGGCCGTAGCTCGTATACGCTCCAAAATGCACAATCTTGCTAGTATTTGCCATAGATCGTCATCCATTTGTTGTATTTTTTAATAATTTATTTTATGGCTGCTCACCTTTTGTTTCACCTACCCTACTCTACGTAAATTTTTTGTCATTTTATTGTAGTAAGACAATAATAAATTGTCCTTCTAAATTTACCGAATATGAGCCTCTAGAATCTTTTTATAATCAGCCTAAGTGAAATAAAAAATCACGGAAAATCCGTGATGATGAACCATTTATATCATTCCCAGCAAGATTAATCCTATAGTATTGATGGAAAAGTTGGCAAACATATGGATGATCCAAGAAGAATAAAAGGATTCCGTTTTATCGTTAATCCAAAGAAACATTAACCCTGCTACAAAAAGCGAAAATATAAGTAAGATAAATAATATTGGGGTAAACCAAGAATTCATGATGGCGATATGGTATAGGGAAAACACCGTTGCGCTAAAAAACATGGCCTGCCATTTAGTGGCCCATTGCCTCATGTAATAATATACAAACACTCTAAAAAAGAATTCCTCTAATAACGAGTTAATAAAGGAAATATAGAGGGCAACATAAAGGAAATTTTTCGTATGAATCCCTTCTCCAGCCAAGGCATGGGCAATGTTGCTGAAGTCGAACCAATTTCTAAAAAGAAAATAGCTTCCTATTATCAAAAAGTAGACGATTACCCCAAGCCCTAAAGCCATGAGAACTTTTTTCGGTTCGGGTTTTAAATTCGGCCGTTTAAAACGACTTCTTTTAAATTTCATATAACTAAGTGGAATGCCAATAAACAATAACCATTTCAGCACAGACTTTATTGGATAGATTGCCCCCTTTGTGAGCTCGACCAGCGCCATGATGAAACAGAGAATAAAGATAAGAAGGACAAAAAAGAAAAGGGATTTTCGCGACTCCTCCACGTTTCTCACCTACTCTAAGTTTGTAATGATTATAAAAAAGGTGAGGATAAATTGCAACAAAAAAGAAGAGAAACCTCTTCTTTTAAAAGGTAGGGGGCGTGGAAACCCAGATTAGTTTTGCGACTTTGTTCCCACGATTGCGGATGAAATGTTCCTTGTTGGGCTTAAAGTAGAAGGATTCACCCTTTTTAACGCGAATCTTGCGTTTTCCATGGACCAGTTCGATTTCGCCTTCGAGAACGAAGCCGAATTCCTCGCCCTCGTGTGGCATATCCTTATAGGAATAGCCACCCGGTTCAAGTTCGACAAGGATCGGTTCCATCTCGTTCTTTTGAGCATTAGGAACGATCCAGTTAATCTTCATTTTATTCTCTTCTTCGATCTTTACGAAAAAATCCTCTTCCGTAAAGACAATCTTCTCGTCACTTTCATCCGCAAAAAACTCACTTAAGTTCGTGCCTAATGCTTCTAGGATATCAACGAGAGTAGCAATGGATGGAGATGTAAGATCGCGTTCGAGTTGTGAAATGAACCCTTTTGTGAGTTCACAACGATCACCGAGTTCCTCTTGCGTGAGTCCCATTTCCATCCGTAGTTGTCTAATCTTTCGTCCGATCTCCAAAATTTCACTCCTCTTGCAAAAGCAGGATGGCATTTGTTTAACATTTGTAAACTTATTCCTATTCTATTTTATTCTTATCCTCCCTTTTTGTCAATTGACTCCTCATTATTTGTTTATAAAAATTAAACTGCTGCAGTTGTTTTAACGTTGTAATATTAACCGCTGATACGGTTTTTTCATAGGAAAGTCCAGTTGACGGACGAAATGCTTTTGGACGTTTTGATAGACGATGTAGTGATAGTTATCGAATAGGACGATGTAATCATAAGCAAATCCTTTTTTGATGATTTCCCCAATTTCTTCGCTTCCTGCTTGCGGCTCATGAATTTTTAACGCAATCTGATCGTTGCCATTTTTTATGATGAGATCAAACGTGGGATGAGTAGAAAAATCTTCCTTCTCATAACCGTAATGTGTGATAAGTTGATCGGTGATCCACTCCAAAAAGTCACGCAGACGCAACACGTTAAGTTGGGGTTTAATGGCAAAGTGCGAGGCCACTTCAAAGGAAAAAGCTTGATGGTCAATCATTGAAGGAAGGAGGAAGCTCGACGGTTCGCTCACCGACGTTTGTATGATGAGCAGTTCCGTCGCGTTGGAAATGGATTGATAAAATCGCACGGAATCCTCATAGTTACGCTGAACATTAGACACCAAATTGATGTGTCCGTAGCCAATCTTCTTGTTATCGGCATCATATAGGATGACCACTTTGAAAGGTATCGGCATGATCTCTTCTTTTAACATGTAGACGATACCCGACTGTTTCAGTTGCAGGCGCTCTTTTAAAGATATTATGGGAATGCCTTCTTCCTTAAAGACCTGAACAAGGGATTCATAGGAAGATGGATCGTAGAATATGATGAGGATATCCTCATATCGATAATCCATATGGTTTAATAATAGGTCCAACCGGTCAAAAATGACATCGATCTTCTCATCTTTCTTTTTATTGTAGAAGAAAGAAAGAACCGCCCGATAAGAATCGTCGGTTGGATTGGCCGACTCATAAGGAAAAGAGGCGTTAAAAAGTTCATTGTTTTGGATATGCGATCGGATGATTCGGTGAATGTTCGGGCTATTCTTGAAGTTTTGCGAAAGGATAAAGCGATGGTTGACGCACTTTAATAATGCTGCCTGTTCATAATACCGATAACGATCAAAAGCTTGTAGCGGGTCATGGGTCATCATTAGATAGTAGATTTCACGCCGATCGAACAAATGGTAGATGATGTTCAGCTCGACAAGCGAAAAGTCTTGAATGTCATCGATGAACAGATTATTACAAAGATAAGGAGTTTTCCCATAATGCGCTTGACGAAAAAGGAGGCGTAGGACGTTCTGATAGACTGCCTTCTTATCAAAAATGTCATAATGAAGCGTATGCTTGACGTAAGACTCATAGATGTTCCAAATGAATAGCTTCTGGGTGCGGTTTAAAAGCCCTTTCACCGAGTATTTGCGTGCGGTATGATAATACTCCAAATATTCTTTCTGGAAAATTTCATGAAGCGGGCCTTCAACATCAAGGCAAATGTTTTGTTGGATAAAGGCAATCTCATTAAGGATTGTTTCCAATGTGAGATCCAGTTCCTTCGCCTTCTGTTCATCAACAAATGATTCGATGATACCGAGTTTCTCCTCTTCCGTCAATTGATGAATTTTCAAGGGCACCTCTAAAGACTCTAAATAACGATTGACGAACGCCTCAAAAGAAAGGATCTCGCCATCAATGTCCTGTTTATAGTTGCTTTTCGCTAAAAGATTTAAGTAGAACTTTTTGCATTCATTTTTTACCAAAATGATACCTTTTCGATTGTCATCCTTTAAGCGAAAGAACTTCTCCAACAGGACGACCGACTTGCCCACGCCACTATATCCCTCAACTAAATTGATTGAATTTAAACCTGGTACCAAACATTCAAGTTGCGCCTGGGTTAGATTCATACTATCTATCACTCACTTCAACTCATGTATTTACCCGATGATTCCATCAAAACTCCCGTCTGGTTTTCTGCCACTTGGCACTTCTTCCCTTCCCTAATGGTTCGATGAGGCCTTCTTCTTTTAAACGTTTCAACGTCCGATTGATCGTAGAATCCGATATGAACGGATTGAGCTTACGAATGTCTTCTTTCGAAAACCGTCCTTTAAAGGAATTAATGATCTGTTCGACCAGCTCTTCTTTACTGTAGCGCCGATCGTATTGGAAATTCTTGCATACCTTTTCAAAACGCTCATACATCTTTGCTAGGGTATCGACGATATACTTCGTAAAAAAGAAGTATTGGGGCAATCCAATCTCCCAATTTAATGAGGATTTATTAAACGCTTCGACAAATTGGTTTTCCGTTTCCACGATGGTCATAAAGAACGATTCGTAATCAACAATTTTAAAACCGTATTGTTTTAACAATAACATTAGCACGATTAGCCCTATAAACTCATTATAGTCATCAAAAATCCGAAGATTAATAAAATCGATGGTAAAAGCACAAAACTGCGTGAGAAGCTCCACTTCCCCGTCTTGCACCAGCCGATTGAATTGCCCAATGATCTCATCAAGTTGTTGCCTTTTCTCGATACGACTGCGTTTATTTCGAAGCGTTGCGTTCGGATCATAGTCCATAAAGATATACTCAAACAATTCGATAATTCCAGTCGTGGTCAGTTTCCAGTTTGATTCCGCTTCATGGATAATCTTAAAAGATTTTAAAAGATTATCAATCAGTTTCTCTTTTCGATTACT
Source organism: Haloplasmataceae bacterium (assembly GCA_036562595.1). Taxonomy (GTDB): domain Bacteria; phylum Bacillota_I; class Bacilli_A; order Haloplasmatales; family Haloplasmataceae; genus DATCJW01. The sequence goes on along the minus strand of DATCJW010000055.1, from coordinate 5,611 downwards.
CGGTTCATGTTCCTCGTTTACTAATAGTTTATAGCGTTGATGGGACAAATCGATTCGAAGAAATCGGCCACTATAAGTGGCATCGTTGCGAATGGTCGCCTGCTTAATAATCCGGCGATTTTGTTTTAACAACTCGAGTTGATAGGGTTGACGCCCCTTGTATTCATAGACTTTTGATAAGGGGACGATGAGTTGCGGAGAAAATGGCGCATTTTGAACCGAAAGGAAATAACTCATCTACTCCACCCCTCTCTCATAAACCGAAATATAGTCATTATTCGAATAGATGAGTATTTTAATATAATTATAACGAAAAGAGGGCGGAAATGAAACAGTTTGATGCAATTTTTACCGGATTTTAACTATGAAATATAATCAAACGGTTAAGAATGATTGTTTTTAATACTATATTACCGATTACGGAACAATGAAAAAGGCTCGATCGCTCGAGCCTTGTGTTTTATATATTGAAGCCGAAAATAAAGATGATGAGGCTAAAACCGAGGAGATAAAGTACTGCATTCAACACAATTTTAATCGGACCGGTAAGGCCTTTAAATTGCCCATTCAACAAATCGACACCCAATAGGAGGATGGTGAAGAAAAGGACGAATTCCATTTGATTAATAAATTGTGCAACACCTTTTCGAATCTGTTCCTCAAAAGGATTCAAAAACGATAGATGGGTCAATATATTATTCGTCACACGATCCGGATTGATCGTCTGGTTCGTCGTTTCCATGATGTAGCTGACCAGCTTCATCGATAGAAAAAACCAAATGAGCTTCAAGATCGCCCACATGTTATCCCCCCTAGTGTCGGATTTGGGCTAGTTAGATTATATAAAATTTCGACGCATACGTCAATTATTCGTTCAAATTTTCCATATTAAATAAAGACAATTGGATCACTTTCTGACTCTCCTCTTCTTCACTAGGTTCTCTTTCCTTTTCCTCCTCTACTGCATCGAGCCGGTTTTCTTTCCGATCATCATAATGTCGATCGGTCATAAATAAGCAAAGGCGCGACAACCCTTCACGATCCTTTAAATCTGGATGGGCTTTACCGTTACCCTTGATGTCGCTTTCACTATTTGTATCCGCTGCCACCGCCACGTAGCCATCCGTCATTTCGACCAACACATAATCTCCCTCTTCTACCACTTGAGCGCCAAGGTATTCATGACTATTCCGTTTCAACCGTTTCAGCGTCATCGTTCCCCGATGGGTACGACTGCCCGTAGGAAGGTCTTTGGGATGGATGGTCTTGAAATGGCCACGCTGCGTAAGGAGCAAGATCTTCCGCCCTTCATCTTTTAACGAGAGGACACTAACCACCGTATCCTCTTCTTTTAAATGAATACTCTTAACCCCTTGGGCTTTGGTCTTAAAGACCCCGATTTCCTCAATCGGGTATTTGACGATGTAACCGCATCGGGTAATCACGCACACCTCTTCATTCCCTCTTACTAACTCCGCACAGATACACGTATCCCGTTCATCCCTTAATGGCATCGCCAGGAAGGTTTTGTGATTTCGCATCATCTCAAAATCTTTCAGTTCGACCCGTTTAATATACCCCGATTGCGTTGCGAGTAGGATGAAACGGTTTATTTGATAATTCGCTACGGGAATGACACTAATGATAATCTCGTCAGGATCCAGTTTGACAAAATCGTTTAAATGTTGGAATTTATTACCTTTATTGATCGGAATCTGATGGGCATGCAGGATACAATAGTTACCCTTATTCGTGAAAATCAACAGGTCGTCCAACGTACTAACTGAAAGCTGGGCAAGGAAATGATCCCGTTCCGCTAACTCCTTGGAAGTATAGCTTTCCTCTTCATCTAACTGATAACTTGCACGGACGTAGCCCTCTTTTGTCACGGTGACGTAGACCAACTCGTCTTTCACCATGTCGATGGCATCAATTTCGATCGATTCAATAGTATCCATGATGGTGGTTCGCCGGGGATTCGCATACTTCTTTTTTATTTCCTTCAACTCGTTAATGATTACACGGTTTAAGATCTTTTCATCGCTTAAAATGGCCTGAAGTTCTTCCACACGTTGTCTTAACTCCGCTAATTCCTGTTCCAATACCGCAATATCGGTTGTCGTCAAACGGTAAAGTTGGAGAGTTACGATCGCTTCAGCCTGTTCTTCTGTAAATTCATAAGCCTCGCATAAATTCTTTTTAGCATCGGCTTTGTTTTTCGATCGCCGGATGATCTTAATGACTTCATCGATAATAGTCACCATATAGATTAGGCCTTCGATGATGTGCATCCGCTTTTTCGCTTTGGCGAGTTCATAATGCGACCGATTGGTGATGACTTCTTTCTGATGGTCGATGTACGCATCGAGAATTTCAGCTAGACCTAACTGAACGGGTCTTCGATTATGAATGACCACCATATTGAAGTTGTAGTTCACCAATAGGTTGGTGTTCTTTAATAGGTAATTGATGATGACCTCAAAATTAGCGTCTGGCTTACATTCGATGACAATGCGCAGGCCGTTTTTATCCGTTTCATCTCGAGCCTCGACATAACCATCGAGTACTTTCTCAACCCGAATGTCCTCGAGTTTCTTCATGAGATTCGCTTTATTCACGTCATAAGGGATATCGGTAATCACGATCTGATTATTCTTCTTATCGATCGTATACCGTGCCCGGATCACAATCTTTCCTCTACCCGTCTCATAGGCTTCGCGTATCCCGTCCAACCCTTGAACGATGCCTCCAGTCGGGAAATCAGGGCCTTTAATATATTGCATCAACTCATCGACCGATGATCGGGGATGTTTAATCCGATAGATGACGGCGTCGATGACTTCTCCCAAATTGTGGGGAGGAATTTCTGTCGCATATCCTGCAGAAATCCCCTGGGCGCCGTTTACGAGAAGATTAGGGAACCTCGCCGGGAGGACTGTAGGTTCTAGCTCGGTATCATCGAAATTCGGGGTGAAGTCGACGGTATTCTTATCGATATCCCGTAACATCTCTTCGGCAATTTGGCTTAGCCGTGCCTCTGTATAACGCATCGCTGCGGGAGGGTCGTTGTCAATGGACCCATTATTTCCATGCATGTCGATGAGGGGTTCCCGCATTTTCCAGTCTTGGGAAAGACGGACCATCGCATCATATACAGAAGCATCGCCGTGCGGATGATAGTTTCCGATGACCGTCCCCACTGTCTTGGCACTCTTCCGGTATGGTCGATCGCTCGTATTCTTTTCCTTATACATGGCATAAAGAATGCGCCGTTGAACGGGTTTCAAACCATCCCGTACATCGGGTAAGGCGCGATCTTGGATGATGTATTTTGAATACCGAGCGAAACGGTCAAAAAGAATTTTTTCAATGGTTTGATCGATGACTCGGCTGACTTGTTGGATTCGTTTATTACTCATGGAACTCTGGCTCCTTTATGACGAAGGAATCTTCTAGAGTAAAGGCCACATTCTTATTGATCCACTCTCGACGCTCCTTCACCTGATCGCCCATTAAGATGCTGAAGTAGTGATCGGCTTCGATCGCATCTTCAATCGTCACACGAATAAGCGTCCGAGTTTCCGGTCGCATGGTCGTCTCCCAGAGCTGATCGGCATTCATCTCTCCTAATCCTTTAAATCGTTGGATCGTTATGGGGCCATGCCGATGATCTGCGAGGTAAGCTTCGAGTTCTTCGTCATCATACAGATAGACATCCCCTTTTTTCGTTTGGATACGGTATAAAGGTGGTCGAGCGATGAACACCTTTTGATGTTCGATCAGCGGTGTCATATAACGGAAGAAGAACGTCAACAACAAGATTTGGATATGCGCTCCGTCATCATCAGCATCAGTCATGATGATGATGCGGTCATAGTTTATCCGGTTGATGTTGAAGTCGGAACCGAATCCGCCGCCGATAACGTTAATCAGTACATTGATCTCTTCATTTTTTAAAAGGTCGTCGATTTTCGCACGTTCCGAATTGATCACTTTTCCCCTTAGCGGTAGAATCGCTTGGAAACGGTTATCCCGTGCTTGTTTTGCGCTCCCGCCTGCGCTGATTCCCTCGACAATGAACAATTCCCGATTCTTTCGGCTTTTAGACTGAGCGGGCGTGAGCTTTCCGCTAAGATTGATGTTCGTCTTCAGCTTTTTCTCCAATCGGGTGAGCTCCCGCGCCTTGCGCGCAGCTTCGCGCGCTTGTGCTGCACGAATCGCTTTGTTGATCAATTCGTTGACGAGATCCTGGCGTTTAGTAAAATAAAAGGTTAATTCGTCAACAAGTAAGCTTTCCACGGCATGCCGTGCTTCTGGCGTTCCGAGTTTTGCCTTCGTTTGCCCTTCAAACTGCAACAACCGTTCTGGAATTCGAACAGAGACGATGGCGGTCAGGCCCTCACGGATGTCTGTGCCTTCTAGATTCTTGTCTTTCTCTTTAAGAAAACCATTTTTTCGCGCGAAATCATTGATCACCTTCGTTAAGGCACTCTTTGCCCCTATTTCATGAGTTCCTCCATCCTCTGTTTTCACGTTATTGACGAAGGAATAAATGTTGTCGGTATAAGAATCGACATATTGCATCGCAAAGTCAATCTCGATGTCATCACGCACGCCGGATATAGCGATTGGCTCATGAAGTGGTGTCTTATCCGCATTAATGAAATTCAAAAATTCGATCAAGCCGTTTTCATAGTAAAAAATATCCTCTTTACCGCTCCGCTCATCTTTTAGGACCATCTTAATCTTATTTAAAAGAAAAGCGGATTCTCTGAGCCTTTCCGCAAGGATTTCATATCGAAACTTCGTCGTTGAAAAAATGGTTGGATCGGGTTTAAAGGTGATGGTAGTCCCTGTTTGTTTCGTCGTCCCAATCTCTTTCAACTTGGTTTTCTTTTTGCCGCCTTGAGAAAACCGTTGATGGAAAATCTTCCCATCCCGTTTAATGATTACTTCGAAAAACTCGCTTAAGGCGTTGACGACCGCTGCCCCAACACCATGGAGCCCCCCAGCCGTTTTATAGCTCTTGCCGTCAAACTTCCCGCCAGCATGAAGTTGGGTAAAAATCACTTCGGTCGTCGGCCGGCCAGTCCGATGCATCCCTGTCGGAATACCACGTCCTCCATCTTCAACGGTTACACTGTCGTCTGGATGGATGGTCACGGTGATGGTATCCCCGAATCCTTGCATGGCTTCATCAATCGCATTATCGACGATTTCAAAAACTAAATGGTGAAGGCCACGGGAATCCGTAGACCCTACATACATGCCTGGCCGTTTTCTTACCGCTTCTAGTCCTTCGAGTACCTGAATGGAATCCTCATCGTATTTGAGCTTGGTTGGCATACGATCACCCTTTCCTGATGTACACATCTATTATAAAAGATTTAATGGGAAAAATATAGAGAAAACGTTAAGAGGCAAGGAATTCATGAGAAATTTCCGTTTTGCCAAACCGGTCGGCCCTAACCTTTCCTGCGTTCGATATTCGCCATATTTTGCGATAACAATGATTGAAAGTACAGGGAAATATGCTATAATTCATGGTAACGAGGTGAAGGCAATGAATTGGAATCCCAGTGTACATGACCTCTTATACATTCTTCTATCC
>DATCJW010000039.1:0-6947 GCA_036562595.1 Haloplasmataceae bacterium | reverse complement strand
GACTTTATCTTCGCCATCATCTTGGAAGAAATGGGATTTATCGGAGGAATGGCGATTCTTTCTTTATATCTCTATTTTCTCTATCTCTGTTTAAAGGTCAGTTTTCTCCAAGAGGATCTTTTTGCCAAGTTTTTAAGTCTGGGGCTGACGTCGCTCATTTTTATCCAATTTTTCATCAACATTGCTGTTGTCATTGGAATCATTCCGGTCACTGGGGTAACGTTGCCCTTTTTAAGCTATGGCGGCTCGTCACTGATGGTCACCCTTGTTTCCGTGGGTATAATACTTAACATTAGCCGTCATATTATGGAATGAGGTGAATGGTGTGAATCTCGTATTTACAGGCGGTGGCAGCGGCGGTCATGTCTACCCTGCGATCGCTTTAATCAAAATTCTCAAACAAAGGGATCCGACCGTCCACGTCCTCTACATTGGAAAACAGGGGGCTTTTGAGGAACGGATCTGTAAACAAGAGAAAATCCCTTTCCATCCTATCGACGTGACCTATTTATATCGAAAAAAGTGGTATAAAAACATCGGCACGATCCGACGGTTTATAAAAGCAAAAAAGGAAGTCAAACGCATATTGAAACAATTTCAAGCGGATGTCGTGATTGGAACCGGTGGTTATGTATCAGGACCTGTTCTGATGGCAGCGAAAGCATTGAACATCCGTATCATCATCCACGAACAAAATAGTGTTCCTGGCCTGACCAACCGTTGGCTTAGTCGTTATGCGGATTGGGTTGCGTTAAGTTTCCCTGAATCCAAACGGTTTTTTAAAAAGGCGAAAACCGTCGTCACCGGAAACCCGCGGGGCTATGAGGTAAAACATGCGGATAAACGGGATAAACGGGTATTAGGCCTAGATCCGAAACGGAAACTTTTACTGATCTTTTTCGGTTCTCAGGGCGGGAAATACATCAACCGCAAGATTGCGGAACTCCTCCCCTTTCTGGATCGGTTAGAAGATTGTGAAATCCTCTTCGTCACAGGGGCTGCACATTACGAGGACATGATGGCAAGACTTCAAGGCCAGTTACTGAAGCGGACCCGCGTCCTGCCTTACCTCGATGACATGCCCTATTATATGGCGGTAGCGGATTTTGTCATCTGCCGCGCCGGGGCAACGACGATTGCTGAACTGCTGGCACTCGGGAAACCCGCCCTCTATATCCCCTCTCCCCACGTAACCAACGACCATCAAACAAAAAACGCGGCCATGATCACCAATCGTGGTGCTGGGGTATTGGTAAAGGAAGAAGACTTCAATCGCGAGGCGGTCCTTCAACTCATCGTTGAACTCTTGCGCGATGAGGATAAGCGAGAAGCGATGGGAAAAAGGGCACAAGCGCTTTCTAACGCCGAGGGCATCGAGCAGTTTATTCAGTTAATCTATCACTAAACCGCCCCTTATCCAATACAGTATAGTAGGGTGAGAATCGATTCCGTGGAATCGATTCTTGCTTTTACAGGAATGATCAGGAGGAAGGGGATTATGAAGCGGGTGATCCAATATTTTGAAAAGAAGGGATACCTCTATCGCTTGAAAGAGCCGTTAAGTAAGCATACTTCGATTAAAGTTGGGGGGGAGGCAAGTGTCCTCTTGATCCCGTCGGATCGAACGCAACTGTTGGATGCGATCCGTCTTTTAAATGAAGAGGAAATCCCTTATAAAGTCATTGGTAATGGTTCAAATCTCGTATGTAGCGACAAGCCTTATGAAGGAGTAATAATTAAAAATACCCGGGCGCTGACAAGCATTAAGGTGGACGGAACCAGTGTCATTGCTGAAAGCAGTGTTTCGCTTGTGAAATTGTCACTCGAATTGTGCCGACTCGGCCTATCCGGCATGGAGTTCGTCCATGGGATCCCGGGGACCGTCGGTGGGGGCCTTTTCATGAACTGCGGGGCATACAATCGGGAGATGAAGGATGTGGTGGAATGGGTAAAGGTACTCGATGATAAGGGCGAAGTCCGGACATTCACGGTGGAAGAATGTGACTTTCGCTATCGCCATTCGAAGTTTAAGCACCATCCCAATTGGCTCATACTTGAAGGCAAGTTTAAGCTTGAACAGAAGGATCCAAATGAAATCAAAGAGGTCATGGACAGACGGAAAAAACGGCGGCAAGAAGTTCAACCCCTAGAGTATCCGTCTTGTGGCTCCATTTTCAAAAACCCCGAAGGGACTCATGCCTATCTCTTTATTGACCAGGCGGGTTTAAGGGGATACCGGATTGGTGGCGCACAAATTTCAGAAAAACACTGCAACTTCATTATCAATGACCAAGGCGCTAAAGCGATGGATGTCCGTTGCTTGATTGAATTGGCTCAAGTGAAAGTTTATGAGACGAGTGGGCTCATACTCGAGCGGGAAGTAGAATACTTTAACTTTTGAATAAGTTGCCGTTATTCACAATAAATCCCTTTTTTTAAACGAGAAAATGGTGTAAAATGGTAGTTGAACATATAGCGGGACTTGGAGTAGGTGGTTTGATGAAAGTATATGTGTCCGTCGAATTCGGTGCTCACTCGATCAAACTTTTGGTTTCAGAATTTATTGATGGCATGCAACACATCCTATTCCTCGATGAAGAACCGTCGAGTGGGATCGAATCGGGCATAATCAAAGATAAAGACATCGTGGTACGCGATTTTCGAAAGCTTATCGACCGTGCGGAAGAGTTTCTCGACTGCAAGATCAAAGCAGTCGTCGTCATGTTACCGAGTGTCGATTTGAAAGCAAAGGAAGTCAGCTATGACTTAATGATTCCTGAAAACCATGTTCAGGGAAAACATATAAAAAATCTCTTTAATAAGGTGTATGAAGAAGAAAACAACGAACCGAATCTCGAAATCGCCTTTATCTATCCCCAACGTTTTCAGTCAAGCAAAATCCGCAAAACGATGTTTCTTCCGATTGGGGAACAAACTCGTGATCTGTTTGTCACCCTTGAGATTGTCTATCAAGATAAAAAGACGCTGTTTGACTACGTGGATGTTGCCAGTTCCGCGGGACTTGACGTACTTGACATCATGCCGAATCCAGTGGCTTTAAAAAAAGGTTGCCTATCGAAAGAGGAAATGGCGGAATATGCTTGCGTTGTCGACATTGGAGCGACCATGACGACGATTACCATCTACCATGAGGAGCGAATCGAATCGAGCGAGTCTTTCCGCATCGGGTCTAAGCGGGCAACCGAAAAACTTCAGGAACAACTAAACTTAAGTCTGAAGGATGCGGAGGCTTTTAAAATTACACATGGCCGTGTTTTGGGCATCAGCGGTAAAGACGAGATCGTTTACGAACAGACGCATCCAGACGGCTCCATCACCTACATCACCAATGATTATGTAGCGAAGTTAATGAATGAGGCCTACCTCGAAATCATCCGTGTCATACGCCAGTATTTATTAGAGGCGGGTCTGATCGGCAAGATTACTCACTACTACCTCATTGGTGGTGGTGTAGCGATGGACAAGTTCGAGCAACTGTTCAAGAACAACTTCGGATCCAACGTGTCGATTCGCACACCACAAGTCCTGGGGACGAGACACCCAAAGTATACATCTTTGATCAGCGGACAGTTCAATATCCACTACTTGGAACAATTGTTTGAAGCGAATTACCAAATGGTTGCAGCAAAAACAGAAACGCTTGAAAATCCGTCTGATTCGTTGTAGGATAGGCATATAGCGTGAACGGTTACTGTAAAGTGAAAGGTAAGGAGGAAGGCAAATGTTTGGATTCGATAATGATTTTGACCAAATACCGAAGATAAAAGTTATCGGGGTCGGTGGCGGCGGCAGCAACGCAGTCAATCGAATGATTGAAAATGAATTACAAGGGGTTGAGTTTTACGCGGTTAATACCGATGCGCAAGCCCTTCGGATATCGAAAGCTGAAAATCGGATTCAGATCGGTCGGGAACTCACCCGTGGTTTAGGTGCGGGTGCTAATCCAGAGATCGGTCGTAAGGCGGCGGAAGAAAGTTACGATGAACTCGTTGAAGCCATCAGCGGAGCAGACATGGTGTTCATCACGGCGGGTCTGGGTGGTGGAACAGGGACCGGCGCGAGCCCAATCATCGCAGAAATTGCCAAGGAAAGTGGAGCGCTAACGGTCGCCATCGTGACCAAGCCTTTCTCCTTCGAAGGGCGTCGTCGGATGGCTTATGCGAATGAAGGCCTGGAAGAGTTACGGAAGCATGTGGATACGCTCATCGTCATCCCCAACGATCGGCTGCTCCAAATCGTTGAGAAGAACACGCCGATGTTGGAAGCGTTTCGCGAGGCGGATAACGTACTCCGCCAGGGTGTACAAGGCATCACGGAGATTGTCGCTATGCCGGGTCTAATTAACCTTGACTTCGCGGACATTAAAGCCGTCATGGCCAACAAAGGGACAGCGCTTATGGGGATTGGGATTGCCAGCGGTGAGAACCGTGCGGTGGAGGCCGCTATGCGGGCCATCAATTCCCCGCTTTTAGAAACCGATATTAATGGCGCAACCGATGCGATCATAAATGTGACCGGGGGCATCAACCTCACCCTCTACGAGATTAATGATGCCGTAACCGCCATTCAAAATGCCGCGAATGCGGAGATCAACGTGATTCATGGGGCAGCCATTAATGCTGATTTAGAAGACGAAATTGTCGTAACGGTAATCGCAACAGGTTTCGATAACACCAAGTCAAAGCCTACGAATCTTGCGGATTTACGGGCCTCTTCTTCATTGAACCGTCGATTGCCGATCAATTCGACGGAATCCCCATCGAACCATACCGATCATCGCTCGGAACGGGATGATGAATTAGAAGTCCCCGCTTTCTTCAAACGACGCTTTAAATGACGCTTTAAATAATTGTTTTTTCTCCTGGGGTGTGGCTGGGCCCACCCCTTTTTCGTTCTTTTCCATACCGGTAGACTAGTAATTTATGTAAAGATGTTTTATAATGGGGTTATCATCTTTTCATCATGTGGTGAGGTATAGGGAGATTAAGATGTCTAAAGAGATGGGCATTCAAGAAGCGATTTTCGATGCGATTCAGCGACACCACACGGTTATCATCCATCGTCATGTCCGGCCAGACGGCGATTCGATTGGTGCGCAAATCGGGATGAAACACTTGATTCAGGAAAACTTTCCTGAAAAACGGGTGTTTGCGGTAGGTGATGAGGAGGCAAGCCTCTCTTTTATAGGGCGAATGGATACGATTCCCGATTGTTTCTATAATGAGGCGTTGGTCATGATCCTCGATACGGCTACTCACGACCGCGTGAGTGACGCGCGATATACCCTAGGTAAGATGCGGATCACGATTGATCACCATCCGGACACCGAAAATCTCGGTGATATCGAGTGGATCGATCCCTCTTACACCTCAACCAGCGAGATGATCATCGACTTCTTACGTGCTTTTCCGGACCTCTCACTTAGTGCTCGTGGGAGACAGGCCCTATTTTGCGGAGTCGTAACAGATACGAACCGTTTTCTCCATCCTCGAACGTCGGGGAAGACCTTTGAGCGGATTGGATGGATTGTAGATGATACCATGGATTTGTCCTCAATCTATCAAAACCTCTATAAGGAATCGCTCGATCATGTCCGCTTCCGGGGGTACATGATGAGCCGTCTGGTAACACCCGGTAATGGGTTAGCCTATTTCGTGGTGGATCGCCATCTGTATCGAAAATATGGGCTGACCACGCAACATGCCAGCATTCTCGCGAATACCCTGCAATATATAGAGGGCATATCGGTTTGGTTCGTCGCCGTCGAGGATCCTGAAACGAGACGCGTCCGTGTAAGTTTACGTTCCGAACACCATCCGATTAACCATATTGCCTCACAATTTGGGGGTGGTGGCCACCCCTTAGCTAGCGGCATGACGCTAAACGATCTGGGGATGATTCCCCAACTTGTCCATGCCCTATCGGACTATTTGAAAACCGTCATAGAAGGGGGGGATACCATTGCGTCAAGGGATATTGCATCTTTTTGAACGGACGCTCGAATGGGAGTTAAACTTTCTAGATAAGTTGCAAACCATTCGTCATCCGATTTTGGACTGGATCATGATTTTCTTTACGAAACTCGGGGATGTCGGCATGATCTGGATCATCACCTCTATCGTCCTTCTCTTTTTTAAAAAGTATCGTATGGTAGGGGTTACGAGCCTTTTGGCTCTGATCATCGGAGCTATCTTGACCGACTTAATCTTAAAAGGGTGGATTGGTCGCGAGCGGCCCTTTACCCACCTCGACTCGGAACGCATAAAAGAAATTTTGATCATTAAAAAACCGAGTTCCCTTAGCTTTCCGAGTGGCCATACGACTTCTAGCTTTGCCTCGGGAATAGTCTTAGCGTATTATTTCAGAAAGTATCGGATTCCGTTCATCTTATTAGCCAGCCTGATCGCTTTTTCGCGGATGTATCTCTACGTTCATTTTCCAACGGACATCTTAGCAGGTCTCATTGTGGGAACCCTTGCTGCTGGATTATCCCTTTTGATTGGTAAGCGGTGGCTCCGTCCTTTGATAGACCGCTTGGAAACAAGGCAGTCAACCTCCTAAAGATTAAAAAGCCCTAGCAAACGCTAGGGCTTTCACATTGTTGACAAACTATATGATAAAAATAAAGGGTGAGTTCTACATTCTCTGAAAACTCACCCTTTATTATTTTTACATTTAGATGGATGGATACTTTTTTGTGTATTATGAGTATTATGACACCATTATTCCTTGACTTCTTGCTTCTAAATAAGCGATTGTTTTCATGTTTTGTACAGCACAAAGCTGCCATGCCCAATCCTGGTTTTTCGTTAACCCACGAAAATGAGCATAGCGATATCCGTGATTTTCTTTCGAATTGGCGAATGATACTTCGATCGTGCACTGGCGTCTACTGTATAGCCCTTTCCCCTGTGCACTTAACCGTC
>DATCJW010000033.1:0-4311 GCA_036562595.1 Haloplasmataceae bacterium | reverse complement strand
CGAAGAGCTCATGCACCAAGTTAGTTAGCGTTTGTCGATTCGTTCCTAGCCAGTCATCGAGAGCCCAAAGAAAAGCAATCGTATAGCGTTCTTCAAGTTTCCAATGTTCATTCTCAAGCAGTTTAACGATTTCGTCATTTTGATGGAGATAAGTCCCCATTGCGAGATGGGCTTGATTGGTAAGTTTTGCGACACGAACGATGAAAGGCAGCACGGTCTTCTGAATCAATTGTTTCTGTTCATTCGAAAAATCGGGATATCCGTATTCTAACATCGGTAGTACCATAAGATCGAAGATATCTGTGACTAAAGCTTCAACTTCATCATCCGTCAAGGCCATTTCTTGCATGTAGTTGAAAAGTTCATAATAAATAGCCAAAACAGAAGCTGGATCAATCTCGCCTATAAAGGTGGATTGAATGAATCGATAGTAATCCTTAATGAGTTGACCGTTGGATTCAACCAACAAATCATAAGCCGTTTTCCCACGTTCCCATCCGAACTTCATTAACTGTTCTAGGCGATCCATATGGTGAAACCAATGGCGTATCATGGCGATAATGGTTTGGTTCGGGATGCCCTCGATTACCATGTCATCAGACTGGCGAACGGTTCTTATCATGATGCTTTCGATGATGGCATAGAACTGTTGACGTGCTATATCATCCGCAAGGATAGTACTTATGCCCTCCATCAGATCTGGATGACCTTCGATCGTACGGCGTATTAGGCCATCCAGATGCAGCCATAAATCGATGATGGCATCCAGTACTTCTTCATTGAAGGATTCGCTTGTGGCAATCCATGCAATTTGCGTCATAATACCTTCAATGGTTTCCAGTTCGATTTTACGAAGCCATTCGATGAATAATCGATTGGCGTAATAGCTTGTTTTCGCACTCGCCTGTACAACGGCATTGATTTCTTCAGGATACCGCTCATCGCCTAAAACACCCGCAAATGTATAGAGCAAGAAATAACCACTCTCATATTGATCAATCGTCGGTAAATTCGTTTCGAGCATGGCCACGATTTCGTCTTTCATCATCTTTAACAGTTCAGGCGAAAGATCCAATTCCTCTTGATCATGGATAAAGCTTAATCCGTTAATCGCTTGATAGTAGGCAGTCAACGAGTCCACAATGGTTTCGATGCCATCGAGGAAATCTTCACGATTCTCACGAATTGCTGAAAGCAGTCTTACATATGAAAGATGCGAGAAATAGGCCGCTTTGCGTTCCGATTGGTCATAATAATCGGCTCGGACATCCTGCCACTTGGCTACCGCTTCATCATAATTTCGTTTGAACTCGTTCAAACGCTCAATGTCATCGATCGTGCCTCTCAAATAGATAAGGAACATATTACTAAGAGGCAGAAACCCATCGGTGTAGTCCCCATCATTGGATAAGTATTGATCGTAATAAAGACGTGCTTCATGATATAGGGAGTGATCGAAATATTCCCTTGCCCGTTTATTAAAATCGTCGCTATAATAGAGTTCGAAAAAATCATCCGGGTTTCCAGATACATTAACGGCGTAATCCTGTAGTAAGGGATAGATAACCGTGAGATCATATTGGGAATTCTCTACTACAGTTAACTTATTTTCTGATAGGAGGAAAAGACAGAAGTGGTCTAAAACATCCAATATCCATGGATCAAAATCTTCCGGCGGATTTTCCAATCGGTGCATCTGGCGTTTTTCTAATGTTTTCAATAGATCGACAAAATCCTCCCACTTTTGATAAATATGCGGTTGATCTTCATAATTATAAAAAATATAGATGAAGTCATTAAATCCATAATACTTTTGATAATACTCATAGAGGAATGTTCTAAATCTCGCATCAGTTTTTTCATAATGTTCGCGAATCGCTACAAGTTCCCAATATTCGTCATCGGAATATACAGGATCCGTGGGATACTGTTTGGCGATTTGTCTGATTGAGTCTTCAAGAAACAATTCCAAATAATGTGTTGCCAGATAGGCAAAACGGTAGGAAAAATGGGGAATTGAAATCAGTTCTTCAAAAATAGAAAGAGCCGTTTCAACATCGCCTTCAGATAAGCGGTTGGCTAGTGTTTCTATTAGCTGAACCGCTGTCTCCAATTCTGCGACGGACAGGTTCACTTTAGCCAAATGAACCGCCAAGGCGTTGACTTGAGAAATCAGTTGAAGATAATCATCATAGGCTTCGTCAGAAGGAAAGTCATCACGGGTTAAGCCATCCTCAATTCCAATGAATTTAAGATAGTCGGAATAGATTGTCTGTTTCCGTTGGTTGAAACGGATGAAATGGTAATTCAAAACATAAGGTTTTGATTGCATGCCATCAACCACAACTTGTATCTGTACAGTATAATCCCCATCAAGATCGAGCTCATTTAAATTAAAACGTGGGCGATTGACTTGATACGATTGGTCAGCAATGGTGATGAGATAATAGTCAGCGTCCGTTATCGGATGCCACGTGACGAAACCATCCGTTACCTTCACCCCGGTTGGAGGGTTAACGAAATCGGGTTCAGGTTCTATTGGTTCCGTCTCTGTCTGGGTCGGGGTCGTAGTGGTTGGCATTTTATCCTGCTGTTCAATACAACCAACTAACAAAACAACAGAAAAGAATAATACCAAGAGTAAACTCAATGATTTAAAATTTTTCATAAAAATTATCGCCCCTATTCAATGTATCGTTTATATTCTTATAGTATAACACAACGCTTTCATTTCCATTTATTTATGAAAAATATCACAATAACTTCCTCATTATCGCTCATTACGTTTTGTTAACCCCCTTTTGCCTTTTGATCACATGAGGCCTTCTTCACGCAAGCTGACATATCCTTCCGTTCCGATGATGATGTGATCCAACAGCTCAATCCCCACTAATTCACCAATTTCACTAAGTCGTCTGGTTATAGCGATATCCTGTGAACTTGGCGTCGGTGAACCGGAAGGATGATTATGAATGACGATGATGGCATTACATCCATGACGGAAAGCCTCTTTAAAGACTTCTCTTGGATGCACAATGGATCGATTTAAAGAACCGATAAAAAGTGTTTTTTTGGCTAAAACGCGGTTTTTTGAATCAAGATAAATACCGATGAAATGTTCCTGTTCCAAATGTTTCACCTCTTCAGCGATGTAGTCAACACAATCGGTGGGGGAAGTAATCTGCATGCCTCGGACAAGCTTAGACGTGTGAATTCGTCTTCCCAGTTCAATGGCTGCAAGCAGTTGAATGGCTTTGGCCTTTCCCACTCCTTTGATCGTCATCAATTCATCTAAGGTCACATACTTAAGCTGGTTTGAGTGATTAAAGCGGGTATTGATTTCCTCTGCAAGAGACAAAGCTGAACGTTGATTTGTCCCTGTCCTAAGGATAATCGCAATCAACTCCGGAATCGATAACATCTCGGCTCCCAATCGTTCGAATTTCTCTCGGGGACGTTCGCTTTCTGGTAGTTCTCGCAACAAATATGACATAGCTTCCTCCTTAAAACCCATGAAATACTCCACTTATTTATATACTCCAAAACTTTCATCATTCCGTTCTATTTAAAAGAAAAAAACGTCGGTTAGCGTATTAACCGCCAACCTACGTTTTAAAATCATGCCTTCAAGATTATAAATATTTACTGCCTTCCCGAATACTTAAGGATGAGAGCTGATCACCATAACTTGCTAGAAAGCTTTTGACCCACGAGGGATTGGTTTTTGAATACTCGCGCAAGATCCAGCCGATGGCTTTATCGATAAAAATTCACCACGTCGACAATTGGCCAGGATGGCCTCCTTTAAAAATTCCGTGTCGGTTTTCTCTTTATATCTCAGTTTATATCTCAGTTGGAAAATAAGGGATAACCGGACGAGCCAGATATTGTCAGACGTCATCCATCTTCGAACCCGCTGTTCCTTAAGGACAGGATATTTCATAACGAGATACCCTACGACACGATTCAGGGCATCAACCGTATCCCACCACGATTTTGTCCTTACTAGCCATTCGATACGATCCATATCAGCTGCCGTTAAGAAATCTCTCATAAGCTCTAAATAGTCGATCGCAACATATTGAAATTCCCGCTCAGGCATCGCATAACACCGACGAATGAAATCCCAGTCGACCCGCTTCTCTTTCTTTTTTTCTTGAAGATGGGGTTTTACCAGCTTCATCCGTTCGGGTTTTTTCAGGCCTAAAAAGGGAAACTGGTTCTTCATATATTTTGCCATTGGCAAAGCATTCTCTGCGTTAGACTTTTTATACATGGCGGCAAATAGGTCCATAATCCATCCCTCTAGAT
>DATCJW010000022.1:0-11827 GCA_036562595.1 Haloplasmataceae bacterium | reverse complement strand
ATATTCTACTGTATAGTTTAATCCCAGGGCGGGATTGGCATATACGTCGAATGTAACCGATAAAATCCCGAATAGGATGAGCGAGACGATGAAAACAAGATATTTTTTTATCCGATACATATTACCCCCTCCTAGGCAGTGGTTGTCGGGAGATCATCAACTATTCCTTGCTGGTTCTCAATTATTCATTCTTTCTTTTTTTCATCAGAACAATGACGAATACAGTGCCTAAAATGACGATGAGCCCACCGATACTAGCAAGAATAATAGGAAGGATCGGTTCAGATTTTTCTTTTGGTTGTTCTTGTGGTTTTTCTGGCTCATCTCCTGGCTCAGGCTCCTCATCCTCGATTTCAATGACCACCTCAAAGGATTCCGCCTGTTGTTGTCCTTGATAATCCGTATAGATTAATTGATATGAAAGGGTACCGGATGTGTTGACGGTAATGGTAAAACGAAGTTGCTTTCCAACCTCAGCGGGTTCATAGGTTTCTTCGCCAATTTTTAATATAAGATCGTTGACAACCCCTTCTGGATCGTTAACCTCGACGGTAATGATTAGTTGTTTCGTTTTTTCATTAAATTTCGGCGTGACGTTAAAAGTCGGTTTAATGGGTTCACGATTCCCGGAATCAAGGGATAAATCGATGAATTTATGGGCATAGGACCGAGTGTATTCTTGGCCATCCTTGATGTACGTGATGATGAATTGGAACGCATTTAATCCATCGTTGAGATCCGTTAATTGCATTAGGCCTTCTTGTTCAGACAGGGAGATTTTAGTATCATTTACCTTAAGTTGGGCGGATACGATTTCTACACCCGAATCGGGATAAAGGGAGTAGGATAGATCGAGCGAGCGATAGGCCAGATGGTCATAATCGGTCAAGACGCTTACATCGGGGATAACCAGCAGTAGTCCATTGGCATCAGAACGATAGGGCCTCCCATCAATATGTGGACCTTCTGATGGGCTATTGACGTATTCAAATTCTCCCGCTTCATTGCGGATCACCATTTGGCTTGATCCGCCTCCGTCCAAATTATAGACGGTAACAGCCCCATAATGTTTGAACATCGCCGCCAGCTCACGGAAGTCCACCCCATGTGATTCCACACCGGCAGGGGCCTCTTTTTGCCGTCCGTCGATAATCCCTAAGAGGAGATCTCCATTTTCAGTAATACCGATAGCGGTTCGCGGATGGCGGTCTTTGACATGGCCTTCACTTCGGCCTTGAGCTATCATTTCGTTAAAGGTTAAGATACGTCCGTCCTTTAAGATGGTGGCATCGCTGCCGATGGCGGTGTCATAGCGATAAAATTCGCTATGGAGTATCTTTTGGATTCGGACGATGGGACGCTGGCTTAATAGGCTAATGAGTTGAGCGTCATTGGTTACAATCGCAAAGTTCCGATTCGTTGTATAGACGGGTGCGGTTGAATAGGAGGTGATTTTGCCTTTTAGGAAGAGTTGATCATCGTGAGTGATGATCAAATCCGGTGATTCGACGAGATATTTATACGTGCCTGGAATATCTTTCTCACCAAAGTCATAGAAGACGGCTGTACTGCTCGATGGCAGCGAATCTAAGTTTATGCCAGTTATAAGTTTGGCTATTAATATTTCATACGTATCTGGATCATAAGCTGTCAGGTAGTAGTCCCCGTAGTTTAGCGCTTTATAGAAACCCATCTGTGTGCCATCTTCGCTAATTCCCACACTATATAAACTATTTTTTGGTTTATAGATATCTCCATAAAGCGTTAGATGTAGATTGATAGACCCGCCGACCTTAAAGAAATCCCCATTCACACCAGCAATCACGCGCCAGCCCGGATTTTTGGCTTCAAAATCTTCCGCAATTTCATGAAGGGGAGCCAACGTCCACCGGCCATTTTGGAACTTGGCCCATGAAACGACCTGGATGTTTTTCGCTTGAGCCTCTTTGAAAAGGACGTTCACGTTTTGTCGAACTTTAGCCCCCGCATCATTAACGGTGTAGGCCTCAGCATGGATGTGTTTCAGACCGTTCATGATTTCCCTTTCGGTCTCTTCAATCACCTCATATGCGAGTGGGGAGTCATTAGCGAAAGTGACGGTATAAGGTACCCCCAAAAACACAAAAATAGCGACCAACAAAAGAAAAAGTCGTTTCGCTTTAAAACGCACGATATCCCTCCTAACTCTAAACAATGGATTCACCTCATATTAGGCAGCTGCCTTAAGTTCATTGTAACATTGTCTAAAAGCGCATTCAAGCAAAAATTTTCAAAAAAATAATAAATAGAGAAAAATATTTTCAACAAAAATCGCCTCTTATCATTTCATTTTAAAACTTAATGGAAGGAAATGAATCAGTAAAAAAGCTGTGATCATGCATTTTTCACATGATCACAGCTTTAACACCTTAATGAATGCCGAGTTGGGATTGATAGTTTTGAAATTTTTGATAGGTTTGCATCAGTTTTTGTTTTTGTTCTGCGGTGACCGCGTACCATCCCTTTTGAAACATGAGGTAATAGAGCTCGCGTTGTTTCTGTTGGGTTTCTTGATACATTTCGAACAGCGCTTTAAACAAGTGGTCGTTTGAAGCCTCGTTCAACGCATTAGGAAAGCCCATTCCGGTCATTTTTTTAATGTCGTTTAATGCGAGTTCAATATAGTCGCGGTCGTTTAATTCCGGCGTGTTAGGCACTTGCGTTTCAGGATTTTTAATTTGCATGGTTTCACCTCGCTATTGGTTGTTGTTATTTTGTAATAGTTGCAGTAGTTTTTGATAGTGTCGTTGGTGCATTTCATGAAGGGATAGGAGCGCGTTTTTGACGTCTTGATCCGTCGCCTCCATGTAGAAGTGCTTCGCCTGTTTGGCCAGGGTAAGATTCCAATTTAAAAGGTCTTCGATATAGTAGTGGTCTTTCCCCGAAATGATATTCGGTGGTTGCTTCATGGGTTGTTGTGTTTGCTGTAGATTCATTTCCATTCCTCCTTTACATTTTTCAACTCTATTATTTGCATTTCCCACTATTTTATGAAGGAAGTTTGTTATAATAAAAACGAAGACTAGGATTGAGATGAGGTGAATCGATGATTGCGTTCTATTGTTATTCACGCTGTAGCACGTGCCAGAAAGCGAAAAAGCTATTAGACGAACACGGCGTTTCGTATGAAATGAAGGATATTTCAAATCATCAACTGACAAAAGAGGATTTCCGGCAACTCCATAAGCGGAGCGGCCTCCCGCTGAAACGGCTATTTAATACAAGCGGACAGCTTTATCGATCGTTAAACTTAAAGGACCGTTTAGACACCATGACGCCAGATGAAGCATATGAACTGCTCAGCCAATACGGCATGCTCGTCAAAAGACCTTTGCTCATCACCGATCAGCACGTCCTCTTTGGGTTTAACGAAGAAGAGTATAAGAAGGTTATTCAGAATGCTTAAGGAAACAGACCACCTCTTTTTTTCAGAACCGCTGGTTCTCGTCCTTCTCTATACGTCCTTTTGTGGCACGTGTGAGATGGCCAAACGCATGTTGGCGGTCCTCTCGCAAACCGTGAAGGACGTAGCTTTTTATCAGATGAATGCGAATCTTCACCCTGCGGTCCTCAAACAATATGACGTCCGCAGCATCCCTTGTTTTCTCATCTTTAAAAACGGGCGTTGGATTGACCAATTTTATGCGTTTTATTCCGTCAGCTTTCTATATGACAAACTACAAGCCTATTCTCATTCAGAAACGTAAGCGCTTCATGATGGTTTATGGTTTTCTTTCCGCTCAAAACACGTTATAATAAAAAACATATACGTTTGTATCAATTTGGACCGTTAGAAAGAAGTGATAGAGGTGAAGAAACCAAATGTCGGTGACATTGTCCAGATTCATAGTTATAAGCATAATGGACAGATCCATCGGGCATGGAAAGTAGTAACCATTCTCGAACATACTGCCGATTATATCATCGCCGGTAACAACCATACCCAAGTCATTGAAGCCGATGGACGGAGCTGGTTTACGCGTGAACCTGCTATCTGTTATTTTACAAAAAAGCATTGGTTTAACGTGATCGGCATGTTGCGTAAACCGGGCGTCTACTTTTATTGCAACCTATCCTCTCCCTATCTCTTTGAAGAGGAAACGATCAAGTACGTGGACTACGACCTCGATGTCAAAGTAACCCCGAATTATGACTTTCAAATTTTAGACCGCGATGAATATGAGCGCCACCGGCGGAAAATGTGCTATCCAAAAGCCGTAGAGAAGATTATCGAAGAAGAACTCGCCGTTTTGATTCAGATGATTCAGAATAATGAAGGCCCGTTTCAACCCGATTTCATGCCATATTACTTCCGAAAGTACAAAGAAATAATTCAAATGAAGAGAGATCGGCGTGAGTGATCACGTTTCTTTTTGAGTTTACCCAATTCAAACAAATCGTGAGATTGGGTTGCTCCGATTCGGAGAGCCGGAGTATAATAGATGAGGAAGAATATAATAAAAAATGAAATCCAAACAGGGCTTCTGAAATTAGGTGAAAACGAATGAAGGGTTTAAAAAATGTGAATATCTTAACACCTACAGGTATCATCCATGGACACCTTGAGATTCAAGGTGAGAAGATCCATCGCATCCTTACCGATGGGGCATGCGACGGGGTGGCTTTTGATGAGGAGGTCATCGTCGTTCCTGGTTTTATCGACCAGCATATTCATGGGGTCAACCGTTCCGATGCGATGGATGGAACGATGGAAGATCTGAGGAATATGGCCATGTCCCTACCGAAAGAAGGGACAACGAGCTTTCTTCCGACGACGATGACACAATCCGTGGAAAACATTCTCAAGGCTTTAAGGCGCATTAAAGAGTACCGTGAAAAAGAGAACATTGAAGGTGCAGAAGTCGTCGGGATTCATCTCGAGGGGCCATTCATCAATCCCGAAGCTTGTGGCGCCCAAGATCCGCAATACATTGTCAATCCTGATATCGACCTATTCGACCGCTTCTTCAAAGCAAGCGGAGAGGCGATAAAGATCGTCACTTTAGCTCCAGAGCAGCCCGGAGGATTCGAGTTGATCCGTTATTTGACGTCGCTTGGGGTCATCGCTTCCATCGGGCACACGAAAGCCACTTATGAACAGACCCTTCAGGCCATCGAAGCGGGAGCACGCCTTTCGACTCACACCTATAATGCAATGACGGGGCTCCATCACCGGCAAATCGGAGTTGTTGGAGCGGTTCTACTGCACGAGGAGCTTCATGCAGAGCTCATTGCCGATGGGCTACACGTTCATCCGAAAGCCATTGAGATTCTGTATAAGAATAAGGGGCGCGATAGCATTACCCTAATCACGGACTCGTTACGGGCGAAGGGGTTGCCCGACGGGATTTACGATCTCGGAGGACAGGCTGTAACCGTTCAAAATGGCGAGGCGAGATTGCCTGGAAATGTTTTGGCTGGCAGTACGCTACGAATGATCGATGCGGTGAAAAACGTCATGCGCTATTTAGGCCTGTCTCTTGAGGATGCCGTGGCGATGGCGTCGACAAATCCTGCCAAACAATTAGGCCTTTTTGACCGAAAAGGTTCCATCGAAGTTGGTAAGGATGCGGATCTTGTTGTGTTGAACCGTGATTATGATATTGTCATGACGATTTGTCGTGGCCGTATCGCTTATCAAAAACATTAGAAGGTAAGGAGAATGGATATGGAAGTCAGAGTGTTTGATACGTATGAAGAATTAAGTCGAGAAGCAGCGAACATCATCATCGCCCATGTTCGCCAAAATTCAACAGCGGTTTTGGGGCTAGCGACGGGAAGTTCGCCATTAGGTTTGTATCGGGAGCTGATTCGCGACCATAAGGAAAACGGAACGTCATACCAAAACGTAATGACATTCAATTTAGATGAGTATGTCGGTTTAGAGAAGACTCATCCCCAAAGCTATTATTATTTCATGATGGAAAATCTGTTCAACCATATCAATATCCCATTGGATCATATTAATATCCCGAATGGTACGGCAAAAGATATAGCTGCGGAATGCCAACGCTATAATGAACGGCTTGCCCAACATACGATTGACATCCAAATCCTTGGCATTGGCGCCAATGGCCATATTGGATTTAATGAACCCGGTACGCCTTTCGATTCCACGACCCATTTCGTAAAACTAGATGAAAAAACCCGGCAGGACAATGCCCGCTTTTTTTCGTCAATTGACGAAGTTCCTACCCATGCGATTACGATGGGGATTCAAAATATCATGGCTGCCAAAAAGATTATCCTTCTCGCTTCTGGAACGTCTAAAGCCGATGCCATTTACGGGATGATTAAAGGACCGGTTGATCCGCAACTGCCTGCCTCCATCTTACAAACCCATAGCGACGTTCTTGTGTTTTTGGATAAAGAAGCGGCAAGCAAGCTTTAATTCAATAAAGCGCTTTACAAGACATAAGGGGTAGGCTATAATAGACTTGAGAGTTATTGTGGGAAATGAGGAATGGAACCATGGCTAAGAAACACGTGCACGAACTTGCTCGCATCTTTTCTGCTGTCAATGACGTGTTGGATATGGTCGAACTGTTGGAGGACGCTTGTACCCAAAAGGAGATTGAAGCCATCCATCAACGGTTTTTGGTAGCCCAAATGTTAAAAGATGGGTATACCTTCGTTGAGATTGAAAATAAGACGGGAATGAGTTCGACGACGATTGCGCGTGTCAATAAATGCCTGAAAAATGGGACGGGGTATAATAAACTATTTGATAAGTATCAGGTGAAGATTGATGTGTCATAAAACGACTATGTATATGGTCGTTTTTTTATCTGTTTGTGGAAAATTGGAATGTTTTAGGTGAATGAAGTGATCAGTGAAGAAATTAGTGCGCTTTTTAAAGAACGTATCCCATGCCAAGTCGGTTTCATACAAGCCCGCCTTTTTGAGGAATTACGGGACCCCCTCACCTATAGTATAGAGAAAGGGTATGACTCGGGTTTGATTCATGCCAGCGTCGAAGAACGGATTAACCCTTTTCTCATCCTTCCGAATGCGAAGACGATCATTGTTATCGCTGTGCCTTACACGTCCCGTGACGAAACATTGAAACACCAGCGATACGTTGTATCCCGCAGTTCTTGGGGGACAGACTACCACCTCGTCCTTCAGGACGTTTTGCAAGAGGTTAGCGAGGAACTTAAGAAACGGTACGGAGCGACGAGCGTTACCCTGACGGACAACCACATGTTGCATGACCGTCACCTGGCGATGCTCGCTGGCCTTGGACACTATGGAAAAAACACCTTGCTCATTAATGATCGGTATGGATCTTTCTTCTTTATCGGATCCATCGTCACCGATTTGACATTGGACGAATATGAATATACCAAAGAGACGCCCCGGGACATCTGCGGAAGTTGCGATCGGTGCATTAAGGCCTGTCCCACGGGCGCCATCAGTGAAGAGCGCTACTTGAATGCGAAACGATGCCTCTCCTACCTTACCCAATCGAAGGAAGAAATACCTGATTTTTTACTTGACAAGTTACGAAAATTCCCTTTTGGTTGTGACTTTTGCCAGTTGGCTTGTCCCTACAATCAAGACATTACAACGGATATTTTGTATCGGTTTCGACCGACCGGCAAAGAACGGATTACCCCCCACGACTTAGTCCCACTATCGAATCGTACGTTTAAAGAACGATATGGGGATTTAGCCTGTAGTTTTCGAGGTAAAAATGTCCTTTTGAGAAATACTTTGGTCATCGCTGCCAACACACAGGATGAGACGGTTCTCCCACTTCTCTCACGGATCGATGACCATGGCCTTCCCTATTTACAACAAGCTTTGCACTATGCGAAAAAACGACTTGGTTATCACGAAGAAGGTGACGACAACATTGCCTATACACATCGTTCTCTACAGTCCTGAAATTCCGCAAAATACTGGCAACATTATCCGGACTTGTGCCGCAACGAATGCGACGCTCCACCTTATAAAGCCGCTCGGGTTTTCTCTCGATGAAAAGCATGTTAAACGGTCATCTGCCAATAACTTAGAAAAAATACCCATTCATATCTACGAGGATTGGGAGGATTTTGTAAGCAAAAATAGTGGGGATTTCGTGTTTCTCACGCGTTATGGGAAACGGCCCCATTCGGATCATGATTTTCATGATCGGTCGAAAACCTACTATTTAATCTTCGGTCGGGAATCGACCGGGATTCCGAAGGCCATTTTAAAAGAACACATCGAACGCTGCTACCGGATTCCTATGCGCGCAGACATACGGTCCTTAAATCTTGCCAATTCGGTGGCCATCGTGGTTTATGAAGCTTTAAGGCAACAGGACTATCCCGGATTATCCCGAGTAGAAGTGATTAAGGGAGAGGATTTTATTGATCAATAGGTTCAAACACGAGGGTGTTTAGTAAATAAATTATAGGAGGTAATAACCATGCACTTTCTAGAAAATGACCAATTAAAA
This sequence comes from Haloplasmataceae bacterium, assembly GCA_036562595.1. Classification (GTDB taxonomy): domain Bacteria; phylum Bacillota_I; class Bacilli_A; order Haloplasmatales; family Haloplasmataceae; genus DATCJW01. The sequence goes on along the minus strand of DATCJW010000022.1, from coordinate 3,342 downwards.
GTCATTGTTTCCGAGCACGGGGCGGAACTGCAGAGTATATACCATAAAAAGCGGGATAAGGAATTTTTATGGCAGGGCGACTCGACCTATTGGAACCGCAAGAGCCCGGTTTTATTCCCAATTGTCGGGAAACTGGCACAAAACACCTACTATGTTAAAGGCCGGGAGTATCATCTCTCGCGTCATGGTTTTGCGCGGGACATGGAGTTCGAGCTCGTGGAACAATCTAAGGATAAACTGAAATTTATCCTAAAAGCCAACGAACAGACCATGGCTGTTTATCCCTATGAATTCAAGCTATCGATTTCCTATCGCCTGGTTGACAATCAGATCGTCGTCAAATATAAAGTTTACAATAATTCGAGTCAGCTCATGTATTTTTCGCTCGGCGCCCATCCGGCCTTCAATACGAATCTTACCGAAAATGGGATTGAGGACTATTATTTGGATTTCATGAAGAAGGTAACCCTTAAAACGAAAGTAATGGATCCAGAAGTCGGGCTATTAACAAGGGACGAGGAACTCGTCGTAGATAATGCGTCGACGTTGGATTTGCGATATGACCTATTTAAATATGATACCCTGATCTTTGAAGGCATCGACCGTGTGAAACTGAAGAATCGGGTAAATGATGAGGAGATCTTATTGGAGTTTCCCGATTTTCCGCTTCTTGGGATCTGGACAAGTAAACTTGCGCCAAAATGCCCCTTCATAGCCATTGAGCCTTGGCATGGTGTGGCGGACTATGTTGGTGAACCCCGTGAACTCGTGGATAAGCCATACATTCAATCCTTATTACCGAATCATAAATTCAAAGCGGAGCTGCAAATGGCCTTTAGTTAAAGGTTTGATATATGATATAAAAGATAGTAAAAAAAGATTTTGTTTAATAATTATTCTGACTTTTTCTGTTATTTGGTCATACTCAAATCCTCACTTCATTTTCGGCTTCAGCATTAAGCTGAAGCTATTCTTTTTACCCCCGGAATATCAAGTTGGATTCCGTGATCTGGTTTTCTCCCATAATTTCTTTTTTTAGTACCATATTATAAATAAGCCTTAAAACGAAAAGATCCGATTGATCGTCTATGAACGAATCATCCCATAATTTTTCATAATTTTTCCTCCATTTTCCTAATACGATATGGGATAATAAATTAAACCGTCAAAAGAAATGAAATTCATCGCCAGTTAGAAAACATCTATGGTATAATGAAAAATAAATAGACGGGTAATCTTAATTGTGAGTTAAAGTCATAATAAGAAGGGAATTAGGAAAAAACTAATATGCCCCATTTATCAAGATTTGTAATCTCTAACATGGGCATTAATGATTAGGGTGTTAAAGAATATTTTCAGATCGTTAAGATTTAAAAATCTGAAATGACGAATGAGGAGGAGTGGCTTTGAAACGATATATCATCCTTTTCCTAACCCTTATGTTGTTTGTATTAGGCGGATGTACGATTGAAACGAAAGAATTTTATCAGTTAGATGAAGAACAACGGGCCCAGATTATCGCGGAGTTAAAAGAAGAACTGGCAGAACAGTTACGGATCGAATACCAGCCGAGCCTGACCGCTGTAGAAAATATGATCATAGACGTAGTCAAACATAATCAAAAAGCGATTGTCGGCATCTCCAATATCGCCAAATCTTATAATCAGTATGTTGTGAGTTCGACAGGATCCGGCTTTATCTACGATTATAATCCCCATGAGAAGATATATTACGTGATTACGAATGCCCACGTTGTTCGTGACGCCAGTAAGTTGGAAATTGTCCTTTACAACGGGGAGACGGTATCGGCCCAACCGATCTTTGGTACGAAATTATACGTTATGGATGTAGAAACGGACATTGCCGTCATATGTTTCCGATACGATGGGGAATTAAAGGTGGTTGAATTTGCCAATAGTGACAACCTCGTGGAAGGTCAATTTGTCATCGCGATTGGAAATCCATTGGGTTACGAATTTTTTGGTAGCGTCACTTTTGGGGTCATTTCTGGCCTATCGCGCAATGTTCAGAAAGATTACTTTTCAACACCGGTCATTCAACATGATGCGGCGATTAGCCCAGGGAATAGCGGCGGGCCTCTCTTTGATATTAACGGTCGCGTCGTTGGGGTGAACAACATGAAGATCGTCCAACAAGACGTATCGAACATGGGATTTGCGGTTCCGTCCAATATTGCCCTAAGCATTGCGAAGATATTGCGTGAGGAAGGAGAGGTAGTCCGTGCCGCACTGGGCATCTATTACCAAACAAACCAACAAGTTGAGGGCGGCGGTGTCCGTGTCGCCAAGCTCGTGCCTGGAGGCGCAGCGCAACAAGCGGGTATTCAAAAAGGTGATATTATCATCCGTTTCGATGAAGAGCCTATAAAGGATTGGAAGGACTTAGTCAAGGCGCTTGAAGGCAAAAAGCCCGATGAAATGGTTACGATTGTCGTACGCCGCGGTCAAAAAGAAATCATATTTAACGTAAAGCTACAAAAGAAAATCTACAACTGATTACGAAAATTTTTATAATGCTTTGAGAAAACTTGTGATCAGCCTATAAATCGATTATAATATGAAAAGAATGAAAATGAATCTAATTCATTGGAGGAAAGTGTATGGTCTTAGAAAAGGTACAAGCGATTATCGCGGATAAACTGGGTGTAGATCTTTCCAGTGTTACCTTGGAATCCGATTTACAAAAGGATTTTGGTGCTGATTCCTTAGACGCGGTGGAAATCATTATGGCAGTTGAAGACGAATTTGACCTTGCCATCGATGATGAGGAACTACTCGATATACGCACGGTAGGCGACATAGTAGAACAAATTGAAAAACGGCTTCATGCGAAAGGGAATTAAGTGACTTCGGTCACTTTTTTCATGGAAGAGGAGGTTATCATGGGCTATAAAACACAATACAACAAATGGAAAAATAATCCGGAGCTTGAGCCCTACTTGATGGAAGAACTCCTGGCGATGACGGAGCAAGAGATCGAAGAGGCTTTCTATAAAGATTTAGAATTCGGAACGGGTGGGATTCGTGGCATCGTCGGTGCCGGTACGAATCGGATGAATATCTATACGATCCGCAAAGCAAATGTGGGATTTGCCCGCTACCTGTTAAACCGATATCATGACGTCCTCCACCGCGGGGTGGTTATTTCCCACGACAACCGACATTTTTCTAAAGTGTTTGCTTTAGAATCGGCCAGAGTCATGGCGACGTATGGGATTAAAGCGTATCTCTTTGAGGACTTAAGGCCCACCCCCGAACTCTCCTTTGCCGTTCGCCATTTAAATGCGATTGGCGGGATCATGATTACTGCTTCACATAACCC
>DATCJW010000021.1:0-13818 GCA_036562595.1 Haloplasmataceae bacterium | reverse complement strand
AGATCCCATGTTCCCGTCGATCCATTCCATATGACCATTCCGATCGACGATGGCGCGTTTGGTCACGAGGTTATAGACGTTATTCGCCCAGTTCTGGATCGTCGTGTAACGACAGGATGCGTTCTCATGAACAAATATCTCGACGACGGCGGCGTGAAGTGATTCCGTTGTATAGATTGGGGCGGTACACCCTTCTACATAGTGCACTTCTGCTCCTTCATCGACGATGATAAGAGTCCGTTCGAATTGCCCCATCCGTTCTGAATTGATACGGAAATACGATTGCAGCGGCTTCTCAACCTTCACACCCTTCGGAACATAAATGAAAGTCCCGCCACTCCAAACCGCGGTATTCAAAGCAGCGAATTTATTATCCGTATAGGGTACACATTTTGTGAAGTATTGTTTAAAGAGCTCCGGATATTCTTTAAGAGCGGTATCCGTATCGAGAAAGATGACCCCGAGCTCCTCCAGTTCTTTTAACGTTGAGGAATAGACGACTTCCGATTCAAATTGCGTCGATACCCCTGCGAGAAACTTTTGTTCCGCTTCGGGGATTCCTAAACGATCAAAGGTATCCTTGATCTCTTGCGGCACTTCATCCCAACTGCGTCCCTTCCGCTCAGTTGGTTTGATGTAATAGGTGTATTCATCAAACGCCAGTTCGGATAGATCGGGCCCCCAATTTGGATTTGGTGCTTTATTAAAGTGATGGTAAGCCTTTAAACGTAACTCGAGCATCCACTCCGGCTCACCTTTCATCTTAGAAATGGTTCGTATGACATCCTCATTTAACCCTTTTCCAGTGTCAAAATAGGCTTCCGTTTCAGTTCGGAATCCATATTTATATTCACCGATAATCTCTCGGTATTCTTGCAGCTGTCTTTCATCGGCAGCCATGTCGTTCACCTCTCAGTTTGAATCATGATCCTTATTCATTGCTTGACTTTGTTGGATCGCTTGGCTAAGGGCATTCCAGGATATGGTGGCACAATTGAAACGAGCGGGAAAATTCGATACCCCTTGATAGACAACGGCTTCGCCTAAATCCACGTTTTCATCATAGGCTTCTCCCTTTACCATATGGACATAGGCATCAATGATCTTTTGTGCTTCCTCAATCGTCTTTCCTTTTACCGTTTCGGTCATGATGGAAGCCGATGACATCGAAATGGAACACCCCGACCCTTCGAAAACCACATCAGTGATGAGGCCGTTTTCCACCTTAAGACCAATCGTCACATCATCACCGCAACTTGGGTTTTTCAGATGTACCTGAATATAGCCTTGGTCGTCCTTCAATCCTTTATTTCTAGGATTTTTGTAATGATCAAGGATAACGGCCCGGTAAAGTGTTTCTAGTTTTCCGAATGACATAATAACTCCATCTCCTAGCTCTCTTCGTATCGACTAAAAAATTCCCTTACCTTTTGCATTCCAATAATCAATTTATCCGCATCTTCTTCTGTATTATAGAAGTAAAACGATGCCCTAAGCGTCGCGACCTGTTTTAGACACTGCATCAGAGGTTGTGCACAATGGTGTCCAGCCCTTAAAGCAACGTCATACTGATCAAAAACCGTTGCCGCATCATGAGCATGGACCCCTTTTATATTAAAGGCCAGTATACCGGTATCATTCATCCGATTGTATACTTCGACGTAGTCAAAATCTTTTATGCGCTCCCGAGTATAAGTCATGAGATGTTGCTCTTGTCGTTGAATGAATTCGTAACCAATTGACTGGAGATAATCGATTGCTGCTCCGAGGCCGATGGCTCCCGCTATAGGAGGAGTCCCAGCCTCAAACTTATAGGGTGCATCTTTAAAAGTCGCATCGTGTAAGTAGACATAATCGATCATCTCGCCCCCAAATTCTATAGGGTCCATATTTTGAAGCAATTCGTATTTCCCATAGAGCACCCCAATACCAGAAGGTCCGCACATCTTATGTCCGGAAAAGGCAAGAAAATCACAATCAAGCGCCTTCACGTCGACACGAAAATGGGGGACTGCTTGCGCGGCATCGACCACCACGATCGCCCCCTTGGCATGGGCCAATCGAATAATCTCCGCAATCGGCGTCACATAGCCTAAAACATTAGATACATAGGTCAGAGCGACTACCTTTGTCCGATCGCTCAGCACTTTTTGGAAATTCTCTACGGTAATACGTCCTTCTTCATTTAATGGAACATAGACAAGCCGGGCGCCCTTTTTGCGTGCCACTTGTTGCCAGGGCAATAAAGAAGAGTGATGCTCTAACTCGGATGTAATGATCTCATCCCCTGGCTCAAGATAACGCATTCCGTAGCTTAAGGCAACAAGGTTTAAAGCTGAACTGGCGCCACGAGTGAAGATAATTTCATTTGGCTTGCCGTTAATCCATTCCGCTACTTTATACCTCGCCTCTTCATAGCGCCGCGTCGCTTCGTAACTCAACCGATAAACGCCTCGATGCACATTGACGCTACCAAGCCGTTCGTAATAGTCGGTGATGGCATCGATAACCGGCTTGGGTGTCAGGGATGAGGCGGCATTATCGAGATAAGCGATCGAACTATTTTTTAAAATATAGAAGTCATCTCTGATCCGTTGAATATCCATAGTCCATCTCTTTTCTTTTACTGTTCTAGTTTGCGCTCTATAGTTTCAATAAAATTCTTACGAATTTCATCCGAATCAATCATTTCAATAATCGGAGACAGGAATCCAACTATAATCAGTTTTTCCGCATCTCGTCTCGTCATACCACGGCTCATCATATAGTATAGCTGTTCTTCGTCAACTTGTCCAATCGAAGCCCCATGTCCTGCCATGACATCGTATTCATCGATGAGAAGATAAGGGTTCGCAACCACTTTTGCCTTATCGCTTAAGGTTATAATAGACGAAGACTGCTGAGCGTTCGATTGTTTTTGACCTTTATGAATCTTGCCAATGCCGTCGAGATGGAGATGCCCTTTATCCTTTACAATGCCATGATTGATAATATTTCCCACGGAATATTCCGCCTCATGTTCGATGTGCACCGTCACCGCATGGAGGTTTTCTCCGTCGGTCATAAGGACGTTTCGCGCTTCACAATGCGCATTGCGGCCTTTCAACTTGGCTAGCGTGTTTGAAATGGTGCTGCTGTTATTGAGTTGACCGAGTGCGTAGATAAGATGACCATCTTGGTAGACGTTCGCACGACGGTCGATGTAGGCTGGGCTGTTTTCCCCCAAACGGTCGATACTAAGATAGTGTACGTGCGCATTTTCTTGTACCTCGGTCTCTGTGGTATAGTTCACATGGGCGGGTTGAACGCTATCAATAATCTCAAGCAACTGGAATTCGGAATGCGGTCGAGCCACGATCACACTGCGATGGATCAGGTCACGGCTTGCCACAATATGGATTTTAAGGGTATCACGAAGAACGAGTCCAGTGGGGACTTCGATATAAAGGCCACTATTGCGATAGGCTCGATTTATGGCATGAAGGCGATCACGGCTATCCCCTTCTACATCTTGCCACAAAGCGTTAAAAACCTTCGTGTCGCCGTCCTCTAAAGCATCAAAGTAAGACTTAATGATGACCTGTCTAAAATCACCAGTTAATTGCTTATATACAATACTTCCGTCATAGACGATGACGACATTATCTTCGTCGGTAATAAATTGTTTGATCTCTTTCGGTACGACATCAACGGTTTCGCGTTTTTCAAATATGGGATACAGATTATCGAATTGATAGGGTTTAAGATTGAGTTTTCCTATTTTTGGTAGCTCTAATTTGGCTACTTCCTTGTATCGATTTAGGCGCCAGCTACCTGTCTGACTCCAATCGTCCTTAAAAATCGACTGGAGTTCATGTTCAGCCACTGACATAGTTATCCTCCGTTTCTTTTCGTGATGATTATAGATCTAACGCTTCCCGTGTCGCGCAGGTGCCGATGATCGGGCGTTGTGCTTCTTTTTTCTCTTCCGTAACGACACGTTCATCTTCAATGCCTAGTTCTTCTTTAATCCACTCGTAGCCTTCTCGGTCGATGCGTTCCATGAGTTCAATGCCGCCTGTTTTTACGATGCGCCCTTGCATCATTACATGGACAATATCAGGTTTAATATAGTCTAAAATGCGTTGGTAGTGAGTGATAAGAAGACCACCGAAGTGATCGCCTCGCAAGGAGTTCACAGCCTCTCCGACAACCCGAAGCGCATCAACATCCAAACCGGAATCAATCTCATCCAATATCGCAAACTTCGGTTTTAACATGAGAAGCTGAAGGATTTCATTCCGTTTCTTTTCCCCACCAGAGAAACCATCGTTGAGATAGCGGTGGGCAATCTCCTCAGGAAAGTTTAACTTGGCCAACGCTTGGTCTAAATCTTTGATAAAGCGATAGAGATTGACTGGTTGGCCCGTACGTGCTTGTATCGCCGTGCGGATAAAATCGGCGTTCGTGACTCCGGGTACTTCGGCCGGATATTGCATCGCTAGAAAGAGGCCTGCACGGGCACGCTCATCCACTTCCATTGCCAAGACATCCTCACCATCAAGGGTAATTTCGCCAGCCGTTACCTCATAACGCGGATGTCCCATAATGACGCTCGCTAGAGTCGATTTGCCTGTTCCATTAGGCCCCATAATAACGTGGAGCTCGCCAGTCTTAATCTCCAGATCGACTCCTTTTAAAATCTCTAAACCGTCAACTTCCGCATGTAAATTCTTTATTTTAAGTACGGATTGTGTCATGATTAACCTCCTATATAATGCCTATAATTCTTTCAATATTATACAAAACTTTAGAATCAAATGCCAATGAAATGATTTTTCCTTAGATTTCATCCCTAATACAAAAAATTCGTTAATTGGTATTAACGAATTTTTTGTCAAGCAATATATTGAATCTCTAGCTTATTCTTTCCATTCGACTTGGCTTTATACATCAGATGATCGGCCAGTTCCATCAATTGCCTGATAGGCGGCTGATCAAGCGAACAATGGATAAGGCCGATTGACATCGTAACTTGAAAAGGAGGATACTGTCCAAACGTAATGGGTTTAGAAGAGATTTGCGATTGAAGGTCTATCATCACTTTATTGACGACCTCATGAGCGACGTCTTTAAAGATGATACAAAACTCCTCGCCGCTAATGCGATAGGCGTTGGCACCAACAACCGGGACATTCTGAATGGCGTTTGCCAATTCTTTGAGTACCAAATCTCCACAATGGTGTCCATACGTATCATTAATCCCCTTAAAATCGTCTACATCAAGAAAAGCAAGGGAAATTTTACCGGCTGGCTCCTGCTCTAGATGTTGAATATCAATTTCAAGTTTTCGGCGGTTATAAAGGTTCGTCAAATAATCTCGACGAGCATATTTATAGTTTAAGTAGTAGCGATGATATGCCAATCTTGTCATATAGTTTACGATAAAATGGAACAAACTTAATCCAACCAAAGCAAAAAGGTTTAATAAGTGAAATGAAACGGACACTTCATGCATCCCAAGGTGAATGGTGCTAATGATTGCTGTTGCAACAAGTTGGAAGACAAAGCGGACCCGGTCTGCTTTTCTTAATAAGAAATGGATCAAGAAGAGAAGGCAGAGAAGTAGAACAGTAAGCAAAAACTCATAAGGATTGGGCTCAAAATAGAGATAATTGACGACACTAATGACGAAAAAGTGGCACAGACTGGAAAGAAGATTACGAAATTGATTTGCCGTTACAAATAGAAGAAAGAACATGATGGCCGGGATGAGCATCGGATAGGGACTCGAAAGATTAAAATAAAAGATAATCGAACTAAGTAGACCGCTAAACAATCCCATAATGACCATGACACTGGTTTGGTAACGATGCTTATAAATGCCATGGTTATAGAATACCAAACTGTAAATGATGAGAATCACCGCCACCAAAGCAGTATTATATATAAACTCATGAAGCAATGCCATCACTTCACCTTCTTTACAATTACAGGTGATTGGGATGATTTCGCCTGATACATGGCCCGATCCGCTAGTTCAAATATATCGCGAGCATTCATATGTTTTTGAATGTGAACAATACCAATTGCTAACCGCGGATAGAAATTACCTTTTTTTGTCGCTACGAACCGCTCGTTCAATTTGTTTAAAAAGCGTTCACTCAACTCTTTAACCTTATCCACGTGTTCTTCCACTATAACGACGAACTCATCGCCACTTTTTCGAAAGAGAAGAGAATGTTTACTGAAAAAGGCTTTTAGTTGATTTGCCACCAAAACCAAAGCTGCATCCCCATAAATGTGCCCGTAGGTATCGTTGATTTTCTTTAATCCATTAAAATCAATGAAGATATAACAAAAATCATCACGTCCTAATCGGGTAATGAGGCGCATTTGTTGATAAAGGGCTCGATCATTATAGAGATCCGTTAAAAAGTCTTTATGGGCCTGTTCATAGTATATTTGATATCGTGTAATCAGCTTAAGCGCAACGCCCGTTATGATGTATACCATCATCGACACGATGAAAGTGTATCCGATTAATATTCTTGGGCTTTCTACAATGATAGAAAACTCTATCAGAAGGATTAACATACTGAAAAAGATGGTATAGTAAAAGCGACGCCGACTTTGATGGATATACCTAAATAGCGCCCATGTTCCTAAAAATAGGAGAATAAATTTTAAATGGGATAGAAAGATGTCTCCGAATGGATAGCCTCGAACGAAAAGAAGTCGAAAAGCCGTTACGAGTATAAACGTTATAAAATTCGTATAAACATCTAAATAAATGGAATTGAGCAACATAATGGCACTCGAGATGATGTAAGATGTAATCGAAAAAGGAAAAGATGAGTCGACTTCTTGTTCCGTGAATAGGATGAGGGCAACCAAGATAGCCATGACGAAAAAGGCGATGAACTTTCGTTTTGGAAGAACCCAGCGATCGCCTACATGCTTCATAATAAAAAACATAGATAAGGTTATATAAATGACAAACAAAAAGACAGTTGCTAAACTACTGCGCACAATTAACTTATCATAAACCCACTCACTCATCTGAAATCCCCTTATATATTGGTCCTCTTACCCCCTGATGCCATAAGAAAAATGTCACTCCCTGATGTGAGGACACGACATTAATACTAAAATCATATTTGGCACTTATAAAATCTTCAATTCATTATAAGGCTTTTTTTAAAAAAATGCAATTGTTTTCGACATTTTTCTTGTTAAGTCGCCATATTTTCAAGGTAAACCATAAAAGGAAAAGCCCGTGAGAATATCACGGGCTTTCATCTTGCAACGTTAGGGGTTTAAGAGTATATTTCGACTTCGTTTGAGTAATCCATCATTGCGTAACGTTTGTACATGTTATAACGGCGCTTCGCTTCTGCGATATTTGCTTTCAGTAGTTCTTCCGCCATTTCTGGGTTAATACGTGTTAATTGGGCATATCGCGTTTCCGCCATCAAGTATTCATGGTATTTGCTGAAATCAGGCTCTTTCGAATCAAGGATAAACGGATTCTTGCCTTCTTTCGCAAGTAATGGATTGAAACGGAAGATCGGCCAGTATCCACACTCAACAGCGAGTTTCGATTGAACGTTAGCGTTCGCTAAACCGCCTTTAATTCCCCAAGCAATACAGGGGGAGTAGGCAATAATTAGCGATGGGCCTGGATAGGCTTCCGCTTCAATGAGGGCTTTGATGGCTTGTGCAGGAGAAGCACCTTGCGCGATGGACGCAACATATACATGTCCATAACTCATCGCTAATGCTGCCAAGTCTTTTTTCTTCCCTGGTTTACCAGCAGCGGCAAATTTTGCAATCGCTCCGGTTTGGGAAGCTTTAGAGCTTTGTCCGCCTGTATTGGAGTAAACCTCCGTATCGAGAACGAGAATGTTGACGTCCTCGTTATTGGCTATGACGTGATCTAAGCCACCATAGCCAATGTCATAGGCCCAACCGTCACCGCCGATAATCCATTGTGAGCGTTTTACGATGTAATCCTTTAATTCAAGAATTTCTTTGACGGCTTCGTTATCCGATTTTTCAATCGCAGCAATCAAATCATTTTTGATCTCAGCGGTAATGGCGCCCGATTGTCGGTTGTGAATCCATTTTTCAAATAGCGCTCTTAAGTTATCATCGACACGATCGAGATTTTCCGCCATAATGGTTTGGATACGGTCACGTAATGTTTCTACCGCAATACGCATACCAAATCCGAATTCAGCGTTATCCTCAAAGAGTGAGTTTGCCCATGCCGGACCTTTGCCTTCAGCATTCGTGGTATAGGGGTTGGCCGGATAGGAAGCGCCATAGATCGATGAACAACCCGTAGCATTAGCAATCTGTAAACGATCGCCAAACAGTTGTGTGATCAGCTTAATGTATGGCGTTTCACCACAACCAGCGCAAGCACCGTGGAATTCGAATAGCGGTTGAGCAAATTGTGATCCTTTAACGGTGTTTTTGCTCATTAGATTATCCTTATAGGTAACGTGATTGAATAGATAGTCTGCGTTTTGCACTTCTCCTTTTTCGATCTCTTCACCGATTGGACGCATTTCTAAGGCTTTCACGCCACGTTTTCCTGGGCATGCTTCGACACAGACTTCACAGCCCGTGCAGTCTAACGGAGAAATTTGGATGCGATAGTGTAGGCCTTCTAAACCGCGACCAACGGGTTTTAGCGTGACCAAGTCATTAGGTGCACCCGTTAACTCTTCATCCGTTAATAGGAAGGGGCGGATGACCGCATGCGGACATACGAAGGCACATTGGTTGCATTGGATACAGTTTTCTTCAATCCATGTGGGCACGAAGTTTGCAATGCCGCGCTTTTCATATGCCGTTGTGCCCGGTACCATGGTCCCATCATCATAATCGAGGAAGGCAGATACCGGCAAATCGTACCCTTTCAGCGCATCGATTGGTTTCGCAAGTTTCTTCACGAAATCTGGCGCATCGATTTCCTCAACGGGATCATCCGGTAGGTCTTTCCAAGCCGGATCCACTGGTACTTCGACAAGGCTATCGCCGCCTCGGTCAATCGCCTTGTAGTTGAGCTCAACAATCGCTTCCCCTTTACGGCCATAAGCGCGTTTCGCGTACTCTTTCATCAACTTAACCGCTTCATCATAAGGGATGATCTGTTCGTTGAGCTTAAAGAAAGCAGATTGCATGATGGTATTCGTCCGATTACCCAAGCCAATTTCGCGAGCTATTTCAACCGCATCAATAATATAGAATTTAGCATTCTTCTCTGCCAGTTGCCGTTTCACGCGGTTGGGTAGCTTATCGACGATTTCATCCTTCGAATAAACCGTATTTAAGAGGAACGTGCCACCTTTGCGCAATCCTTTAAGAACGTCGTACTTATCCAAATAACTGAACGTTGAGCAGGATACGAAAGACGGTTTCGTTACAAGGTAAGTAGAACGAATGGGCTTTTTACCAAAGCGGAGATTGGAACGCGTGACACCACCGGATTTGCGCGAGTCATAGGCGAAATAAGCCTGAACGTAGTAATCCGTATTGTCACCAATGATCTTAATCGTGTTTTTATTTGCACCAACGGTACCATCTGAGCCCAAACCGTAGAATAGGGCTTCCGTCACGGATTCATCACTGATATTAATATCGTCATCGTAATCGATGGAGAGATGGGTGACGTCATCTTTAATTCCAACCGTAAAACGGTCCCAACCTTCGTTTGCAAGGTGGTCAAAGACACCAATCATTTGTTGTGGCGTCGTATCCTTGGAGGATAAGCCATAACGGCCACCGATGATCCGCGGTGCATTTTCCTTACCATAGAAGATGGACTTCACATCGAGATAGAGAGGCTCACCAGCAGAACCGGATTCTTTCGTCCGGTCGAGCACCGCAATCCGTTTGACAGTCTTTGGTAGGACATCGAAGAAGTATTTTTCGGAGAATGGACGATAGAGGTGGACCCGCACTACCCCAACTTTACGGCCTTGAGCCATGAGGTAGTCTACGGTTTCTTCTAATGTTTCCGTAACAGAACCCATGGCGACTACGACGTCCGTTGCATCCTCAGCACCGTAGTAAACAAAGGGTTTATATTCACGGCCAGTGACTTTAGAAATTTCTTGCATGTACTTATTAACGATATCGGGTACGGCATCATAGTAACGGTTTTGAACTTCTTTCGCTTGGAAATAGACGTCATCATTTTGAGCTGTACCACGAACCGTCGGCCGTTCAGGATTCATCGCCCGATCACGGAACCGTTGTACTGCTTCTTTATCCAATAAACGGTCAAACACCTCGTAGTCTATCACTTCAATTTTTTGAATTTCATGCGAAGTACGGAATCCATCGAAGAAATGTACGAAAGGAATACTGCTTTCAATTGCTGCAAGATGAGCCACACCAGCTAGGTCCATAACTTGTTGCACGGATGATGTAGCTAACATCGCCCACCCTGTTTGACGTGCAGCCATCACATCTTGATGGTCCCCAAAAATGGATAGTGCATGCGCAGCGATGGATCGGGCAGCGACATGAATAACACCAGGTAACAGCTCACCCGCAATTTTATACATATTAGGAATTTTTAAGAGCAACCCTTGCGATGCTGTAAAGGTCGTCGTTAAGGCTCCTGATACAAGAGAACCGTGTACGGCACCTGCAGCCCCTGCTTCCGACTGCATTTCAACGACCTTAACGGGCATGCCGAAGAGATTCTTTTTTCCTTGCGATGCCCATAAATCGACGTATTCTGCCATCGGAGATGATGGTGTGATAGGATAGATCCCAGCCACTTCCGTAAATGCATACGCAACATATGCGGCGGCTTGGTTTCCATCCATGGTCTGGAATACCTTAGCCATTTAACTTCCTCCTTATAGAATTTATGCTTTCGCCTCAAACACCATTATACAACAATTATTCAACAGTTACAATAACACATTCAAATTAACTCTATTTATTAATAAGGATATTTTATCGAGTGAAGACGAATCGCTAGTATGAGAATGTATTATCGTTTTCACACGGCATATATGAGGTGTGACCGCAACAGGTGGTTTCCCATTAATACGTCTTCGGGTTTAAAATGAATGTTTTAAGTCGTTCTCATGATGCTTTGCCCCTTCATCACTAGCCTCTATTCATCAAATCAATCCCTCTTTTGAATGAATGGCTAGTGAATGAGAGATAATGGGAACCAAATTTAAAGAATCGTAAAAAATATGCGATCACACCATTTAAATTGTATCTTAAACCAATAGACCATTCAAGATTCGCCTTTATCGAATATACGTTTTTTATATTTTTTTGCAACAAATCCTCGAACTCAAACGTCTAATAGGTGTCCAAACGGTTCCGCGTGTGCTGTTTCGTGTAGGATTGAGGGGTTAGACAAGCCCCATTCGGACTTCCCGCCTTATCGAAAAGTGTAAAATATGTATTGTTAAAAGGGATTAAAGATGATATTATAATAGCGTTATCATAAGAAAAGGAGTGTAAGCAATGAGCTATAAACAAATGCTTAAAATTGGATTACCAGTTGTCGTTGCCATCGTGTTGATCATTACGATTGCGTTGGTTGCTGGCCGCGAGAAACCCGCACCAAAGATTTCTAATCACAAGGAACTTGTAATCGATTTTAAATCATTGAAAATGACACACGGGGAACTCTATAACATCCTAAAGACGGATGAAACGATCGGATCAACCGTCCTGTTAGAGCTGATAGACCGTACCTTATTAGAAAAATATGGAACGGAAGAATATATCGACTTCGAAGAAATTCGTGAAGCGGTTGAAAAAGAGTATAAAGAAGATAAAGATGAATTCTATGCAACCTACGCGAAGCTCGGGATCTACAAAGCCGAAGGGGAAGATGATGAAGACCTCATCAATCGCGTGGTTGAATACAAAAAGCTAGAAAAGATGAAAAAAGCCTATGCAAGGGAAAATCATGAGGTTAAGGATGAAGATGTCGAAAAGGAATTTGAAAACTACCGCGAAGACGTCTGTATCATCCCACTTGCCTTTGAAACCCGTCAAGAAGTAGATAATTTTTATAAAGAACTTAAGGATCTAAACAAAGAAGATACCCTTAACACCTTCAAAAATGAATATATTCGTCAACAAGAGGAAAAAGAAGACGAAGAGGATACAGACGAGGAAGATGAGTACGACTACATCGATAAAGACTTCCAATGCGAATATGTCCGTCTCGTCTATAGTGAAGTGAAAGATACGAAATACCGTGACTTCGTCTTCGATGATGTTGACGTTGATTCCTATAATAAGGATCCCTATGTCGCTGATGAGGTTTACTACGTCATTTATAAAGTAGCCGAAGCGAAAGTTAAAGGAAATCCTGAAAAAGAAAAAGTCCTGCGTGAACGCATTTTAGAAAATCTCATTGATAAGCAAGTCACGACAACCTTCATTAATCGTAAAATTCGGGAATTACGAAAAGATAGCAAACTCATTATTTACGACCCCATTCTCGCAGAGTATTACGATGATGCGGACGTTTATAAGAAGGCCAATAGAAAGAGCAACGTTGTCGCTGAATTTAATCATCATGACGAAAAAGTAACGATTACAGCGGATGATTTTTATAAAGCGTTAAAGGAACGGGGTGCAGTCACCCAAGTATTGAATCATATTAACTATGCTGCACTTTATTCCATTGAAGAATTACGCCTGACAAAAAGTGAGATTAAAGCCTTAAAAGAAGAAATAAAAGACCTCAAGGCGTCTTACTTGCAATCGTACTATTCCCAATTCCTCTCGTGGAAAGAATTCATCATGACACTCGGGGCACGGAACGAAGAAGAACTACTGAATTTATTCGCTCTTACCGATTACTTGACTGAACGCTACATTTTAGGATATAAGGATTTTGCTGGAGCTAACCCCATAACGAGGGAAGACGTCGAAAAGGAATACAAGGATTGGCTAGAAGCGGGTTATCAATACATCGACGCCAGTCACATCCTATTCAAATTTGACCTCGATGGCGACGGCGAGATTACGGATGAAGAAAAGGAACGTGCGAGAAAACTTGCACACCAAATTTACTATGGACCAGGGGAAAACGATAAATACCTCATTGAAGAAAAAGATGAAGACGGCTGGTCGAACATCTACGAAATCATAGAAGACGATGAAGACAAAGACGAAAACGGTGAAGATAAAGAAAAACAACTCTTTATTGGACTTTATCGTACTCCTGTTAAGGACCTAGAAGAGGTCTTCAGCAAACTTGCACGCGAGTACAGTGAAGATACATCTGCTTCGAATGGTGGTAAACTGGGTAACTTTGGTCCTACCATCTTTAGAACATCCAATCAGCAGGAACAACAAGTCCGAATGGTAAAAGAGTTTGAACGTGCTGCCTTAGCAACACGGGAAAAAGAATTCTCAGAACCTTTTGAAACCGAATACGGTTGGCATGTCATCTATGTCCATCGAAAAGTCGCGGCTCCAGTTCAACCCGAAAACTACTTCGACCTCACAGAAGAAGAAATTAAAGAATTGATCGATGATGGCGATAAAGATCTCAAGACCTATCATGAATTCTATCAAAAGCTAGAAAAAGGTTTACGCCTCAAACGGTTATCCGAAAAATACGTAAACTATGAACTGGCCAAACTTCGCGACCAATTAAAATTCGCCTTCAATGATCCGATCCTACAAGCCAACTACGAAGCCCTGCAAAAGATTTATCTGACTCTAGATGAAGAGGAATAATCCCTCCCGTTAACACTTATAAAAGGGGCTGTAAAGAAATTCAGAAGTACATTCTGAGATCTTACAGCCCCTATTTGAATTGAGTTT
>DATCJW010000013.1:0-4852 GCA_036562595.1 Haloplasmataceae bacterium | reverse complement strand
TACTGAAACTGAGCGGGGAAGCCCTCGCAGGACCAAAAAAATGCGGGATCGATCCGATTACAGTGAAAAAAGTAGCCAAAGAAATCGCAGACGCCTATGAATTGGGTGTAGAGATTGGCATTATTGTCGGGGGAGGGAATATTTGGCGAGGCAAGGAAGCGAGCGAGATGGGAATGGAACGTGCCAGTGCAGACTACATGGGAATGCTTGCTACGGTGATGAATGCCCTCGCCCTCCAAAACGCTCTGGAACAGCTAGGGATTGAAACCCGCGCCATGACGTCAATCAGTATGGAAGCAGTGGCGGAACCCTATATCCGGCGGCGTGCCATTCGTCATTTAGAGAAAGGTCGAATCGTTATCTTTGGAGGCGGGACGGGCAACCCTTACTTTTCAACCGATACGACAGCGGCTTTACGTGCGGCAGAAATTGGCGCCTGTGCAATCCTTATGGCGAAAAATGGAGTGGATGGCGTGTATACCGCTGATCCGAAAACCGATGAGACCGCAACCAAATATGACGAGTTGAGTTTTCTAGAACTCGTCACGAAAGACTTGAAAGTGATGGATGCGACGGCCGCGACGCTATGTATGGATAATAACATTGATATTATCGTTTTTGACATGAACGTGCCGGGTAATATAAAATTAGCCATGAGCGGGAAAAAAATAGGAACTAAGGTGAAAGGGAGATGAGTGGTATGCCAGAAAGTATTCTACGTGAAGCGGAAGACCGCATGAAAAAGTCTCTCGAAGCGCTCGCATCAGACTTTGCGAGGCTTCGGACTGGTCGTGCGAATCCGACCATTTTAAATGGGATTACCATTAATTATTATGGTGCCCCGATGCCGATTAACCAGATTGCGGCGATATCTGTTCCCGAAGCACGGCTACTCGTCATTAAGCCCTATGACCGTTCGGTATTAGGGGATATTGAGAAGGCGATTATAGCCGCAGATTTGGGGATTCAACCTCAAAACGATGGGGAAGTGATTCGGCTCGCCTTTCCTCAACCGACAGAAGAGCGCCGTAGAGAACTGGCGAAAGAAGCCGCAAAATATGGCGAGCAAACAAAAGTCGCCATTCGCAATATCCGACGCGATGCCAATGAGCGATTTAAGAAGCTTGAAAAGGCGAAAGAAATCACTGAAGACGACTTGCGTGCCTATCTCGACGACGTACAAAAATTGACGGACAAATATATAGAAAAAGTCGATCAAGCCGTAAAGGACAAGGAAGAGGAAATCTTACGTTTTTAAATCGCTATTGATGAATGAAATCAACGAATTGGCAACAATTCGTTGATTTTTTCATGTTTATCTCCCCCTTAAATCGGGAGGATATTTTTTAACTCAATTTTTGCTTTAAGTGGAAAAAAGAGGGGAATTGTTATAAAATATTAATATTGAAACGTGATGGAGGCAAAACATGATATTCGAACGGATCAGAAAAAATCGACTACTAAAGCAAATCGATCCCCATCATTTACCTCAACATGTGGCAATTATAATGGATGGGAATGGACGTTGGGCTAAAATGCGAGGACTGCCGAGAACAGCTGGTCATCATGAAGGCGGGAAGTCACTGGTCCGTGTCCTTCTCGCTTGTCACGAGTTGGGGATTAAAGCGTTGACGGTTTACGCCTTCAGTACGGAAAATTGGAAACGGCCGAAAGAAGAAGTGGATTACTTGATGCAATTGCCAGGGCAATACATTGACCGGTATTTGCCCATGGTTAAGGAACACAATATTAAAATGAACTTTATTGGCCATCTCGATCAATTGAGCGATGAGCTGCAAGAACACATCCGCCGTGCTCAAGAGGAAACGCGCGAAAATACTGGCCTTATTTTTACGATTGCTTTAAACTACGGAGCGCGAAGTGAAATCCTCGAGGCGATTAAAGCGCTGATCAAGAAAGCCAATGAAGACGCCATCGATGTTGAGTCGATTGATGAAGGGTTATTCGAACAGCATCTGATGACAGCGGGGCTTCCTCCAATTGATCTCATGATACGGACAAGCGGTGAGGTCCGGTTAAGCAACTTTTTGTTATGGCAGCTTGCTTATACTGAACTATATTTTACAAAAGTAAAGTGGCCGGACTTTCATGAATATGAGTTTTATCGTGCAATCATTGATTACCAACAACGGCACCGTCGCTACGGTGGCTTATGAAAAGGAGAATGGGTATGAAACAACGCGTCATGACCGCCACACTTATCATTCTTTTCTTAATCCCCTTTTTTTATAGTAAACTGGTTTATGGGCACAATCTTCCCCTCATATTGTTAGCTATCGTCCTGGCAATTATTGCTTTAACCGAATTAATTGCGGCAAAAGAAAACCAATCTCGAATTCATGCCATTGTCCGCTTGACGATGTATGTGGCCATGCTTTATCTCGCCTTTAATGAAGTGGTGATGGAGACGGTCTATCATCGCGATCCGCTATCCTTTGACGTCATTCCGCTACTTGTCATAATCGTTGGATTGTGGATGGTTATCGATCGCCATTTTCGGATTGACGAGGCGGGTTTTGCGCTTTTTGGCACGTTCTATATTGGGCTTAGCTTTCTAGGTTTATCCTATTTCCTTATCAAACGGACCGAACTGCTGTTTTACATTCTCCTCATCACTATTTTAACCGATACGTTTGCTTACTTTGTTGGAAGAGCCATTGGAAAACGAAAATTAATCCCTGAAGTGAGCCCGAACAAGACAGTGGAAGGCTCTCTGGGAGGGACATTCGTTGGTAGTCTTGGAGGAGCGCTCTATCTTTACTTTGCCACTGAGAACGAGAATTGGTTGCTCCTCATAGGCCTATCCCTCGGACTATCCGTAGTCGCTCAGTTTGGGGATCTCGTCGCTTCAAAAATTAAGCGAACGGTTGGAATTAAAGACTACGGAAACCTATTTCCTGGTCATGGTGGGGTATTGGACCGATTGGATAGCCTGCTCTTTACGGCGTTAACCCTATACTATGTCTTACAACTTGTGCCCAATTTGATATAAAGGGTGATGGCATGAAACACATCCATTTACTTGGCGCTACGGGTTCGATTGGTTCGCAGACTCTCGAGATCATTCGCCACTATCCCGATCGTTTCCGTCTGGTGACCCTTTCGTTTCATCAGAACATGGCGAAAGGAATCGATATCATAAGAGAATTTCAGCCCCAGTATGTTAGCGTCGGTTCAAAAGACATTGCGGAGGCGTTACGTCCGCTTTTTCCTCATATTCAGATCGAATATGGGATAAATTCTTTGGTTCAAGCCGCCGCGTATGACAATACGTCTAAGGAAGAAACGATTGTGGTCACGGCAGTCGTGGGATCTGCTGGATTGTTACCCACGCTTGAGGCCATTCGAAAAGGATACACCATTGCCCTGGCCAACAAGGAGACATTAGTTACCGCTGGTGAGCTGATTATGAAAGAGGCTGATCAGCATCAAGTGAAGATACTGCCTGTCGATAGTGAACATAGCGCCATTTTCCAAGCACTCCACGCAGGCAGGAAACAGGAAGTAAGACGCCTCATCCTAACGGCTAGCGGTGGAGCCCTTAGAGACTGTTCAAGAGAGGAACTCGAAGGGGTAACCGTGGAGATGGCTCTCAATCACCCGAATTGGAAGATGGGGGCCAAAATTACGATTGATAGCGCGACGATGATGAACAAGGGATTCGAGGTTATAGAAGCCCATCACTTGTTTCAAGTCCCTTATGAACGGATTGATGTGGTGATCCATCGAGAGAGTATCATCCATTCTATGGTGGAGTACTTTGATCATTCGGTCATTGCCCAACTGGGGACTCCAGATATGCGGATTCCGATCCAATATGCCTTAACCTATCCTGAGCGATGGCCTGTTCATCAATCCGATCCAATTGACTTTTTGACGATTGGGTCGCTTCGGTTTGAACCCGTTGACTTCACCCGCTACCCGCTTTTAAACTATGCGTATGAGGCGGGAAGAATGGGCGGGACCATGCCAGTCGTATTAAATAGCAGCAATGATGTAGCGGTCAGGCTGTTTTTAGAAGGTAAAATTACATTTTTAGAAATAGAAAAAATAGTATATCATGCCTTGGAACAACATACGTTAATTAAAGATCCTGATTTACAGACCATCCTTTCCTTGGATCGTGACCTGAAAGCAAAAATTTCCCAGGAATATGAAAGGTGATTGCCATGACGTTTCTATACATTTTGCTTTTTATCTTAATCCTTGGGCTCATCATCCTGGTCCATGAATTTGGTCATTTCGTTTTTGCTAAACGGGCTGGAATACTCTGCCATGAGTTTTCAATAGGAATGGGCCCCGCATTGTATAAGAAAAAAATCGGTGAGACGGTCTATGCCATTCGAGCCATTCCCATCGGCGGCTATGTAGCTGCAGCTGGAGAAGATCCGAATCTTGCAGAGATTAAAACAGGTCAAAAGGTCTTCTTAGAGATTAAGAACAATATGGTAGAGAAAATCTACTTTTACCGTCCTCTCGTTAGCCAAACCGTAGAAGCCTACATCGTTGACTTTGATCTCTACGGGAAGGATGGGAATCCACTCTTTATTGTCTATGAGCATCAAGGAGTAGAATATCGGGTTGGTGTCAAACGGGATGCCCTTTATGTCTTTAGCGAAAAGCATTCCCAACAAATCGCACCCTATGACCGCTGTTACGAGTCAAAACCTTGGTTCAGCCGTTTCCTTTTTGTGACGATGGGGGCTGGTTTCAACTTTCTCCTTGCCCTTGTGATCTTCCTCATTGTCTACCTGATATCCGGTGTCCCGACTACAGAACCGGTAATTCATGAACCCGGCTTTTCTTATTTCGAATCGGCTGCACAACGGGC
>DATCJW010000012.1:0-16533 GCA_036562595.1 Haloplasmataceae bacterium | reverse complement strand
CGGTTTAACCATTGAATGGCCCGTTCGATAGGGAGAAGGGTTGAATCGCCCACGCGTTTTCGATGCGGGGATAAAGTGGGAAAATGGAGTTGGGTAGGGGGGAGATCATCGGGTGGTCGATGACGAAACCGTAAGGGGCGGGGTTTCTGGAAGAATGCCATAGAGCTCACCCTTTAATTACTTGCGATAGCCGATAATTACGAGCAGGATGAAGAGGACGAGGACGATGGCGAAATGGGAGCCGAACGGGCGTTGATAACCCCCATACCCGCCATAAAAATCATAGCCATAGGGTTGTGAATAATACATCTTGACACCTCCTTTATTCTACTACTACCAGCATATCGCTTTTTACAGACTTCGTCCGTACGGCTATCCTTAAAAGGGAAAACCGATGCATTAAACCAACAGGATGTCACAATTGACGACAATAACGCATAGAATTTTAGTATTGAGAGGGTTCGAAACCATCAAAACGAGAAAGAATTGATGAAAAAAATGGCCGATGCATTCACAGCCTGGTTGCGAAACGTTATAATTAAAACCAAAGAAAAGCTTGGTGATGCCTATGATCCATGTAAAGGTCGGGGATATTTGGACCTTTAACGTGCCCTTGACGAACGATAATGCCAAGTATAAACCACGACCTGTCCTGATTATTAGCGTGAATAACCAATTTCAACACTACTATAGTTTAACTTACGTCATTATTAGCTCGACGGCATTAAAAGAGAAATATGACGTCATCATTTCGGAGAAAGTGGCCAAACAGATCGGCTTAGAAAAACGTTCGATTATTAAAACCGCGATGGTCTATACTGGGGGTTATAGTTCGATCGGGGAAAAGATTGGGGAACTGCCTGAAAACTTATTGTATGAGTTTTTTAAAAACTACAAAGCGTTCCAACGCCAGATTTACGAACCGTACGTTTAGTTTTATCGTTTTTTACATTTCATTTGCGAATGAACACAAAGAGGGCCTAAGGGCTCTCTTTGTGTTTTATAAACTGGATGGGATGGAAGTAAGACTGCCTCTTGTATTGCTTAAGGAACGATAAAAGATGCATGATTGAGTCGTTTTTTGGGTCAATGGACTATGCGAAAATCATCTTTCGTCATAGGATATAAAGAGTCGGTGACGATATATGGGGAGTTGTGAAGAAGGGGGGATCATTCTGACTGTTTACACCGATTTTGCCCTTATCCTCGTCCTCTTTATCCTGTTGGCGATCATCGGCTGCACCTGCTGGGGAGACGATGGATGGGTATAAACGAACTGTTCCCGCAGCCGACAAATGACCTTACCAAAGCATACCCTAAGTCATAAGATATAATGAAAAGGAGGGAAGCGAGATGACAGGAGGATATAACTACGCATTCATTCTCGTTCTATTCATCCTTTTGGTTATCGTTGGATGTGCATGCTACTAAGGAAAGGCTAAGGACTACTTCCCGAGTTTCCGTACTGCGTGAGCATGCCGAATAGAAAGGAGGAAACTCTGTGACGAAAGGATACGCGGGCTCCAGTTTTGCGATCATATTGGTCCTTTTCATCCTATTGGTGATCGTTGGCTGCACGTGCTAATTACGGGGTGAGCGAACCGTCAAACATCATGAGGCAAGATGGGGTTTGAAAGACCGTTCTTTCACCCCTTTATTTTTTTGTATAAAGATAAGGCGGAAATGATATAATGAAAAAAAGAAGGAAAAGGGAGAAGGGTTTGAAGAATAGAGAGAGGATGGCATCGATGCGAATGAAACCATACCTTATGCTTCTCGTCCTGATCGTCTTGGGGCTCATATGGGGAATTGCGGAGACGAACTGGATTCGAGTGCGACGATACAACTACCAACATTCAGCGTTCTCGGGCCTAAAGATTGCTTTTCTTTCCGATTTTCACTACAAAAACCGGTACGATGGACAGAAAATTCGCCGGGCAATCAAAAAGGTCAGCCGAGAAAAACCAGACCTCATCATACTAGGGGGCGACTACACGGAAGATGACGGGACAAAGCTTGAGGCTGTGTTTGAACTCTTAAAAGATTTAAAAGCCCCATTGGGTGTGTATTATATTACAGGAAATCACGACTACCTGCCAGGGATGAAGGAAACGCTAGAGGTTTGGGCCCAACACTATGGCATCCAATCGCTTAACAACCGCAGTTACTGGATTCCCTATAACGGTGTCCGATTGAAGCTCGGTGGCATTCCGGACATGGACCACGAACATCCTGTCCTCGCAACGACCCTATCCGATGTCACGGAGGACGACTTCGTCATCCTCGCCAGCCATCAGCCCGATTTCGTCATGGAGTTAAAACCCGAAGATCGCGCGCGCATTGACCTCATGCTGTGCGGCCATACTCACGGGGGCCAGATGACGCTGTTCGGTTATGCGCCATATATCCCTTCTCGGTATGGCCAACGCTTTCGCAGCGGAAGGATCGACGTGGAGGGGGTGACGGTAATTGTGTCCAACGGCGTTGGGGAAACTCAGATTCCGCTGCGTTACTTTGCGCCAGCAGAAGTCGTACTCATAACGTTCGAATAGACGGCCTTCTCCTTTACAGCCCCTCCGAAGGGTGATACAATAGAAGCAATGAGGAATAAGGAGTGATACGATGAAGCTTTTCATTGATACCGCAAACGTCGATGAGATTCGGCATGCCGCCAGCATGGGCATCATATCTGGTGTCACGACGAATCCTTCGCTGATTGCGAAAGAAGGGCGCGATTTTAAAACGGTGATCCGAGAGATCACGGAAATCGTCGATGGGCCGATTAGCGCAGAAGTCATTGGATTAACAGCTGATGAGATGATTAAGGAAGGGCGCGAACTGGCTAGCATCCATCCGAACATCGTCATCAAAGTACCAATGACGCCTGAAGGGATGAAGGCGGTAAAAACCTTTAGCGCGGAGAACATTAAGACGAACGTCACCCTTGTCTTTTCAAGTGCTCAAGCGCTGCTTGCCGCCCATGCCGGAGCGACCTACGTTTCACCTTTCATCGGGCGGATTGACGACATCGGCATGGATGGGATGGCCCTGATCGATGAGATTACTTCCATCTTCAGTATCCAAGATATTAAAACACAGATCATCGCTGCATCGATCCGTCACCCGAAGCATGTTACGGAAGCAGCGGCGCTAGGGTGCCACATCGCAACCGTTCCCTATAAGGTGCTCATGCAGCTGTTTAATCATCCGCTAACGGATAGCGGGATTGAACGCTTCCTTGCCGATTGGGAAAAAGCGTTCAAAAAATAAAAGGATTCAAACCTCGAGGGGTAGGCCTCGAGGTTTCTTTTCACAAAAAAAACAGCGGCTCAACGATCGACGAGCCACTGCCTAGCGGAGAAACCGGTTAATGGGTATATTTTTTCATCATACGATAGATGAAATAGGCTGCCCGTTTGGGGTGAAGTCGGTAGAGGCGGTCCATAAATTTGGCGTCTTTCCCAACGAGCACGCGATATTTGTCCTGTTCCATGGCGTTGATAATAATTTCTGCGGCTTTGTCTGCAGAAAGCATCTTGGCTTGAGTCTGTTCTTGGGTTGTTTTGACTTCTAATCCCGAATTCGTGGTGATATTCGTCTGGACGGCTCCGGGGAAGGCAATCGTCACCCGAACGGGGGTATCCATCAGTTCGGTATGTAGGCCTTCAGTAAAAAGCTTCACGGCTGCTTTCGATGCACCGTAAACCGTTTGTCCGGGTACGGGGAGAAAACCGCCCATACTGGAGACATTGAGAATGTGCGCGACGGGCCGTTTTAAGAGATGGGG
This sequence comes from Haloplasmataceae bacterium, assembly GCA_036562595.1. Lineage (GTDB taxonomy): Bacteria > Bacillota_I > Bacilli_A > Haloplasmatales > Haloplasmataceae > DATCJW01. The sequence goes on along the minus strand of DATCJW010000012.1, from coordinate 12,746 downwards.
GAGAAAAGCTTGTGTCAAATAGAGCACGCCGTAGAAGTTGACGTTCATGACGCGTTCGATGGTTGCAAGGTCAAGTTCTTTTACGGGTACGAAGGGTTGAATAATACCAGCATTATTGATGATGCCGTCGACTTGTCCGTGTGTCTGGATGACTTGTTCAGGTAAGGCATCGACTTGCGATTTGTCGGCTACATTAACGACGTGCAGTGATAGATTGGTTTGCCAATCACCAGCCAATTGCGCGGTTTCTTGCAGGGTGCTTTCGTTTAAATCCACCGCAGCTACTTTTGCGCCTTTCTTAAGTAACAACAACACCAATTCACGACCGATGCCGCTTCCGCCACCGGTCACAACCAATACCTTATCCCTGACTTTCACACATTTCCCTTCCTTTGTGAAATTTTTAACATACTATTATTCTACTCACATTTTTCTAATTAGTCAATTATTTTTATATTTTTTATCACTTTAACTTGATCGTTTCAGTAATAAAAGATGGTTTGGCGCTTACCTATAGCTTTTCCAGACATCACTGGTGGCATTCGACCCCAAGAAAAAAAGCCTGAACAATCAAAAATAGTAAGTATGATGGGAAAAGAAAAGATAAACTATAGATAGGGATTTTAACACGCAATTGTGAATAATACTTGAATCTTTGAATTATGGCTTGTACTTCCCATTCTTTTCACGTATAATAAAGGTTGTAGAAATTTGTAGATAGCCAGTAATTTCTATAGGTATAATGGGGAGAGGTGTAAACGTGCATAGTAAGCTACTTGTCACGCTTAAAAATCCAAACTCGCAAATTTCCGAGCAGTTTCGCAAGATTCGGACCAATATCGAATTTTCCGCAATCGACCGGAAATTGAAGATCATCAACGTTACCTCAAGCGTCGCTAACGAATCGAAATCAACCACCGCATGTAACCTGGCGATTATGTTTGCGAATAAATTTCAGAAGGTATTGCTCGTGGACGCGGATTTACGTCAACCGACTGTCCATCGCATTATGGGGATGAAGATCGGAAACGGCTTGACGGACCTCGTGTTAGAATACTCGAGTTCTGATCATAATTTTTCGAACATCGATCTTTCGAAATATATTGAAACCTTTGAGCATCCGAATGTTGTAAATCGGCTCGATGTTTTAAACGCTGGAAGTAAAGTCAATAATCCGGCCGAATTCATCGGTTCTCAATCTTTTTCAGAGGTGTTAGAGAAACTGGCGAAACAATATGATTTCGTCATCGTGGACTCTGCCCCCAGCGGCCTTCTTTCCGATGGGATCCTCGTCTCGACCGTTGCCGATGGGACGATCTTCGTCATCGAATACGGGAAGACGAAGTACGAAGTCGCCAAAAATGTGATTAACCAACTTCGGAAAGCAGGGGCAAATATTATCGGTGGCATCCTATCCCGGACACCGATATGGAGCGACAACTATTACTACTATTATTACCATAGTTCTTATTACCATGGTGAGGGGGCGGATGAAGATGCAAGAGGTTAAGCTGAATCAAAACGTTTTCCAACCTGTGAATCCCCCATCGTTCGAAGGCGGGACGAGAGAGGACGAGCAGGTGCTTGACTTACGCGAACTCTTCTACTTAATGGTCAAAAACCTGTGGCTGATTATCGCGCTGGCCATCTTCTTTGGCGCGGTTGTCGGGTTCGTATCTAAATTTGCGATCCAACCCAAGTACGAAAGCAGCACGATTATAACCATCATCTCCAAAAGGGAAACGCCTTCTTCGGACATGTTGCGGGTGTCAGCGGAGATGGCCCAACGCTTCTCTATCATCGCGAAAACCAATAAAGTCCTGGACCAAGTGGTAGAGATCGTCAATGCGGACGAACAGTATGATCTTGACCTGACCGTGAAGGATTTGAAGGAATTGTATACTGTATCCACGGTGAACAACACGGACTTCCTCCAACTAACGGTGAAGTATACGGATCCCGAAATCGCAGCCTATTTGGCGGAAACGATTACCGAAGTCACGATTGAGGCCTATGAGGAAGTATATGGGTCGAGCGATGAGGTGCATTGGCTGGACCATGCCCAAATCAATGAAAAACCGGTCAGCCCTAATGTACTGCTCAATACGGCGATCGGATTCGTCATTGGCGGCATCGTCGCCGTGGGCATCATCCTCTTTAAAGAGTTGTTCAATCGGAAAGTCCGTTCCCAAAATGATATCGAGCAACTCGGCATTCTCTTTTTGGGCCATGTCCCCGAGTTCACACGCCGCCAAATTCGCTAAGCTGGAAATCCCGCCCATTCGGTTACTAGCATCGCTGAGATGCTGGTAACCTTTTTCATGTGCTTGCGAAACCTGGCTAATCTTGTTGAATCGGTTTACTGTCTATTACGTTTTTTGTATAATTGAATAACGATGACATGTTGGGGTTGGTCGTATGTATCCCTTCGAATACTACATTCAGTTTTATGAACGGGTGGATCGGCTTCATATTGCCATTTACCTTCATCTTGATCCGCAAACCGTGACGGTTTATAAACGCAGTTTTCCGAATACAATTTTCCATAATCGTGAGGAATTTCTCCATGTTTATTATGAGATCGAGCCTTATTTTCACCAAAAACAGATCGTCATGAGCAAGGAAGATCTTCACTTTTTAAATACGGCCTTTTCATCGCTTCCGTTAACGTTGCCTACCGTTCGGAAAGTGAAAGTGGCCGATGTGGCCCATTTCATTCAAGGCTTGACGTTAAATGAATTGACGCCAAAAGAGCTATTGCTGCTTCAACTTCTTGACGGTAAGCGTTATGCTTCCTATCTAAAGCGGGAACTCTATGAGGCTTACCGAATGGATTCGGATTACGCCCTTTATCGGCTGGAATCATTAGGGTATCTGGTGAGCGACGATCTCGCCTTTTCCCTTTTCCGTCTCCCTTATAAGGAGTGGGTCGCTCTATTAGAAGCGGTCCAAAACAGACGAAAAGATGAGCCCCGCGAACGCGTGATCGAGGAGTTGCTGAAGACCATCGATCAGGATAAACTTTGGCAGTTGGTTGGCGATCCCTACATTCGCTTAACCCCTAAGGGCAAAGCGATGGCCGAGGGAGCGCCCCAACTTTTGGATTTCCATAACCATCTTTTTCGCTATGAATATCACCTTAGTATTGATGAGTATTTTATATTGTCGCAAAGGGAGCCAAGCTATACACCCGTTGAGGTAATGAAGCTTCTCATCGTTAACCAAAACAAGGATAGGTTGGATCGATTCGACTGGAAAACGATCTTTCAAGACCATACGGATGGTCAAATCCCAGAGGCCTATATTTCGAGCCAGTTCGCCCAAATCCTTTTGAAATATACAGGCGGAAGAAACGCGGATGATTGGGATGATTCAGGGACGGAAGCGGATGATGATTTGGATTCGATCGCAAGATTTTACGACATCCTCTTTCAATCCAAGGAAGAAAAAAAGGGTTTGGACCAGGAGCCTGATGAAACCACTGAGTTGCGTCGAATCATTCAACAAAAAAAAATGCAGCCTAATAGTGACCTGTCGGAAAGACATGAGAAGGATGATCGTTTGGCTGAACGGCGAAAAGAACACGAACGACTGAGACGGATGGTGGTTCACCCGGCCGCATCAACAAGACGCAGACCATCCTTCATCACGTGGCGATTGTTTCTACTAAGCTTTTTGCTATCCGCCATTACCAGCCTGCTTTTGCTTTATATCTGGTTCACATGGCTTGTATAAGGAGAGGAAACGATGAAAGCAATCAAAAAAGCGATGTTATTTCTAGCCATCGCCTTAGGATTTGCCCTTTTCAATCCACTGACGGGTAAAGCGGAAAACCCCCTGCGGATTACAGGAATCCTCCATCATGTGGTTCCCATCGGCACGACCATCGATTACCGCAAGGGGCTCCATATCGTTGGGGAAGGGGCAGAAAAGTATACGGTTGAAGATATTATAGTGGATGATCATCTCGTCAACCTCCACCGTGTCGGCACTTATCCGGTGACGTATTTTCTACGCCGGACGGACGTCTATGCGAAAGGCTATGTCGTCGTCATTGATCCCAACCAGCAGGGGGGCGACATCCCTACGATTGAGGGGGCTAGAGATTTCGATGTCGTGCTCGGAAATCCCCCCAAAGACCTCCTGCGAGAGACGGTGGCGTATGCTGGCCATATGGACTTGACACCGTTTATCCTCATCGATGATTCTGGCGTTAATTATGACCAAGTTGGGGAGTATCCGTTATACTACTATGTTACCCACACCAATGGACAGGTGGCCATCGACGTGGTGAAGGTACGCGTGCTCGAACGGGACGAAGAGCCCCCCCTTCTGATTGGGCTTAAAGATCTGACGGTTGACGTCCACCAATCCGTGGATCTCATGAAGGGTGTGCAAGCCAGGGACAATGTATCCGGCCTTTTGACGGATCGCATTGAAATCGACGATTCGGCACTTAACCTGAATAAGCTGGGGACCTATCCGGTAACATATTCGGTTCAGGATGAGGCAGGGAATCGAGTTCAGGAGACGGTTACGGTAACCGTCGTTGACCGGACACCGCCGACTATCAAGGTCAAGAAGGACTTGCGCTTTAAGGTCGGTTCTACGCCGCAATACCATGATTTTTTTACGATCCAGGATAACTACGATGATTTTTCTGAACTTGAAATTATAATCGATACCAGCAAAGTTGATATTTTTTCCGTCGGTTCCTATGAATTGATAGTGACGGTTAAGGACCGCCAGAACAATGTGGCCACGGAACGGTTTTTAATTTATGTGTACTACTCTGCGGACACGATTTGGACCAATCCGTTCCTGATCGGCGCCATCACGAGCACCGTAACGTCTTTTGTCATCAACCTTGGGCTCTATCTCTTTTTAAAACGGAAAACCCGTCCGCTCGATTGGTCTTGACGACGATTTCCAGAACGGTTTTTTGGGATGAGGTTTAAAAAAGGTGTCAACTATGATAATATAATAACATAAAAGCAAGTTTATCTTTGTTCAATTGTCAGGTAGTGGATTAGGGGTGAAACCAATGCTCTTGCGATCGCTGTTTAAATACCGACGGTATAAAATCCTCGTCTTTTTCATCGATATCCTGATGATTTACCTCGCCTATTTATTGGGGCATTGGATTGTGGCGAACTTCCAATTTAGCGCGGTGAATTGGGCACGGGAACTCGCCCTGATCAGCCTTTGCTTGCCGATCTACCTCATCTTTTTATTCGCTTTTCGGCTTGATCGTAGCCTCTGGCGTTTTGCGAGCGCAGACGAAGCGCTCAAAATCGTGTTGGCCGTCTTTTGTTCCAGCGCGGTAATTTTCCCAATCAATTTCGCTTTAAAAATGCCTATCTCGACGAACGTGCTCATTATCGCGAATAGTTTCGTGCTCCTATTTATGGTGGGTGTTCACTTTAGCTACCGTCTTGCCCGTGTAGTGTTAAACCAACTCATCAAACATCATGGCGAGAAACGGACGCTCATTGTCGGCGCAGGGCAAGCGGCCAATTTGCTTATTCAGGAGATCCGCAACAATCCGAACATGAACAATAACGTCATCTGTTTAGTGGATGACGATCCGAATAAGCGGAATACCTATATCCAAGGGATTAAAGTGGTTGGTACCACCGAGGATATCCCTAAGGTCGTAAAAAACTATGACATTGAAGAGATCATCATCGCCATCCCCAGCGCGTCCAAGAAGGAGATTAAACGGATTCTCCAATACTGCGAGAAGCTGGCGGTAAAGACGAAAATCCTGCCTTCGTTTGCAGAAATCGTTTCTGGATCCTATCATGTGAACAAGGTCCACGATGTTCAGATCGAAGACCTTCTCGGCCGGGATCCAGTCGTGATCAATACCGACGGTCTTTTGGAATTCCTTCAAGGAGAAGTCGTTCTCGTAACTGGTGGCGGGGGATCCATCGGTTCTGAATTGTGCCGCCAGATTGTGAAATATCGGCCCAAACAGCTTCTAATCCTAGACATCTATGAAAACGGTGCTTACGACATACAAAACGAATTGCTTCGAATGAAGTTAACCGATACCGAGATTGTCACACTCATCGGTTCGATTCGGGATGAAGAGCGGATGGTCGAGATATTCGAAACCTACCGTCCGACCATTGTCTTTCATGCCGCAGCCCATAAACACGTGCCGCTCATGGAGGCTAATCCGAAAGAAGCGATAAAAAATAACATTTTCGGGACATATAACGTCGTGAAATGTAGCGATCGGTATAAAGTGAAAAAGTTTGTCCTCATTTCTACCGATAAAGCGGTGAATCCGACGAACATCATGGGGGCTACAAAGCGCTTTGCCGAGATGATTATCCAAGCCTTTAACCAACAAAGCGAAACCCAGTTTGCGGCCGTCCGTTTTGGAAACGTCTTGGGGAGTAACGGTTCGGTCATCCCCCTCTTTAAGAAACAGATTGCGGAAGGCGGGCCAGTTACGGTGACCCATAAGGACATCATCCGTTATTTCATGACGATTCCGGAGGCCGTTCAACTGGTCCTTCAGGCTGGAGCCTTCGCGAAGGGCGGCGAGATCTTTGTCCTGGACATGGGTGAGCCCGTTAAAATATTGGATTTGGCGGAGCAACTCATTCGGTTAAGCGGATATAAACCCTATGAGGAGATCGATATTCAAATCATCGGATTACGGCCTGGTGAGAAGCTCTATGAGGAACTCCTCATGGATACGGAAGGTTTGAAGAAGACGGAAAATAAGAAGATCTTTGTGCTTCAACAAGTGGATGTTCGTTTCGATGAGATCATGCACAAGCTGGACATGCTTGAGAAACTGATCCATCGCCCGAAGGTGAATATTCAAGAGGAATTCCACACCTTCGTCTCGACTTACCGGCATCCCGATGAGGTCAATAAAGCCAATGAGGCATTAATCAAAGGCGTTATCAATCATTAATGAGAAAATATCTGGTCGGACCAGATATTTTCTCAATTTTATCCTATTCAGTGAATACCCTATTTTTAGGAATGTGAGTGTGATGGTCATGTCTATCGATGCCCTTTTGGATTGGGTGAAACGGAACAACCCCCATGAACCCGAGTTCTATCAAGCGACTGCCTCGTTTCTTGAGTCCGTCGAACCGGTTCTGCCTCACTATCCCGAGTGGGAACGGTTGGGGATTTGGCAGCGGCTTTTGGAGCCCGATCGGATCATTCAGTTTCGAGTGACTTGGGTCGATGACCAAGGACGCGTGCAAGTCAATCGTGGCTACCGCGTCCAATATAGCCAAGCCCTTGGCCCCTATAAAGGCGGCATCCGCTTTCATCCTTCGGTCAATCCGAGTATCCTCAAGTTCCTTGCCTTCGAACAGACTTTTAAAAATGCTTTAACCGGCCTTCCCTTAGGGAGTGGAAAAGGCGGCAGCGATTTCGACCCAAAAGGCAAATCGGATAGCGAGGTAATGCGGTTTTGCCACCAATTTATGTTAGAACTTTTCCGCCATATCGGAAAGGATACCGATGTGCCTGCAGGCGATCTCGGTGTCGGGGCGCGGGAAATCGGCTACATGTATGGCATGTATAAGCGGTTAAGCAACCGCTGGGACGGTACGTTTACGGGAAAGGGCATGACTTATGGCGGCAGCGTCCTTCGGCCCGAAGCTACAGGATATGGGCTCTGCTACTTCATGAAAGAGTACTTAGAAGACCACGGGCTAACCTTTGAAAATAGCCGGGTCATCATCTCTGGCGCTGGCAATGTGGCCATCCATGCAGCGGAGAAAGCCATGGCCTACGGGGCAAACGTCGTGGCGATGAGCGATTCAAAAGGGACCATTTACGATGAACGGGGTATCGACCTCGATTTGGTCAAACGGATCAAAGGAAACCGGCTTTCCTTAAGCGAATATGTGAATCAGCGAGAAGCGGAATATGTTGCGGATCCCAAAAAGCTTTGGGAAGTCCCCTGCACCATTGCTTTACCCTGTGCCACGCAAAATGAAGTGGAACTGAAAGATGCGATGAAACTCGTTGACAACGGCTGCCGAGCCGTTGGCGAAGGGGCGAATATGCCCTGCACGCCGGAAGCAATACAATATTTCCGCACCCACTGCCTGCTTTTCGCACCGGGGAAAGCCGCCAATGCCGGAGGAGTAGCCGTCAGCGGGTTGGAGATGAGCCAAAATGCCGGTCATCTCTATTGGAGTGCGCGCGAGGTCGACCAAAAACTAAAGGACATCATGTCCTCCATTTACAAAACGGTGAAAACGACGGCAGAACGTTATGGGAAACCCGATGACTTAATGTTTGGTGCCAATGCGAGCGGCCTCATCCGTGTGGGCACGGCATTAGTCGAACAGGGGATCCTCTAGTAAAAATCATAAAAAAAGCATGAGTATCACTCATGCATTAAAAGGATTAACGTCACCATTGACTTTCAATAAAGGCTTGGATTTCGTTCCAAGCCTTTTTGCTTTCAGGCAGGAAGCTTGTAAGGATTTGAAAGGTATGAAATATCCCGTCATAAATGGATAAGGTGGCATTGACGCCAACCTTGGTGGCTTTCTCGTAAAAGGTTATGGCATCGCTGAGGAGTATTTCATCGGAGCCAACTTGAATAAGGGTGTTTGGAAAACCATGAAAGTCGCCGAAGATGGGGGAGATATACGGCGCCTTAAGATCTTGATTGGCAAAGTATTGAAACAGCAGGTTATAACGTTCAACAAAGGTCTCCCCTTCTTTCTTTAACCCAAAGATAGGGTCTCGGAAACGGTTTTCCTTATAGGAGGGGCCACTGGCCGTAAGATCGAGCCAAGGCGACAAGAGGATCAGCGCCTTGGGAAGCGTTCTCCCCCTATCCCGCAAGCACATGTCAAAGGTTGTGGCGAGATGGGCTCCTCCACTGTCTCCGATGACGATCATCTGTTCTTCGGAATAGCCTTTATTCAGTAACCAGTCCCAAGCCATAAGGGCGTCTTCAAGGGCAGCGGGAAAGGTGTGCTCGGGGGCCGTACGGTAGTCAATGGTAAGAACCGTAGCCCCCTGGCTCGCCTTCAGATAACGCCTTGCGGCAAACCGATAGAGATCCATCAGTTTCACCAGATAGCCGCCACCGTGTAGGTGAAAGATAACCCGATCCGCTCGTCCATGGCGACGGGAAAGGCGTTCGGCAGGTAGATTGCCAATCTTGAATGCTTCAAAGCATTCGTCTTTTGATGGGCGCCAAACAGACGGGAGAGCGGCCAAACATTTCCCTTGTTTGAATAGGCCGCTTGCTCGAACCCCCCGCCGATAGAAAAGGTCAAGGGCAAAGCGGGTCATACGCGCTCGGTTTGAAATCAACTTCCTATGTTTTGACATCGGAATTCCTTTCATTTCAATTATTGACATTAAAGATGAAAGAAGGAAGTCAATACTGACTTCCCTTTATTCGACCTGCCCGATCTGTTGCATGTCTTCATCGGTAATCGTAAAGTCGAAGATGTTGAAGTTCTCTTTAATGCGGGCCGGGGTGACGGATTTGGGGAGTGGCAAGAAGCCGTTTTGATAACTCCAACGGATGCAAAGTTGTGCGACCGTCTTGTTATATTTTTCTGCGATGGTTGTTAAGCGCGGGGTATCAAAAATCTTTCCGGTGGCAAGAGGCGAGTAGGCCTCAATTAAAATATTCCGATCCCGACAGTATTTGATGTTATCCTTGGGGATATGGTTGGGGTGGAGGAGGATTTGATTCACCATCGGCACAATTTCCACTTCTTTTAATAGGACGTCCAAATGCGGAGGACGGAAGTTGGATACACCGATGGCCCGAATTTTTCCCTTCTTGTAAAGTTCCTCAAAGGCTTTCCATGTCTCAATGTTTTGTGGCATGTATTCCATGCCATCCCCTTCAACATTCCAAGGCTTTGGCGCATGGATAAGATAGAGGTCGATGTAGTCTACCCCCAAATTGTCGAGGGAGCGGTTAAAGGTGTCTAACGTTTCTTGATACCCTTTGATTTCAGCCGGTAGTTTCGTCGTGATGAAGATATCTTCCCTTCGTAACCCCGAATCACGAATGGCGCGACCGACGCTTCGTTCGTTACCATAGCTTAGTGCCGTATCGATGTGTCGATAGCCGACATCGAGTGCAGTTAGCACCGAACGGTAAGCTTGTTCCCCATCCGGAATTTGCCAGGTTCCAAAACCGATTGCTGGAATCTGAATCCCGTTGCTTAAGACGAAATGAGTCATTGGATTCCTCCTTTTCATATGAAATGATATTAATTTTTTACCATAATATAACTTTGCGTTACACTTTTATTATAACGAAGGATAGGAAGGTTGAAAAGGGATATCGTTATAATTATAAGTCTTTCATGGCCTGAGGTATATGTTGGACGATATCGGAAGCGATCAGAGAAGCCTCGCCTTTTTCTTTTGCTGCATGATTGCCAGCCCGACCATGAAGAAGAACACCATAAAGCGCGGCTTCTAAAGCCTTAAACCCTTGTCCAAGTAAACTGGTGATCATGCCGGTTAGGACATCGCCGCTTCCAGCCGTCGCCATGCCAGGGTTGCCTACGGGACAGAAGTAAATCGTTTCCTTTTGGGCTACAAGGGTAGTAGGCCCTTTAATCACGTAGGTAAAATCGGTTTGCGTGGTCAATTGAATCAGTTCATCCAGTAGCTGTTCTTGGATTTGGGAAAAGGGTTTTTGAAGCAATTGGCCGAGTTCGCCGAGATGCGGAGTGACAATGGTGGCTGGGCGTTTTCCATAAACTGGTAGGAAAGGAGACAATAGGCGGATCCCGTCAGCATCGACGACTAAAGGAAGATCCGTCTGGAGAAGTTCTTTTAAGATGCGGCGATGTTCCGCTTCATTTTTGCGCCCTAATCCCGGACCGAACGCGACGGCTTTGCGTTTGGATAGCAAGGCCAAGAGATCCTCCATGGAATGATATGGATGGATCATCAGTTCCGGATAGGGCGAATGCATATAGGGATAGTCTGACCAGGGGATGGCGATACCGGAAATGCCGCTTCCGGTTCGCAGCGCAGCAAGCGCTGCAAGCAAGGGAGCGCCGAACATCCCGATACTGCCACCAATCGTTAAGATGCTGCCGTAATCGTATTTATGGGTATTGTGCCGTCTGTCATATGAGAATCGGACATCCGGTTCCGTTATGACATAATAAGCGCTTTGAATTGGCGACATATCCATTCCAAGATCAACAACGGTCATCTTTCCATGGTAATCAAGCGCATCTTGTAGGAGATTTCCTGGCTTGTAACATTGCATCATGTAAGTATAGTCTGCTTTCACGGCAATCTTCCCAACAAGCCCGGAGTTACCGTACAGGCCCGATGGAATATCAATGGCGATGACGGGATTCGATAGCCCATTCATCCAGGAAATTAAATCATATAACTTCCCTTCAATAGGTCGCTGCAAGCCGATGCCAACGAGGCCATCGATTAAAAGGGTTTCATCGGTTATCATCTCCTGGAGGCTTTGTATATCTTTGAAAGGGTGGATATTGGCGGTCAATCCTTTCAATTCTTGAAGGATCTGTTTCGTCTCCGCTTTCAGGGATTCGGAACAGATGACGACATCCACCGTACCGTGTTTTAAAAGATGTTTAGCTAAAACGAGAGCATCCGCCCCGTTATATCCGCCACCAGCGAAAATCAACACATGGTTGAATTCCAACTCAGGGTTTTGAATCAGGGCTTGATAAAGCCGGTTCCCTGCGTGCTCAATCAGTTGCTGCGTGGTAATCCCTTGGCTATTAACCGTGTACCCATCGAGCCATTTCGTTTCTTCAACGGTAAGTACCCGTTCCATTCATTCGTCCTCCTTTCATGCAGATTATAGCATTGAGACGGGATAAGAAAAAGGTCGAACTAAACGTTCGACCTAGCAAGAGATAATTTAAGGGAGGTATATGAGATTATTTTGCTGCTTTTGCAGCCTTAACAATGGCCTTTAGATAGTCGATATTGCTTGTTAGGGTAGAGCCAGAAATGAAGTCCCAATTGTCCTCAGCATCATTGGCTTCAGCATCACCAATTGCGTCTTCAAGTTCTTTAATGGTTTTTCCAACGCAGTAAGCTTCGATGGCATCATAGCTCTTCGAAATTTGTTGCTTAGAGCCAGCTATTTTCATGAGTTCCGTATAGATTTCGGAATTAGCCCGTTTGGAACCTAATACTTTGCCATCAATGGCACCTGCTAGCCCTTCAGGCTTTTGATCTTCGTTAAAGAAATAAAGCTCATCCAGGAATACATCAACAATCTTGTCGCCTTTGACTGCGACAGCAGCGACGTAAACGGCATGTTCCCCGCCAACAAAAGCATGGCCGAGTTTAACATCTGCTGCGTCGTCTTTATTGTTGCAAGCAGCAAGCAGGAATAAGAAAGCGAATACTAGGAACACTTGTAAAAACTTCTTCATCTTAACTCCTCCGTTTGTAATATTTTTCATAATATTATTTTACACATTATCTTATGTTTTCGCAAGAGATTTTGTGAAAATATTAACGAAACTTATTCGGTCTACTAGTTTGATGCAATAAAAAAGGGGCTGTAAAATAATTACCTAAATTGGTGATGTTTCAGCCCCTTTTCTCATGGTTTTCCCTCTTTTTTTCCTTAAAATGTCACTGTTAGTATAAGGAATTATCCGCTTCAATTGGCTAGTCTAAAGAGTTCTGTATGCTCAAAAAGGCTTTTAACCTTCCGGGTTAAAAACCTGATTCCCCTTCTTCTGATTTCAAGTGTTTTC
>DATCJW010000011.1:0-2629 GCA_036562595.1 Haloplasmataceae bacterium | reverse complement strand
AACTTATCGAAACGGCCAGGCAACTAACGCCGGAAGAACGGCAGAAGTTTACCGAACTTCTCAAGACCTTTCTTGAAAGGGGAACAAGATAAACCCGTTAGGAGCGGCGATTCCAAACTCCGTGCTCATACTGTTACCCCTTCTTCTCATTACCAACTGGTAAAACACCATCACGACAAAACAGGTCATCAAACGTCAAATCACCGTCCGTTACTTCGAGCAACTTAGCAACGAAGGAAGCACCGACTCCCCTTTTACCGCGCAACGCCCGGTAAACGGTGGTGTACGAAACGCCCATGTGTTCAGCGAGATCGCGCTCAGTCCAGTTTTTCTTGGCCAAGAACTCCCTCAAAACCGGGACGTTGAGCCTTAGAACCATTCTTTGTTCACCTCCATTACCTTCTGGCAATATAATAGCGCAGTTATTACCACACGGCAATACTTTTTTCTCGTGACTATTGCCTACAGGCAATTGCGGATAATACACTTAGGATTGCCGGGGGTGTAGCCTGTGACTGATCCGAAGTCTTTTGGCCAATACATCAAGAAGCTCAGGGAATCGCGTGGGTACTCCATCAACCAACTTGCCTTGTATTCAGGAGTAAGCGCCGCGCACATTTCAAGAGTGGAACGCGGTTTAAGGGATATCCCCAGTCCTGAGTTTCTCAAGAAATTGGCGAGTGGTCTTAAAGTACCCTATGAGGATTTGATGGAGGCTGCTGGCTATCTCGATGATTCTCGTGAATGTAAACTGGATAACGACTCATCGCTCCGAATCTTCTCACATCGCCTTTACTCTCTACGTGAGAAGCGCGGGATGACTTTAGAAGCGCTTGCGGAGCGTGTTGGCGTAACCCCATCATACCTACATAAACTTGAAACTAATCCCTCCAGATTCCCTGGCGTATCTACCTTACAGCGTTTGGCTGAAACCCTCGGCGTAACGGCGGCTTTTTTGGTTGGGGATGTATCCGATCCAAACGACAGAGGCCCTCTCGACGCTTGGTATCAGCCAAAAGATCTTGTCAAATTCCTTGACGATTCGGAGATGGTAATGTTTGATGGCCGTCCGTTAACCGAAGAAGACAAGCAGATGATTAAAGACATATTGGCGGCCGTCTTCATGGACGCTAAGCACCGAAACAAAAGAAAAAAGTAACAGGGATGGGGTAGCGCTTGCTTCACGATTATCTCAAACGATATGTATTGACTCTTGTACGTCGATACCGAACAAATGATCCCTATGAACTATGCGACTATCTTGGAATTCAAGTATGGAAAAAACCGCTGCCATCCTCTGTCCGTGGGATGTACATACGGGCACTGAGGCGCCGGTACATAGTGATCAATGCTGAAATCCATTGGCAATGGCAACGATTTGTTTGTGCCCATGAGCTTGGGCACGATCGGCTTCATCGCGATATCCGTGGTTGTCACATAGATGACATTGACTCTATTCGTTCTGGAAAGATGGAATTTGAAGCTAACACTTTTGCTGCGTATTTGTTGCTTGGCAAAAATAATGAAAATAATGTTCCTATTGATGTTATTCTTCACACCATCTATACCCGAAACACTGGCCCTCTAGCTCATGTAGTGAGGGATCGGACAGGGGAGTATGCGTAACAGTAGACCATCACCAAATAAACGGGAGTGCCATTTGGGCACTCCCCGCTTTTTGCTATTTGGAATGCACTAGGTTACAGTTAGGTACCCGTGTTGCTACTAGTTACTTCTTGGGGTACAATGTTAGCAAAAAATCGAGGAGTGAAAAAATGGAAGGCTTTCCCCAGCGATTGCGTAAGTTGCGAGTAGAACATGGTATGCTACAAAGAGAGCTTGCGGAAAAATTAAATGTTTCTCGTGTGGCAATTACTCAATACGAAAATGGAAAAAGACTACCTGAGTGGGACAAACTCCAGAAAATCGCTGATATTTTTGGTGTATCGGTTGATTATCTTCTGGGCAGGGTTGACGATAAACATCTGTCCCTTACCAAGAGCACCCTTGCCGCTCACCGCATTGACGACCCGTTTCAAGAACTCCCTGAAGAGGCGCGACGTAGCTTAGAGGAATTTCAGGAGTACATTCTCCGGAAATATAGGAAAAGGGCGGAAACATGAGAAAAGGATTAAACAGCTTCCCGACATACGTATTGGGGGGTCCCCAATGTTTAGACCGGAACGATTGCGTGAGTGGAGGAAAAAAAGGCAATTAACACAAGAACAATTAGCAAAAAAAGTTAATACTACGAAAGGAACCATCAGTAATTACGAAAACGGGCATAGTACCCCTCCACATGAAACATTGGTAGCTCTGGCGAATGTCCTGGGTATTTCAACAGACTATCTTCTGGGACTAACCGACGACCCTTCTCCGCCAGCTTTGACAAACGAGACCCTGGCCGCCCATCGCCAAGACGACCCGCTAAAGGATCTTCCCGAAGAAGCTCGACGAAGCATAGAGCAAGCGATAGAGACTTTGTCACATCGGTTAAAATTGGCACGTCGTAGAAAGAAGTTAACGCAGCGCCAGTTGGCAGCCTTAATAAATCTTTCTCCTAGCACAATTGCTCTCTATGAAACTGGCAAAAGAGAACCAGACCTTGATACCTTGCGTAAATTAGCCG
>DATCJW010000148.1:0-9725 GCA_036562595.1 Haloplasmataceae bacterium | reverse complement strand
AACTAATCAAACGGGTATCATATGGATATCGTTCTTATCTGCATTTAAAGAATCGGATCATGATGTTACATGGAAAAGGGCGGATAAGAAAATTGCTTCAGCTTAACGCTGAAGCTAAAAATACTGTTTATCAGGATGATGGATATAAATTGTTACCCACACTATTTGACAAAGAGCCTGTTTAATCTTATTTTACAAGAAAAACGTAGAGAAATCTACGTTTTTCTATTTATAAGTACAATATTTAGTTTGTTGATTGTGGAAAACTCAATTCAAATAGGGGCTGTAAGATCTCAGAATGTTCTTCTGAATTTCTTTACAGCCCCTTTTAAAGGAGAAATGGTTAAGAAGTATCGATCCACTTAGAGAGGTCTATTCGTAAAAGGCGTTTTGTCGATGAGGAGGATAGTTAGAAGGCCGGTAACCGTTTCATACAAGCGAAGAATACAATGACTAATCGAGAGGAGGATTTTCGATTCGGATGGTTACCGGCCAGAGGGAGAGATGGATGAATCAACGTTCGATAACCCTTATGATTGGCTCATCGCAAAGATGAGTTCGCCAACCTTTAGAAACCGCTCCAAATGATCAAGCAATCGTTGGAGTACTTCCGGAACGGAAAACGTCTTGCCCGTTAGAGATGCCATCGAAGTGGCTTGGAAAGAAGAAGGAAAGGACCTTTGGTTAACATTTAATCCGATTCCCAGAATGAAGGCTTGTAAAGACTTCTGTTCGTATTTTGATTCCATCAATATGCCTGCGATCTTTTGATGACCCACATAAATATCGTTCGGCGCTTTGTAATGGGCATTGATTCCGTAATCAGTCAATAAGGCCAACAGAGCGGCAATGACGATCGGATTCATCCATTCCGGTGGAAAGTTAAAGGACTCTTTAAAGAGGATTGAACATAATAAATTTTTTCCCCGTTCCGATTCCCACGTTCGATTGAACTGCCCTCGCCCATGCGTTTGATAATCGGTTCGGATCACGGTAAGATGACCGAAGGCTTCACTATGTTCTTTTAAATAGGTATTGCTCGATACGAGTTCCGGAAATTCAATAATCGTCCATCTTTGAGCCATCCCCATCACCAATCGCAAATGTTAGAATGGCTTCACATACCATCTTACCATCCACATAAGCCTTTCCTTCGCCAATTCCGATGGAACCCCGTTGCCGGATAAGCGTGGTTTCCAGTTTCAGAATATCGCCTGGCTTTACTTGATGCCGAAACTTCGCTTCTTTGATCCCAGCAAAGAAGGCGAGTTTTCCACGGTGGTTTTTACTCGATAAGAGGGCCACCGCACCGACTTGGGCGAGAGCCTCAATGATGAGGACCCCGGGCATAACCTTATAAGAAGGAAAATGGCCTTGGAAGTATGCTTCATTGGCGCTTACTGCTTTGATCCCCACAGCACGCCGATTTTCCTCAAGTTCAATAATCCGATCCACCAGCAACATGGGATAACGGTGAGGCAAAATCGCTTGGATTTGATCGCTACTGAGCTGCATTCACATCTCCTCCCACTTTTTAAAGATGACGACCGCATTTTGCCCACCAAATCCGATACTGTTACTCATGGCATACGTAAAATCCCATTTGACGGCTTGATTCGGCGTATAGTCTAAATCGCATTCAGGGTCGGGATTTAACAGGTTAATGGTCGGCGGGATAATCTGTTCCTCGAGTGCTTTGATCGTGAGGATTGCTTCAATCCCCCCAACTGCTCCTAACGCATGACCCGTCATCGACTTGGTGGAACTGATTTTTAAACGATAGGCATGCTCCCCAAAGGCTTGCTTAATCCCTAATGTTTCCAACCGATCATTATATGGAGTGGACGTCCCATGGGCATTGATGTAACCAATGTTTTCTTTTTCGATGCCTGCATCCTGAAGGGCTCTTCGAATGGCCTCCGTAATCCCTCGGGCAGATTCATCAGGGGCAGTGATGTGGTAGGCATCGCAACTCGTTCCATAACCCACGACTTCCGCGTAAATTTTGGCACCTCGCCTTTTTGCGTGTTCATACTCCTCTAACAGGAGGACGCCACTCCCTTCACCCATTACGAAACCCGACCGGTCCCGATCAAAAGGAATGGACGCTCGGTTGGGGTCGTTAGAAAAATTCAGAGCCTTCATCGCTGTAAAACCGCCAACACCAAATTCATTGATGGCTGCCTCGCTGCCACCAGTCAATGCGAGATCAAGATAGCCGTCGCGAATCGCTCGAAAGGCTTCGCCAATCGCGTTCGTTCCTGCCGAACAAGCCGTAACGACTGGGATATTGGCGCCATACGCCTTAAATTTAATGGCAATATGTCCGCCAACAAGGTTCACGATCGCATTAGGAATAAAATAAGGCGAGACCCGATCGGACCCTTTTTCAAGTGCCCGTTGAGCTTCCGACCAAATCGATCCTAACCCTCCGATCCCGCTCGTCACATAAACCCCGAATCGGTCCCGATCAATGTCAACTCCATCTAGCCCGCTATCCCTATAAGCTTCTTGGGCCGCAATTAGGCCGAAAATAATGGTCCGATCGAGGCGTTTGGCTTCCCTTGAATCGAGATAGTCAGCTGGATCCAAATTTTTGACTTCAGCGGCAATTTTCACTCGCATGTTCGAAGCATCGAACAGGGTAATAAAATCGATACCGTTCTTTCCTTGGATCGCCTGATTCCATGTATCTTTAACGTTATGGCCTAAGGGGGTGATGGCTCCCATTCCGGTTACGACTACGCGTCTTTTCATGTCGTTCACTCCTTACATGACTAGTCCGCCACAGACGTTAAGGACTTGTCCAGTAATGTAATTGGCTCGGTCACTTGCAAGGAAACAGACGGCGTCCGCCACATCCTCCGGCGAACCGAGTCGGCCCAAGGCAATATTTTGCATAATCCGTTCCTTCATCTCGTCGCTGAGGACAGCGGTCATATCCGTCTGAATAAAGCCTGGGGCAATGGCGTTGACGAGGATGTTCCGACTGGCAAGTTCTTTTGCGAGGGCTTTGGTCAGACCGATTAAACCTGCTTTTGACGCCACATAGTTGGCCTGACCGATATTGCCAATAAGCCCTACAACGGAGGCGATATTGATGATCTTTCCGTAACGCGCTTTCATCATGTATCGGCTCACGTGTTTCGCCATGTTCCAAGCGCCTTTTAAATTCGTGTCGATCACCCGATCAAAATCCTCTTCTGACATCCGTAAAAGCAATGTATCCCGCGTAATCCCCGCGTTATTAACCAAAATATCGATTTTCCCAAAATCCTGAATAACTTCTTCGACAAAAGCTTTTGCCATTTCGAAATCGCTGACATCACAAGGATAGGCCTTTGCTCGCCCTCCCTTTCCACGGATGGTTTCGACGAGCGCTTCAGCCTGTGCACTGCTCGAATGGTAGTTAATTATAACGGTTGCACCGAGTTCGGCTAATTTTTGGCTAATGGCGGCACCAATGCCTTTCGCACCACCCGTTACGATGGCTACTTTACCCTCTAAATTCATGTCGTTCACCACCAACGCTTTCTAATTGTTTTAAATCCTCAACCTGTTGTATGGAAATCACGGGAATCGTCCGATCGATGCGTCTGATGAAGCCACTGAGCACTCGGCCTGGCCCGATTTCAATAAAGGTTTTTACACCGCATCGGATCATGCGCCGTAACGAATCCTCAAAGCGGACAGGGGAATACACTTGTTTCACCATGAGTTCCATCAGACGTTCTATCTCGAGCGGTTCTGCGTGGACATTCATGATTACGGGGAATTGAGGAGGCTGAACCGATACGTTTGTAAGCGCCCGCTTCAAGCCCTCCGCTGCTGGCATCATGAGCGGGCTATGAAAAGCGCCGCTGACATTCACAGGAACAACCCGCTTCGCTTTCCCCTCTAACAACCGTTCCAGTTGAGCGACTCGTTCCGCATGGCCGGATACGACAAGTTGGCCCGGACAGTTGTAATTGGCGATGGTGACGATTCCCTGCTCATCGCTAACCTGATTACAGTAAGATAACAGTTCCTCAGCATCGAGCCCGATGACCGCTGCCATCTTGCCCTTCGTCAGGCGACTTGCCTCTTCCATTAAGCGGGCACGCTCTTTAATCAAATAAAGGATATCTGAAAACGAGAATACGCCACTGGCGGCCAGTGCACTATACTCACCTAGGCTAAAACCGCTCGCGAGCAACGGTTTTAATCCTATTTCCCGCTTAATGACTTCATAAATGGTTAAGCTTACAAGGACAATGGCGGGCTGGGTATAAAGCGTATCATCCAGTTTTTCAGGCTCCTCATCAATAAGTTGCCGAATATCATATCCTAGCACGTCACTTGCCTTTTCATACATCGCCCGAACATAGGGATAAGCATCATAGAAATCCCTTCCCATGCCTTGGCTTTGGCTTCCTTGTCCATTAAAGAGCAATCCTATTCCCATAGGCTCATGAGCACCTCTTTGACCGGTTCGAAGTCGAAGAGATCCTCAATGACCTCTTTGACCGGACGAATAGCCTTTACTAGACCCGCAACCTGCCCTGCCATAAACGATCCGCGTTTGAGATCGCCATCGAAAACGGCCCGGCGTAAAGATCCTAAGGTAAGTTTTTCCAATTCTTCAAAGGGAACCCCTTGAGCAGCAAGGCGCAAATACTCTTGACTCATCTTATTTTTCAAGACACGGACGGGTGCTTTGGTATTTCTCCCGGTGACCACGGTATCCGTATCCTTTGCTTTTACAATCATCTCTTTGTAATTGGGGTGGATTGGGCATTCATCCGTCGCCAATAACACGGTCCCTACTTGAACCCCTTTCGCCCCTAAGGCAAAGGCCGCGACAACTTGCCGTTTATCGCCGATGCCTCCGGCGGCAATAACAGGAATCTTGACGGCATCGACGACTTGAGGCACAAGGGCCATCGTCGTCAACTCGCCAATATGGCCGCCTGCTTCTGTCCCTTCAACGATAACGGCATCCGCTCCATTCCGCTCCATCCGTTGCGCCAGTGCGACGGAAGGCACCACAGGAATGACCGTGATACCGGCTTCTTTCCACATCGGAATAAATCGACTCGGATTGCCTGCTCCAGTGGTTACCACTTTCACCCCTTCTTCCACCACAACACGGGCTATCTCTTCCGCATGCGGACTCATTAACATGATGTTGACTCCAAAGGGTTTATCGGTCAATGCTTTTGTTTTTCGGATCTCCTCACGGACCCAATCGGCATCATTTCCTCCCGCTCCGATAAGCCCCAGTCCGCCTGCGTTGCTGACGGCGGAAGCCAGCCGGTGCGTAGCAATATTAGCCATCCCGCCTTGGATTAAGGGATACTTGGTGTGAATGAGTTCCGTTATGGTTTTCATGTTCATCCTCTCCTTTATGTTGTAATCAGTGCGCTTCCCCAAGTAAACCCGGCCCCAAAGGCGACAAGCAGGATCCTTTGATCGGGTTCGGGGTGTTCCTCTAAATATTCGTCGAGGGCAATGATGACGCTAGCGGCACTCGTATTCCCATATCGGTCGATGTTCGTATAAAACTTATCCATCATAATTCCCATCGTTTTCGCGACGCTTTGAATAATGCGAATATTGGCCTGATGCGGAATGATGACGGCAAGATCTTCGGGATGAAGGGCCATGGTTTCTAGAATATGTTCGATGGCTTCCTGCATCGCTTTGATCGCAAATTGGTAAACCCGCTTTCCGTTCATCCGGAGATACCGATCCACCACTAAAACGCCCTCAAGATCTCCTTCCGAACGGGCATAGAAATAGGCCGGCTTATTCTCATCCGTCGCTTCAATAATCATCGCTCCTGCGCCATCACCAAAAAGGACGCATGTCGACCGATCGGAAAAATCTAATACCCGTGACAGGGTTTCGGTGCCGATAACAAGCGCACAGCGATAACGACCCGAATTCAACATCTGAGCAGCCACGTTTAGGGCATAGATGAACCCCGTACAAGCCGCATTGACATCGAAGGCCATAATGGGCTGATCATTCAGGCCGAGCTTCGCTTGGACCAGATTGGCCACGGCTGGGGAAACGACATCTGGGGTAATGGTTGCGCAAATAATGAGATCGATGCGCTTGACATCAAAGCCAACCTTCTCAATGGCTATCTTGGCCGCTTGATAAGCTAAGTCGCTGGCCGACTCGTCATCGGCCATGCGGCGTTGTTGGATGCCCGTTCGGCTCACAATCCATTCGTTCGAAGTATCGACAATTTTCTCAAAATCGTAATTGGTCATCACACGTTTTGGTAAGTATCTTCCTGTTGAGACGATTCGTATCCGATTGATGCATTCATTCATGCTCTTCATCTCTTTCTTCCAATTCTCGTTCGAGGATATGATTCAACTCCTCCAATATACGCTCGAGAATTTTGATTTTCTCTTCTTGGAAAACATTGAGCAGTTGGATAATGAGCTCACTATAGAGTTCCGTATAAGCCTTAATGGCTTGAATGCTTTTACGGGTTAAATACAAGATAATGACTCGCTTGTCCATTTTATGGCGTGTTCGGATGACGTAGCCTTTTTTTACCAACGTGTTAACGGCAATACTTAACGTTCCCTGGGTGATCCGGAGTTGGTTCGCTATTTCTTTCATGGATTTGTTATTGGATAGGCCAATCATATATAATATCCTGACTTCGTTAGCTGTCACGTCGGTTATCCCTTTTTCCTTTAATAAGATCCGTTCATAGGATTGAATTTTGGTTTGAAAATCGAGAAACAGATCACCAATATTACTGATCAGTTGTTGATGAGGATTCGCTTGGTTCATAGTAGTCTCCAATTTTTCGATATTTTAAATATCGACGGTGACAAAGGGTATTCGGGTCCAATTGAAGGAGCCGTTGAAAGGTCTTGCCGAGATGATCCTTAATATACTTGTAAGACGTCTTATAGTCCTTATGAAGCCCTTCTTTGCCCTCAGGGATGATGCGATCGATGATCCCGTAGCCATAGAGATCCTTGGCGGTAAGTTTCATATGTTCTGCTGCTTGTTTGGCCAAGTTGGCATCTTTGTACAAAATGGCCGCAAAGCCTTCCGGCGAGAGGATGGAATAGATGCTGTTTTCAAACATCCAAATCTCATCGCTGACGGAAATGGCCAATGCCCCGCCGCTGCCTCCTTCACTCAATACGATGGAGACGATGGGGACCTGTAACCCCATCATCGCCTTCAAGTTCACAGCAATCGCCGAGGCTTGTCCCCGCTCTTCCGCCCCAATGCCCGGATAGGCACCGGGGGTATCGACAATGGTTAGAATGGGGCGCCGAAACTTTTCAGCGAGTTTCATCTGCCGTAAGGCTTTTCGGTATCCCTCAGGATGAGGCATTCCAAAATTGCGAATGATTTTCTCTTGGGTATCTGTCCCCTTTTCTTCGGCAATCACCGTAACCGGCATACGGCCTAAATAGCCAATGCCTGTAATGATGGCTTGATCATCTCCAAATAAACGGTCGCCATGAAGTTCGATGAAATCATTGATAAGGTGATAGATCAAATGTTTCGCCGTTGGCCGTTTCGGATGTCTGGCGAGTTGGACCTTTTCCCAAGCCGGGTATGAGAGGTGTTCATGCTCTTTCGCCATATCGTTCCCCTCGCTCATGAATGTTTAGTAAGCGATAGAGTTCATCTCGAAGCTCCGAGCGTTCAACCACCCGGTCGACAAAGCCGTGTTTCAACTGAAACTCGGCCGTCTGGAACCCATCAGGCAATTTTTGATTAATCGTTTGCTCGATGACCCGTTTTCCTGCAAAGCCGATCAGCGCATTGCGTTCGGCCAAAACATAGTCCCCCAAGCTGCTAAAACTGGCCGCCACCCCTCCGGTGGTCGGATCGGTTAAGACGCTAATATAAAGTAACCCCGCCTTATCGTGATGATAAAGGGCACCAGCAGTTTTGGCCATCTGCATGAGGGAATAGATCCCTTCCTGCATCCGAGCCCCCCCAGAGGCCGAAAAGATGATGAGCGGCAGTCGCTTTTGGGTGCTATACTCGATGAGCCGTGTCACCTTCTCACCGACGACACTCCCCATGCTTCCCATCATGAAATGGGGATCTAAAATACCTAAAGCGATCCGGATGCCTTTAATTGCCCCTGTACCGCAAACGAAGGCTTCATTCAAACCGGAACGGATGCGATATTGTTCAATCTTCTTCTCATAGTCAGGAAAATCTAACACATTTTTCGTTTCTAACCGATCAAACAATGGAACGAACGACTTCCGATCACAGACGAGGGCAATCCGCTCTTCCGCCGTAAGCTTATGATGGTAGTCACACTTGGGACAAACGTAATAGTTTTTGGCCAATTGTTCATGGAGCATCACTTCTTGGCATTTTAAGCATTTCACGAACAGCCCATCAGGAATGGTTAATTTATGCTGTTCCGGTATTTTTCTTCTCACCAGGCGTTGATAGCTCTCGATCTTTGCCTTACGATGATCCAAAAATTCCATCGTTTGCCTCCCTTACTTTCCGTATAAATTGATCCAAGAAGCGGGTATCGTAAACGCCACGAACGAAATCGGGATCATGCATAATCATATAAAGAAACTCGATATTGGTCGGAATCCCACTGATCACGAACTGTTCAAGCGCCAAGCGCATCTTGCGAATGGCCTCCAGGCGATTTTTTCCATGCACGATGAGTTTCCCTAACATGGAGTCATAGTAGGGTGGCACTTTATATTGGCTATAGATATGGCTATCGACGCGAATACCAAAGCCCCCTGGTATGACCACATTATCAATGACTCCTGGTGACGGGCGGAAGTTCTTTTCAGGATCTTCGGCATTGATCCGGCACTCGATGGCATGCCCGTTGATCTGAACTTCGTCCTGTTTAATTGTTAACCCGTTTCCATAGGCAATTTTCAGTTGCTCTTTCACGAGATCGATGCCTGTGACCATTTCGGTAACCGGATGTTCCACTTGGATCCGCGTATTCATCTCAATGAAGAAAAAGTTTTCGTCACGGTCGACAATGAATTCCACCGTGCCAGCATTCTCATAGCCAACGTATTTGGCCAGCTTTACGGCCGCCTCTCCCATCAGATGCCGGGTCTTCTCTTCGATAAGAGGAGAAGGGGCTTCTTCAATCAACTTCTGATTTCGCCGCTGGACCGAGCAATCCCGTTCCCCGAGATGAATGACGTTTCCAAACTTATCGGCTAGAATTTGTATTTCGATATGACGAGGGTTTTGGATATATTTTTCAATGTATACCGAGCCATCGCCAAACGCCTTTTCAGCTTCTAACCGTGTTTTCTCAAACCCATTTTTGAATTCCTCTTCCGTGTAACACACCAATATTCCACGGCCACCGCCGCCGCTGGACGCTTTAATCATCACCGGGAAACCAATTTCCCGTGCGATCTTCAATCCTTCTTTAACGTCATTCACCGCCCCGTCAGAACCCATCACGACGGGGACCCCAATTTCCTTGGCAATTTTTCGGGCATTAATCTTATCCCCCAGCTTCTTAATCACCGCACTGGACGGACCGATGAACTTGATGTTGCAGCTTTCGACTACTTCCGCAAACTGGTCATTTTCGGCGAGAAAACCGTAACCCGGATGGATGGCGTTACAGCCAGTGGCTATGGCTGCACTGATGATCCGATTCATATCTAAATAGGACTCGCTTGCTGGACTTTCGCCAATGCAAATCGCCTCATCGGCGAACTTCGTATGGAGAC
>DATCJW010000142.1:0-10986 GCA_036562595.1 Haloplasmataceae bacterium | reverse complement strand
GGATGAAGAGGGGAGTTTCTTTGAGCGGCTTGAGAGGTTCATTCGGCGCGTCATGATCAGCGATATCGGCCTTACGAATTGCCTCTTCCACAACGATCTCGACGTCAAGGAGGAAACCAAAGGTCATATTCGGGAGAAAGTTCGCCAATTTAATGACCAAATGAACCAGTTCTTTGAAGCATTACTGAACCAGGGACGGATGGAAGGGAAGCTCCGTCGCCCCTTTAACGACTTGGAGCGCTCGATGCTCACGACCATGATCGTTGCCAATGGCGCCCTCTATTCCAAGATGCGCCATACGGACGAAGACACCTTCGTCATTACCCTGCTGGATCTCGTCATGAAAGTCCTGCGATAGGCTCATGATGGGGAAAGTGGTAGTGTTTTTACTCCGGCCGCTTTCCTTTCTTTATTTATATGGTAAAGAGAAAGGAGTGAAAACATGACCGCAATCATCCCCATTCAAGACGGGATCCGTGCGTATCTCGTCAAAACCTGTAATGGGAAATACTACCACCAGTACTTGAAGGAAAGCCGAATCGACCACTACAAGTATCCGCTGGGCACCGCCAGCGGTGTTGCCGAGCACGATCTTTTCTATACGATGAAAAAGCAGGATCTTATCGTCATGAGCGGCTACCGGCACCAGCGGGTGATGCTTGGGGTGCTGGAAGATTCCGCCCCCACCTTAAAGGTCCGCTGGCTTCAGGAAGTCATGACGAGCCGCCTGCCTCAGCTTTATCCCTATCTCTACCGCAAGACGCCAGTTTGTGACATTAGCGCCATGTTGCCCGCTCTCATCCGCCATGTTTATGCCTGTTTTGCCTATGATGGGCAGTATCATCTCGTCGTACAGGTGGAACAGGAGCGTCCCATCCGCCTCAAAAGCCTACTAGGACTCGAGAAGCTGGTACTGGATGAGGCGAAGGGGAAACCTCTGGCCATTAAAGTCCAGTTGGAAAGCCCAGGCCTCATCGAGTTTATCTCCGAACACCGGGACGTCATCCTGTCCATCTTTCGGCTTATCCTCATCCTTCTCCAGTTTAAAGCCAAGCGCGAGGTCAAGAAGGAATACCAAGCACTTTACGACCTCTATTGCCGGTATAGCCTCGATGAGCTTCAGCTTAACGTTAGAAAAACGGTAAAATTTTCGAAAAATGATGACAATGGATAAGAAATGTTGTTATAATAAGTGTAGGTGAACACGCATGGATAAACTGAGAAACGTCGAAGGACCTCTCTTTGCCCTAGCGACCGGAACCTTTTTTTTATGGTTTTATCAAGTCCCGACCGTCTATGTGACGGCGATATACCTCGGCCTTTTCGGGCTCTTGTTTTTATTGAAGCGGCCCGTCATCGATTACGTCGCCATCCTTCTTTTTTCGGTTTTTGGGCGCCGTTCCCAGGTCGAGGTCTCATTCATTCTCGTGGGCGTACTCCTCATCGGGCTGACAATCGGGCGCCTACGTGAGAAACAATTCGTCATGGGGCGCCTTTTGATCCCGATGGCCGCCTATGGCCTTTATGCCGCTCTCTCGACGCTTTGGGCGCCGCGAACGCTCGATGCACTGGCTGGCGTGTTCATGCTGCTTGAGGGGTATCTCGTTTATGTCATCCTGACCAACAGCGGGTGGAAGCCAAAAGAGGAAGACAAGGAACGGGTATCCAAACTGGCCACCTTCCTCCTGTTGACGCTTACGATGGAAATCTTGACCCTCTATGTGCAGCATGGCTTTACGGAGACGCTCTATAAGAAATATTTAGTGGATCTCGGCTGGGGGTTTTCGAACCTTATCGCCGTGACGTACACGTTTTTCCTTCCCGTTGCCTTTGCGAAATACCTGGATCGCGACACGTACCGCCCGCTCTACTATCTCCTTGATGTGGTGAACGTGTGCGGACTGCTCCTGACCCAATCCCGAGGCGCGATAGTAGGGGTGATGGTGGGGCTGTTGCTGTATGTGCCTCTCACCTGTAATCGGGATTACTTAAAGAAGTACTATCCCCTTCTATTGGGCATCGTGCCATTCGCCCTCCTTTTTTTCGAACCCTATGTCCTGGAAGTCATCAATCGGTTTATCAAGCCGGACATTTTAGATGATAACAATCGTTTCCCCCTATATGAATTGGCTTTTGAGAAGTTTAAGGAACGGCCGCTTTTCGGTTATGGCTACAAATCGAGCGAGTATTTCATCAATACTATCTTAAAACGTTCCAATGCGTACTACCATAACTACATCCTCCAAATCGCCGCAACCCTCGGCGTCACCGGGCTTTTCTTGCAGGGGATTCTCCACTATCTTTGGGTCCGCCTGTTTATGAAGCGCGATCCGTTCCTCTTCTGCTTGGCTTTAGGGGTGTTATCAGCGCTGGTTCACCAGTTGGTCGATGTGAGTTACGACCGCTTCTACTTCGGCCTGTTCCTGTATTTCCTCATTGGAATGGCAGAACTGTTTCGCCATCATGACGGGGAGGATTCCTGGAAGATGAAACGGTTTTCAACAACGAATCGATAAAATGTTCTAATATGTATTTGTAATACCGGCGAATTCTGTTATAATAAGGAATGTATGTTGGAATGTGTCGAAAAAAATAATAAAAAGGTGACGAACGTGAGAAGTATCGATATCCACAATCACATCATTTTTGGTTTAGATGATGGCGCAAAGACAGAAGATGAAACCATTCAAATGCTGAAGCAGGCGGCAGACGATGGGATTGAAAAGATCATTCTGACCCCCCATTATGTCGAATCGAAATATGAAAACACAAAAGACGTCATTGAGAAGAAGAAGGAAGCGATCGATCAACTCATTGAAGAACACCACATTCCCATCGAGGTGTATTATGGGTGCGAAATTTATATGAGCGACGATGTTCTCGATAAGGTCAATGAAGGCGAACTGATGACGATGAACGGGACGAAGTACGTTCTCGTGGAAACTAAACGGTCCCGACACTTTTCCAAAATTTCTTTTGATGATGCCTTGTATAATTTCCGTGTCGATGGCTATTATCCAATCGTCGCCCACCCAGAGCGCTATCAGATGGTTTATGAAAATCCGAACCGGGTATACGACTGGATTGAAGACGGATGTTACATCCAAGTCAACGCCACGAGTCTTCTCGATCCCAAAAAGCCGAGCTTCAAAGTCGCAAAGAAGTTGTTAGACCATCACTTGGTCCACTTTGTGGCGACCGATGCGCATGATCCCAAGTATCGGCCAGCCGTCCTCTCGGATGCTTATCAATTCGTTAAAAAGCGTTATGGTGCGGACTATGCGGAACTTTTGTTCTATACCAATCCTTTAAAACTCATTAATGGTGAACAGATTAGCACGAACGGTGCGAAACCCGTGAAAAAGAAACGCTTTTTCTTCTTTTTTTAAAACATGTCCTTTGCGACATATTTTTCTATGAGATGATGCCATGACTGGACGTTATCTTCGTATCCGGCAAATCCTTCTGTTTATCCTGTGCGGTGTCCCCCTCGTCAATTTGGCGGTGCTTTTTACCGTTTGGTTTTCACCCCATCCAAAAATCCGCCAGTCAGGCTTTCGAAAGGCGATTGGCCTATTTAGCCTACTATCTAATGGTGGACTAATCCTTTATTGTTTATTATAATGGTCATATCCCCATTTTTTTCCAGCCATACTAGAAGCGAACAACATGGATAGACAGAACGGGGTGAAAACGAATGGAACTACCGCAACCTTTTATCGAGCGGATGAAACGGTTGCTACAGGATGAATACGAAGAATTTATTCGGGTGTACGCGGATGAGAAGGTGCAAGGGTTACGGATCAACCCTTTAAAGGGCAATCCCGACCGCATCTTCCAACAACTGCCTTTTAAGCTTGAAAAGATCCCTTGGGCGACGCACGGTTATTATTTTGAGGAGCCCGATCGCCCCGGGAAACACGCTTATCACGAGGCGGGCCTCTATTACATCCAAGAGCCGAGTGCCATGGCGGTCGGCGAACTCGTCGCTGCCGAACCAGGCGAGTGGGTGCTCGACCTCTGTGCCGCGCCAGGGGGAAAAACGACGCATCTGGCCGCCCAAATGGGCGAGAAGGGGCTTTTGGTGACGAATGACATCCATTTGGTTCGGGCGAAAAGCCTCGTAGCCAATGTCGAACGGATGGGCATCACGAATGCGTTGGTCCTCAATGAAACGCCCCAAAGGCTTGCGGAACGCTTTCCTAACGCCTTTGATCGCGTCCTGGTCGACGCCCCTTGTTCGGGAGAGGGGATGTTCCGCAAGCACGAAGCAGCCATTGAGACGTGGAGCGAAAGGAAGGTTGCGGCCTGTTCGAACCTGCAAATGGAAATCCTCAAGGAAGCGGCGAAGATGGTCAAACCGGGAGGGCGCCTCGTCTATTCCACCTGTACCTTCTCGCCCGAGGAAAATGAGCAGGTCATCGAATGGTTTTTGGGCCATTATGATTTCGAAGTGGAAGACCTCTCCCCCGATCCGGGATTCGACCGAGGGCGGCTGGAGTGGACGCTCTGCCAGACGGATGCCGTACGCCATACCTTCCGCCTCTGGCCCCATCGCTTGAAAGGGGAGGGGCATTACATCGCGGTTTTACGGAAAACAGGAGAAGAGGGCGAGCCTTTCGCTTTTTCGCCCGTTGAGACGATGACCATCGAGGATACAGCCGTCAAGCTGTATGAAGCGTTTGCGAAGGCGTACGTGGTAAACTTCCCCGAAGACCGCCTCTTCATCAAAGGAAGCGGCATTTACTATCTTCCGGAAGACATCCCGAGCATCCATCAACTCAACGTCTTACGGGCGGGCGTTCAGCTCGGCACCATTAAGAAAAACCGGTTTGAACCCTCCTATGGCTTCGCCCATATCCTAAAACCCAACGACGTGAAACAATGCATCAACTTTAGTGCTTCGGATG
Source organism: Haloplasmataceae bacterium (assembly GCA_036562595.1). Classification (GTDB taxonomy): domain Bacteria; phylum Bacillota_I; class Bacilli_A; order Haloplasmatales; family Haloplasmataceae; genus DATCJW01. Next base: position 6,076 of record DATCJW010000142.1, on the reverse strand, counting down.
AGGACGTCTATCGCTACTTACAGGGCGAACCGTTAACCATTGACAAGGGCTTTAGCGGTTGGGTGTTGGTCTGTGTGGACGGTTACCCCTTAGGGTGGGGAAAGGCTTCCCAAGGGAGTTTAAAGAACCATTATCCGAAGGGATTGCGATGGCTATAATGGCGATGAAACCTTGAAAGGACAAGCAATCATTAAAATAAGCCAGCGATCCGCTGGCTTATATTATGACTCTTTGCCAAATCGTATGAAAGACGGATGTTGCTTCAGCGTTAAGCTGAAGCATTTTTTTATAGCCCTTTCCCACGTCTCGTCAGGATTCAATTCTTTATAAATATATAATAATACTAATCAAATTTGTTAGATTATAGTTTAGAAATCTTGACATTTATTATATATATGTTTCAATGGTGATAAAGAAATCACTAGAAAGCAACAACAGTCTATAAGTATAGAAAATAAACCATACCATTTCATTACTCTGCCCTTGTAACGCATGCCGTTAAACAAGATATTCCTGTAGAAGCAGAGGAAAACACGGATTATAACGACGGCACACATTGCTTAATATGAAGAATAGGATCTCGACTTCCATTTCGTCATTGACGATTAAGCGTTTGATAATAAAATAAATTGAATAGGGTGGAATTTGATGAACAATTCTTTGAAAAAAAATCTTAAAATTATTGTGCCAATTCTGTTTATTTCTGCAAGTTTCTTAGGAATCAAGCGTGATATTGTTCTTGTGCTCTTGCAGCCTTTATTACATCATGCATCTGGTTTTATCTTGGGATTGCGAAAGGGGCTATACATATCCGTTCAACTATTATTTACCCTCGCCTACATTGGACATATTTTTCAGTCTCGGTTGCTATCAACCACAAGATCGGTCTATGCCAAGGTGACCATTTTACTTGTTGTACTCAATTTTTTATTAAAAATGATCATTCTCTTCTTTTTAAATCATATACTCCTTTATACTCTGGACCTACTATTTATCCTCGTCTCCATAGCTTTGATCCTTCTATTCGTATGGGAGCACCATTTAACTCAAAATGAAATGAACCAACGGTCCCTGGTGATGCTGATCATCGCGGTTGCCCTACCTTTACTATTCTTTTATCACGTAGAAGTGTTAATAGAAGGTATTTTGAACCGACTCTATCAAGGGAAACGTGTTCTTCAATGGAGCTCTTTTTACCAATTCCTCATGTTTATAAGCTATCTATGTTTTATTGCTTATAGCGTGATTCGACTCGTAATGAACGGTTCGGATCCCGATCAAGTAATGCAAAAAAATGAATGATATATACATCGAACGATACCCACTGGAACAAACCGAATTTGACGCTTTCATTCATACGGCAAAAAAAGCCGATTGACGGTGCTAGCGGATACGGAATCCTTTTGGATCGTCTTTTCAGGGTGAACCTGACGGGCAAGTTTGCTTACGGCAGCCATCTTAACAGGGTTCGAGATTAACCGTACCGATTAACCAGGGAGGTCTTTAAGGTAAAGCTGCTTCCACAGTGACGGCACAGATGATGATTTCAAGACCAGCGAGATGATGTCTTGATCAAACCCATGCGCCTTGATAGTAGGTTCCATCGCAGGCTTTCGCCTTTATCCCTTTGACCTCTTCCAAGGCAAAATTATAAAAAGTGACCTTTTCATCTTAAATATTTAGTTCCAATCGCATATTATGATCGTGAGACATCCTTCCACATCCTTTAGTTAGCCATTTATAGGGTATCCGGGTGATGGAGGCATGTCTCTTCTTTTTTTACAAAAACAGGTGTGAGTGAATCGAGTCACCCACACCTTAAATATTAAATCATCTTTATGGACTCATCATGAAAGATTATGATTTATTCCGTTTTTCTTTCGCTTTTTGAATGATTTCTTGCTGGAGGTGTTGGGGCACCTCTTCGTAGTGATCGAATGTCATGGTAAAGAATCCACTGGCTTGGGTCATGGCTTTCAGGTCGATGGTGTAATTTAATACCTCGGCTTGAGGCACGTAGGCTTCGACCGTTTGCCAACCCTCATATTTGGCGGGATTCATGCCGAGTACGCGGCCGCGGCGCTTATTGAGGTCGCCCATCACATCGCCGATGTATTGGTCTTTCACGGTTACCTCTAGCTTCATGATGGGCTCGAGGAGCGTGGGTTCCGCATTCTTCAACCCTTCTTTAAAAGCGAGTTGGGCTGCCAGTTTGAAGGAGATTTCGTTGGAGTCTACCGGATGGTAGGAGCCATCGTAAAGGACGCAACGGATGCCGATGACGGGATAACCGGCGAGGAACCCTTGTTCACACGCTTCGATTAAGCCCTTTTCAACGGCAGGGAAGAAGTTTTTCGGAACCGCGCCACCGAAAATCTCTTCCGCAAACTCAAAGCCTTCCTTAATGGGTTCAAAGCGGATCCAAACGTCACCAAACTGACCGGCGCCGCCGGTTTGTTTCTTGTGGCGCCCCCGCGCAGTGGCCGTCTTTTTGATGGTCTCACGGTAGACGACTTCTGCGGGTTCGGTTTCAATATCGACGTTATAGTTGTTTTTAATTCGTTCAAGGATGACATCGATATGGGTTTGCCCCAGCCCCCCGACGAGCAGTTGATTCGTCTCGACATTCCGTTGGATGACGAAAACCGGATCCTCGCGGCGGAGACGGTTGAGGGAATCGGATAGCTTTTCCTCATCGTTCTTATTCTTCGGTTTGACCCCGATAAAGTGGGTCGCTTGTGGGAACTCGATGGGATCGTATTTAATCGGCGCTTGCGGATCGCAAATCGTCATGCCTGTTGCCAGCTCCGTCATCTTGACCACGGCGCCAATGTCGCCAGCGGAGATGACGTCGGTTGGGATTTGTTCCTTGCCGCGCATGAAGTAGATTTGCCCCATCTTGATCTTCTTGCCCTCATCGGCGATGATGATCTCTTGATCCCGCCGAATCGAACCGGATTGGACGAGGAAGTAGTTAATCTGTCCTAGGAAGGGGTCGATGAGGGTTTTGAAGATGAGAGCGGAGAAGGGCGCATTCGGATCGGGTTGGCGCTCCACCGCTTCCCCTGTCTTGGGGTTGACGCCCGCCGTCTTGGCCCGTTCCGCAGGGGTCGGGAGGTATTGAACGATCATATCCAGCAGGGTATGCACGCCCACGTTTTTAATGGCGGACCCCACGATGATCGGCGTCAATTCGCCTTGTAACACGCCCGATCGTAGGCCTTGTTGGATTTCTTCCGGCGTGAAGGGTTCGCCTTCGAAGTATTTTTCAAGTAGGGCCTCGTCGGTTTCGGCGACGGCTTCCTTGATGGCTTCATTCAACTGTTCGACTTTGTCCATCTTCTCTTCCCAGATCTCCGCATCGACACATTTCTCCCCATCATAGATCCGGGCTTTCATCTCCACGACGTTGACAAAGCCTTCGAAATTCTCGCTCCGCCCGATTGGCCAGGCGAAGGGGACCGCCCGTTTGCCTAGGTTGGTTTGTATGTCTTCAAGAAGCTTTTCAAATTGGATATTTTCTTTATCCATTTTATTGATAAAGATAATGGCGGGAATCTTTTGTTCGCGAATGATCCGCCAGGCAGTTTCGGTCCCAACTTCTACCCCTTTCGTGGCGTCGATGACGAGTACTGCACCGGATGCGACGCGCAGGGCTCCGTAGACTTCGCCTAAGAAGTCGCCATATCCAGGAGTATCGATGAAGTTGTACTTATAGCCGTTATATTCTACGGGAATTAGGGATGTGGTGATGGAGATTTGGCGATCTTTCTCTTCCTTCGTGAAATCCGAAACGGTTGTCCCTTTCTCAACTTCTCCCTTCTTGTCAATGACGCCCGTCACTTGCAGGATCGATTCCGTTAATGTCGTTTTCCCCGTCCCTTGATGCCCGAGCAGGACGATGTTTCGGATGGACTGAATCTCATAATTTTTCATACTATTCCCTCCTGTTTATATAGCGCTTACATCAATGTACAAAAAATATATCTATGAACTAATTATAGTATAAAAGTGGAAGAAAAAAAATAGAAAGCAGGAAAAAACCGAGATTTTTTCAACGATTTCTGGTACACTAGAGGTAGATGCAACAGCTTTTACGGCTTTTTGAGGTGATAGGATGCGTGTATTTATTGGGATCGATTTTCCGATAGCCATCAAAGAAAAGCTCTATGAGCGTGCCCTCCAGATCAAACAGACCGCCACAAGCGGGAATTTTTCTCGCCTGGACCTTTATCATCTCACCCTTAACTTCATCGGCGAGGTCACCGAAAAGCAATGCGATGAGATTTGCCGACTCATGGATGCGGTGGCCAAGCGGCATGGCCCGTTTGTTTTGAAGTTCGGGGGCATTGGCTCTTTCCCTAGCCGGGGGAAGCATATCGTCTTTAATGAGGTAGCCGGAGACTTGAAGGCTTTAAAGGCTTTGCAGGAGGAGCTCGAGCGAAAACTCATCGAAGCGGAATATCCCGTCGATGCCAGCAGGCGTTATAAGCCGCATATTACCCTCGGACGTGAGGTGAAGACCGAACGCGTGAGCTTATTAAAACCCTTAATCCCGATCCCCGATGAGGTCTTTATCGACCAGATCATCCTCTTTGAAAGTACGCGCATACATGGGGAACTCCACTATCTTCCCCTTCATCAAACGGCGCTTAAGGGCCCGATATCTAGCCAACCCTTTGCTGAGGTGCGGTGAAGGTACGGAATTCACCCTGAAGCATTACGGGCATTATGAGGAAATGGCCCAGAAAAATATAGCCCCCAACGGGGACTTTATGCACGTCGATGATAGTAACGGTGGATAGGCGATGAAATACCGTAGAGGTTTTTAGACCTTATGATGAGCGGAAGCGGTGATCCAGCAGGATCTGATGGGTGAGGTACTCTTGGACGAGGAGAAGGAAGATAAACAGGCAAAGGGCTTCTCCTTTCACGTTAAAAGCCTCGCTTAAGCCATCCAACGCAAGGACAAGGAGGAAACAAAGCGCAGCATCGAAGAGTGTCGTATAGAAGGCGCCATAACGCGGAAGGATCGATTGGTCGCCCACGACATGAAGGAGGATAGACGCAATGAGCGCAAAGAGAATGACCCAAGAAAGCGGGTTGGGGTCGTAAAGGCCAAAGGCGATTCCCACCAAAAAGGATGTGAGCATCAGTTTCATGATAAAGGGAGCGATATGACCCGTTTTTTCCAAGGGCATCCCTCCTTTACTGTTTCTAGTTTTTGCCTTTTTTGTAGAATTATGAAAGAAATCAAGGGAATCCTTGAAAGTTCATCTCAAGTCTTGATTTTCGGGACTTTCCGCGTTATGATTGGCAATACTAGAGATGAATCAATCGAATGTTTGTCACCATTGGAGGTTCATGATGAAGATTATTGTTGTTGGTGTGGGGAAGGTGGGCGAGACACTGACCCGCTTTATATCGGAAGAAGGCCATGACGTGGTCATCGTCGATAACGATCCGATGGCACTCCAAACCGTCGTGGATCGCTATGACGTCCGGGGCGTCGTCGGCAATGGAGCCAGTTATGAAGTATTGGTGGAGGCGGGAGCCCAACATTCGGAGCTTCTGATCGCCACGACGGACCGGGACGAGGTCAATATCTTAAGCTGCCTGGTGGCCAAGCGCCATGGGGTGGCGTACACCATTGCGCGCGTTCGCAATCCCGAGTATTCGAATCAACGGTCGTTCTATCGCGATGAGTTAGGCATCAACCTGATCGTCAATCCCGAGCTTGAAACCGCTCGGGAGATGATCCGGCTCTTGACGTATCCTTCCGCTTCCAAAATTGAACCCTTCGCCGATGGCCGGCTCGACTTGGTCGAAGTTCAGGTTCAAGAGGACTCGCCCCTTGTTGGCGTCGCCTTGAAGGAACTGGAGTCGAAACTCAACATCCAGATCCTGGTCTGTGCGGTGGAACGGAACGGGGAAGCGATTATCCCCGATGGGAATTTTGTCATCCAAGCGGAAGACATCATCCACTATACTGCCATCCAAGAGGACTTGGTAAAAAGCTTCAAACGGCTGAAAATTTTGAAGAAGCCGGTTAAAAATGTCCTGATCATCGGCGGGT
>DATCJW010000137.1:0-3203 GCA_036562595.1 Haloplasmataceae bacterium | reverse complement strand
GAAGCGTTAACTTTAAAGCTTATTCTTTAATCACTAACCAGCTGAAGAAAGACAAATAGTGATGATTTGAAGACTAATTTATTGATATCTTATGATGGCATCATTTTTATCCGTATTTCTCGTCAACATCCTTATCAACTCCTTCCTCGATTATATCAAATATAAGAAGTTAAATATACTTATTTATGGACCATAGAGTTATATCTTTCAAAATAAAAAGGCCATTGACAATGATACTTTGTCAACAGCCTGAGAAGTAGAGTCTAGAACTCTACTTCTTCGCTTTTTTCGATTAATCTTTGCTTTTCTTCTTGTGTCAGCCCGCTTCCTTCAGGAAAGTCAATAAAGGCTTGTTCTAATGGTTTAGAAATCCCTGATCCGTATGCGTAACGCATGATTTGATCGTATTCTTCGGTTTCGAAAAAGTATTTTTTCTTTTTAATAAACCATTACCCCCTCTCCTTATCTATTCCTATTCTATAATCATAAATCCTATATACATTCTCATCATAATTTAGCCAACTGAATGGGCTAGGGCATACAACAAAATATAGGGCCTGATTAATCCTTTAAAGCTTAACTCATGCAATTAGTACTAAAATAGTCTAGTGTTACAAGTTAGCTAATGCTGATTGATCAAGTATCTCGATTTGTCGATGAGGCCTTTGTTTGATCCAGCCTGCCTCCTCAAACTCGCGTAATTTCCGGCTGATCGTCTCTGGCGTCGTACCTAAAAAAGAAGCCAAATCCTTTTTGCTCATCGGTAATGTAAAGAGCAATCCTTGTTCGGCACATTCCAGCAGATAAAGCGCGATCCGTCGCTCCACGGTTTCAGTTCCAAACCATGTGGTTTGCCGCTCCACGCTCTCCAACCGTTTTGAAAACTCGCTTAATAGCCGAAGCGCAATGGATGGATACTGAAGCAGCAAACTATGCAGGTCATCCCGCTCGATGATACAAACCATCGTTTCTTCTACTGCCTCGGCAAAAGATTCATGGATTGTTTCTGAAAACAGGGCATATTCTCCTGTAAACTCCCCTGGTCCCAAGAAGCGAATGATCTGTTCCTTTCCAGATTCCGATAGGCGATAGATCTTGATACGGCCGCGATTGACAATAAACAGGGCGGAAGAGGATTCGCCTGCCCGAAAGATCAACTCTCCCCGACGATAGGTCTTCGAACGGACAACGGACAAGATGGCATTCATTTGGGAAGGATCGAGATGATTAAAAATAGGAACGCGTTGAACACATTTCGTTTTCGAATCCCCGTGTCCGCAATGTGGGCAGGATGGGTTAATATGATTAACTTCCATGGTTTTCCTCCTTTTTTCTCTTTTATGGATGCATCTATCGCCTAAACATTCTTATTATCTTCCTCTACTTATTATACCTAACTATTCTTTCAATTGCCATTCAAACCCTAGGAATTATCTCCTTGTTCTTCTCTACAATAGCGGCGGTTAATCCTTTGAATTATGACGTTATAACGATTTACCCCGTGCTTTTCCATACCGCAAACCAAGGTCGGCATACAGAGGTAACGATTAAAGATCTTTTTTGAATCTTACTTGCCGTTTCATAAGCTATATGTTATACTGAGCAAGAATCATTTAGCACCTTCATAACCGAATAACGAGGTGGGCACCCATGTCAGAATGGATTGAACTCATCAAAGTTATCCTCTTTGGCATCGTTGAGGGGATTACGGAATGGCTTCCCATCAGCAGTACCGGCCATATGATCCTACTCGATGAATTCATTCCTTTAAATGTCTCCGACGCTTTTAAAGAAATGTTTTTGGTCGTTATCCAGCTTGGTGCCATCATGGCCGTCGTGATCCTTTATTTCGACAAGTTGAACCCCCTATCAAGAAAGAAAACAGATCAAGAGCGAAAAGCTACGTGGTTAATATGGTTGAAGGTCGTTGTCGGTTGTTTGCCTGCTGCTCTACTAGGCCTTTTGCTCGATGATTGGCTCGACGAACATCTCTATAATTACGTGACCGTGTCGATTATGTTGATTCTCTACGGCTTGGGTTTCATTATCGTTGAAATCAGAAATAAAGGCAAAGAGGCTAAAATCTCCGATCTAAAGGACTTGACCTACCAGACGGCCCTTTACATCGGCCTGTTTCAAACCCTTGCCCTGATTCCTGGTACGTCACGCTCTGGCGCTACCATACTTGGGGCCATCCTCCTTGGAACATCGCGCTACGTCGCAACAGAGTTTTCGTTCTTCCTATCGATTCCTATCATGTTCGGAGCCAGTGGTTTAAAGCTTGCCAAATATTTTCTAGAGGGACACGCCTTTAGCCAATCGGAATTCGTCCTCCTTTTCATCGGAATGGGCGTTGCCTTCCTCGTTTCAATGATTGCCATCCGTTTCTTACTCCGTTACTTAAAACATAACGATTTTAAAGCCTTCGGCTGGTATCGGATCGCTTTAGGCCTGTTGGTCCTTGGATACTTCCTCTTTGTTGGTTCCTTCTAGCCGTTAATCTAAAGCCCATTGGGGCTTTTTTCATTTGCCGGTATCCTTTATCCTGCTTTCTTTTGGGTAATAAATGAGGAAGACACTACACCAATAATGGCTTTATCCCCGAACAATTGGGACGACCCAAAACCGGATTAAAAGGCGCATCGATCGATTCGTCCTTATGATTTCATCGTTTGAAAATTAAAAATAACCGTATCCGCGCGATATTGCTGAAAAAATTAAATATGGAACGCAATGAGGGAACACAATGAAGCCCTTATCCGTTTGCGGTCTCCTTTTGTAAGGATTTCTAAATGATCATCAGATGTACCTTGTTGCATTTTAGCATTGACTTTTTAGCACATTTCGATATAATAAAGAAGGACAACCTTATGGGGACATAGCTCAGTTGGGAGAGCGCGTGAATGGCATTCACGAGGTCGGGAGTTCGAGTCTCCTTGTCTCCACTGTTACGATTAAATGGTACATTTACAACACTCTTATTCTAATAAGAAATAAAAGGGGCTGTAAAATAATTACCTAAATAGGTGATGTTTCAGCCCCTTTTCTCATGGTTTTCCCTCTTTTTTCCTTAAAATGTCACTGTTAGTATAAGGAATTATCCGCTTCAATTGGCTAGTCTAAAGAGTTCTGTATGCTCAAAAAGGCTTTTAACCTTCCGGGTTAAAAACCTGATTCCCCTTCTTCTGATTTCAAGTGTTTTC
>DATCJW010000131.1:0-2841 GCA_036562595.1 Haloplasmataceae bacterium | reverse complement strand
GTCTCCTTCATTGACGTTTGGTGCATTTATTGTATAAACAAACATGAATCCTGTTCCATCGTATAGGAAGTAACCTTCAGAAAATACGCCCGCAACATAACCCTCGATATCTACAAGATCGCCATTGTTATAATTCTGTAACACATCGTTGATAGAACGAACGTCCCACGCTTTAACTGTTACGGTAAATTCTTTCGTCTTTTGTAAGTCGCCAAGCGTAAGGATAGCCGTTAAGGTAACTTGTACATCGTCACCTTCTGGACGCGTAACTTTTCCATCGGTAGCAATGATCGATTCGTTGGAAGAAGTCCACGTAATCGCGACATCCCCAATTTTCGTCTTAAGCTCTATATTCGTAGCGACCACTTCTGGCAGTGTGAGACTATCATATGCTGCTTGCAGTTTTTCTTTATCCGTCATGGTGACTTCACGAAGTGTACCTTCACAGTCAAAGTAGGATAAATACCAAACTTGACGATCGGTACGGAAGCTATGAATGATAACGTCTAGACTTACTTTCTTACCATCATATTCTGCAACTTTTGCCGCATCGGAGTTCGGATTAATTTGCACTTTATTTTCACCATCGACGATATAAACATCCGTATACCTATCAGATTTTTCGACATTAACCACGCCTTCAATGGTGATGTATTGGGCATAAATGCTCCGATCCTTGGTATCAAATTGTAATACTTCAGCGAGGGTTTTAGTTGTTGGTTTGAGGTCAATCGTATTACCCGAGCTAATGACTGTATACCCTGTTATATCTTTAACTTCGGGTTGTTCATAGTAAATCGTAAATAACCCATAAAATTCTACTTTATCGCCCACATTAACGTTACTATTATCCGCACTGCCAGTGTAGACGAAAATGGCACCTGTATCGTCATAGACATAGAATCCATCGCTCGTTTTACCAAATACGATGACATCGCGTAATACGACATTCGTATCTTTTGGTTGTTTTAATACACCAGCAACGGTGCCACCTTTCTCTTCAGGTAGTTCCATTACTCGAACCCTAAATTCTTTCTTCATCGTGTTCTTATCAAGTTTTAAGGTAGCCGTTAGGGTGACGACAATATACCCTTTCTCAGTGGTACCGTATGCTGGTCGATTGACTTTACCATCGGTACTAATAACCTCTTCATTAGATGACTCCCATGTAATCTTGACATCATGCATACCTGTAGTTGGTAATGCGATATCATCATAGATGTCGGAGTCTGGTAATAGTAGCGCATCATAGGCTTCTTGTAACTTCTGTTCGACGTCTTTATTTCCGCATGCTGCCAGAACCAACGTGAACAATAAAGCAATGGTCAAGGTTAAAATTTTATTCAACCTAGACATGAAACTCCTCCTTACCTTTCATTCATATATATAATATAATTAATAGCATATAACTAGCCATTATCCATTAATGGAAATGAAGATATTCATCTTCCTCATTAAAGAGCATCAGCTGATATTGCCCCTCATATTTCGAAAGTGGAGCGGTGACATTAATCTTTTTCCCCACTTCAAAAGGCAATTCTTCAAAGCGGCTGGCTACTGAACGGTCAATACGAAGCATGATCGTATTATTGTTTTCATCCTTGACATAGATATTTCGCGCTTCACCAGATTGTTGAATACCCGTAATTTCGAGATTTTTCAGTGTAATGAGGGCACCCACATGATAGTCCGTTATATCCGGAATAGTCAGAACATGCGGTTTAATGCAGTCAAGCTTATTCTCCGCAAGCACTGTGACCTTGGTCCGGGTAACACCGATGAGTTGAGCTGTTCCTCCAAATTCGGAAACAGTCGCTTCCACACGGACATAGTTTCCTAAGGTTAGCCGCGTTGTCGATTCGTAGTTCATGTAAATATAAATACCATATCCTTCTTCGTCTTGAATGAAGGCATTGTACCCTAAACGAGCACTAACAATTCCTTCAACGATGATATTTTTTCCCATGTAGTTATCGATATTTTGCCGTAACGTCTTCAAATCGAGTTCGATTTGACCATAGTGAAAATCAGGATCCTTTTCTCCATAGATTCGGCGTCCCGTTGCCCGTGCTTTGGTTTCCGCTTGTTGGAAATATTGTCCGTATTTATAATCGGAAACACTTATTGCTTGCGAATAGGCGAGTTCGACAATTTCCAGATTGAGGAGCCGATTATCATACCAAACATAGGCTAAGTATCGGCCATACGTATCCTTTAATTGCTCTCGACCTTCGAGTACGATCGTTTGGGCGTTCGTTAGTTTCTCGCATGTAAAGTCGGAAGCCGCTTTTCCCCAAGGTTCCAGCTCACCTTTCGTTTCTGGTGTATCGATATCAAGAAAACGAACGGTGATTTCCGTACCAGCGGAAATGAATTTCGCCGTATCTCCATCAATACAACTCGAAAGCGTGACTTCTCCCACCCGATCGGTTTGGAAGACCTTTCCTTCATAGGAAAGGTCTAACCGCAAACCATCGGTTAATTCCGTATTCAGTTCTGTAACCGAATCCGTCGTTTCTTTTTCCCCATCACATGCGACAAGTAGGAATAAAAATCCGAATAGTAGGACAGGAACAAGTAGTCGTTTTATGTTAATGTTTTGTCGCAAAACGGTTCACCCTTTTTGAAATACTTCGTGACTGGTTTTAATTACCACTCTAATGCAGCAATCGCTTCTTCAAGAATAGATTTTACGTCTTTTTCGGTGTTATAGACGATCGTTTGCATCGCTTGATCGACTTGGTCACGAACAGCTGCCGATGTCGAGAATGCAGGATCATAGAACATATAATCCGTTTGCAGGTAAGCTGCACGAGCCGTCATGGAGATGTATTTAAGATC
>DATCJW010000126.1:0-5450 GCA_036562595.1 Haloplasmataceae bacterium | reverse complement strand
AACTAATCAAACGGGTATCATATGGATATCGTTCTTATCTGCATTTAAAGAATCGGATCATGATGTTACATGGAAAAGGGCGGATAAGAAAATTGCTTCAGCTTAACGCTGAAGCTAAAAATACTGTTTATCAGGATGATGAATATAAATTGTTACCCACACTATTTGACAAAGAGCCCCTTAAACTTGGTATTACCCATCATCTCACCCTCTTTTAGAAAAAAATCCCCTATACTATTAGAATTATATAATAGAATATAGGGGATTACAATTCTATATTATGAAATTAAATAAAAATATTGCACTGATGACAAGAAAAATTAGAATTCGACCGCAAGGTATTGGAGGATCCCATGAATTTGGAAGGTTTGGTCATAAAAGTTTTTAATCTCCTCTTTGTATGGTGGAAAGCTCCCCTCTTCTGTCTTAATGTAGGGCGTTTCTAAAATTTTGGGTATATTCACAAAATCCGGATGATGGACGATGTAGTTCAGGGCATCAAAACCGATATGGCCAAAGCCAATATTGGCATGGCGGTCTTTATGGGATCCCATCGGGTTTTTGCTGTCGTTAATATGAAAGACACTGATCCGCTCCTTCCCGATGATCCGGTCAAACTCTTCAATGACCCAATCGAAATCTTCTTTCACATTATAACCCGCATCATGGGTATGGCACGTGTCGAAACAAACCGTCAGGCGATCATTTTGATCCACTAGTTCAATAATCCGGGCCAACTCTTCGAAAGTACGACCGACTTCAGTCCCTTTTCCGGCCATCGTTTCGAGTGCGATTTTTACCTCATTATCGACATTTTCAAAGACTTGATTCAGACCCTTGGCAATGCGCTTAATCGCAGCCTCTACCCCGGTTCCCACATGGGATCCAGGATGCAAAACGATTTGTTTCGCCCCCATGGCTTGACTGCGACGAATTTCCTCACTTAAGAAATCTACGGCGAATTGATGCATCCGATCATCTGGATTGGCCAAGTTCATCACATAGGGGGCATGGATGATGACATCCTCACCCGTTAAGCCATGCTCCGACATAAGGGCATGGGCCTCTTCAATCCGAAGTTTGTCAATCGGCTTACGTCGTGTATTTTGGGGGGCACCCGTGTAGACCATTAGTGCCGTCGCCCCGTAGGATAGTGCTTCTTTGATACTACCGAGAAACATCTCCTCCCCGTTCATGGAGACGTGGGAGCCTAGTCTAATCATGAAATCACCCTTTATTCTTCTATTTTCTCTATATGCGATTACAACTTATTTTATAACTTGATCATCGCGTTTTGAGCCTCTTTTTTCTTTCTTTTGTCTGCGCTTGAAGGCGTCGGACGAAACGTTCACGTCGTTTCCGTGGAGTGGTTTTGACAATTTCATTATTTCGAATCTCGATATAAGAGAAACGGATTCCTTTAGCTTCCAACTTATCCAAATAGGTTTCATCGTCAAAGTCATAGAGGGAGATGACCACACCGTCCGCCTCTTGGCGTGCCGTTCGCCCAGCGCGGTGGATGTAAAACTCATGATCTTTGGGAAGCGAATAATTTATGATATGGGTGACACCTGGAAGGTCAATCCCTCGTGCGGCAATATCGGTCGCTACAATATAAGTATACCGCAAGTCCCGAATTGCTCGCATCATTCGTGCTCGTTCACGAGAGGAAAGATCTCCATGAATCTCCCCTACTTCCATGCCTTCACCACGAAGAAAGCTAGCAATATCCTTCACTTCTTGTTTTGTATTGGCGAAGATGATGGCTAAGAAAGGGTTAATCGCCCCCATGATCTTCAATAGAATGCGCTGTTTATCCCGATACTTTGTATTGATCAGATAGTGCGTCAGACGGGCTGGAGTGGGCTGACCTTTAGTCAGATCAATGAGCTCTGGATGTTCCATATATTTCCTTAAAAAGGGACGAAGCTTCTCTGGAATCGTCGCCGAAAAAACGCACATTTGAAGATTCTTCGGCATCAATGCCGCCACCTGATCGAGGGCAACAATGAATCCGGTATCGAACGTCATATCCGCCTCGTCGATGATGAGCGTTCGACACTCATGAACGAACAGCTTGCGTTCTTTGATGACCAGATCCCATATGCGTCCAGGCGTCCCTATGACGATATCGGGTTGGTGTTTTTCTAGCCAGTCCAGTTCCTTCTCGCGGTCTCTTCCCCCAACATAAAGACGGATTGAAAAGGGATTCGCTTTAAAGGAATTGATATGTTGGGCCATTTCATATAGCTGTTTCGCCAATTCGCGTGTTGGAGACGTAATGACCACCTGGGGATAGCGTTTATCTTCTTCCATTCGTTCAAACACCGGCAACAGAAAGGCGTGGGTCTTCCCAGATCCCGTCACTGCCTGACCAATTACACTTTTTCCTTTTAAAATGAGTGGAATCACCGCCTTTTGAATGGCGGTCGCCTCTTTAAATTGAAGATCTTGAATCGCCTGTTCAATATAGTCTTTAAAGGTATAGTCGAGAAATGCCATGCTGTCACATCCCTTACTGTCATACTTCGTCATATCGCAACGAATCTTATGGTTCCTTACTATTTTAGCTTATTATTTGCCTTCAAGCAATTTATAATAGTATAATGAAAAAGAAAAATCAAAAAGGGGTGAAGTGATGAAAGTCATAAAAGTGGCACCACGTGGCTTTTGTGTGGGTGTCGTCGAAGCCATCAACATTGCAATTGAAGCCGCCTTTGATGAAACCGTCCCCAAACCGATCCAAATACTGGGAAACATCGTGCATAACCAACATATCTCGAAGGCTTTTGAAGAAATTGGTTTAATTACCATTGATCATAAAGGGAAGACCCGATTAGAACTGCTTGATGAAGTGAACGAAGGGACTGTCATCCTTACCGCGCATGGCGTTAGCGATGCTGTTCGACTCAAGGCACGTGAGAAAGGGCTATACGTCATCGATGCGACCTGTGTTTACGTCACTAAATCCTATGACTACATAAAGAAGAAACTTCAAGAGGGCTATGAGGTCCTTTATATTGGAAAACGGCACCATCCTGAACCTGAAGGTGCGCTTGGCATTGATCCTCAACGGGTACATCTAATCGAATCGATTGAGGATGTCAAAGCGCTAAACTTGACGGGTAAAAAGATCGCTATTACCAATCAAACCACCATGAGCTATTGGGATATTGAAGAATTAGCAAAAGCCATTCAAGCCATATATCCCGATGCGGAATTTGAAAATGAAATTTGTGATGCGACTCAAAAACGCCAGGCCGCCGTTCTTCGAGAAGCACTAAAAGCGGACCTGACGATCGTCGTTGGGGATCCTTTAAGCAACAATACGGCCCGCTTAGCTCAAGTCTCTGATGAACGGGCCGGAACGAAAGCCTATCGAATCGGTAGTGTGGAGGACATCCAGCTCGAATGGCTCGAGGGAGTAAACACCGTCGCGGTCACGAGTGGTGCCAGCACCCCGACTGCCCTGACGAATGAGGTCATTGAATTCCTCGAAAACTACGATCCCAATGATCCGAAGACACATATACGGCAATCGAAAGTCACCACGCTTGATATTTTACCTCGTATCAAGGCAAAGATCCGAGCGCTTCAACAATCAAAACAGGGGGTTAGCTAGTACAGTACTGGTTAACTCTTTTTTTATCCTTTTGACAAGAAATCAGCGTTTTGACAACCTGGTTTTGTCATTTTCTAACCGTTTTGACATCCCTTGTTTATTGGTTTTAACAAAGCAATTTACTTATTCTAAACGTTTTTTGTAGATTAATAAGATATCTTCCGCTATGATAGTAACGAGGTGAATGAAGATGTTTTCTGAAAACTTATACAATTTTCGCAAACAGCAGGGTTACTCCCAAGAACAGTTGGCCGAGCGATTAGGCGTCAGCCGACAGACCATTTACAATTGGGAATCGGGAACTTCCTATCCGGATGTTGAAAAGCTAATGGAATTAAGTAACCTCATGGGATGTACCCTTGATGAGCTCATGAGGGAACGGATAGACTTTGTTGCACGAAAACAGTCAAATGTTCATCCCGCTCTTCGTGAAGAAGCCAATCGAATCTATCGGTTGTTTGCACTAGGAGTAAGCATGGGACTCTTTCTCATCTTTACTGGCGTCTCCCTTTTTCTTCTCCTCTATTTTCGTGGAGAAACAGGAACTGGGGCGTTTCCCTTTACTGTGTTAAGCCTTCCCATTGTCGCAGCAGTTTTGATGATCATCTATACCAGTTTACAATATCATGATTTTCGTGAATCAAAAAAGGAGCTAACTTTTTATTCGGAAGCGGACCGCCAGACATTCTATCGGCGTTATACCCTCTTCTTGACTATAGGCATAGGCTTCATCCTATTCGGCGCAGTATTCGCGATCATCTATTACAAGAGCATTACTCAAAAGAGTATGTGGCCTCTTAGTTTGACCCTGATCCTCGTCGGTTTAGGTATCTCCATTATCACCTACTATGGCATTCAACTATCAAAATTCTCCGAATGGGGAGAACGAAAGCCATCTAAGGTTGATCGTCAATATGAAAAGATGACGTCAATAATAATGTTAACGGCGACCCTTATCTTTCTCCTCTGTGGCATCATCTGGGATCTCTGGCACATTGCCTGGATTGTCTACATTGTTGCTGGTATTCTTTCACAAATCGTTTACACGATCATGCAAAAGGACTAAAACAATTTTCAATTCCTGTTCAACTGGATACGGTTAATCAAGCATAAATATATCATTTTAAACGGTGTGGATATGAAACCATCCACACCATTTCATTTATAAATTCATTTCAATTTCTTACGATGGATCACCATTCGACTAACAACTGTGATTAAAAATTTGTTTTGTGCAACCAAAGCGATTTTATGCCAATATAAAAGGAGTAACATTAGCGGATCGTCATGTTACTCCTGACCACTTAGTTCGATGATGATGGTTTGAATTTCTTCCTCTAATCTTTTTCGTTGGGGATGGTTTGGCGGAATTCTAGAGATAATGTTCTCCTTATGATGGAGTTCATTTTCCCAAAAAGCTAAAAATGTCTCCTCTCGCCTTTTTCGCAAAATCGGTCCAAAAAGTATGTCTTCCTTCGTATAAAAAGTCGGTTTGGAAGACGGTTCAGCCACGATGATTTCATAGATGATGCCACCATCCGACAACATTTTTTCATCCGTTATGGTATAACTATTCGTGAACAGCCACTCCCGTATGAGCCAAGCGCTCTTATTGGGTTGCAAGATATACCGCTTCACGGTTGTCAGCCGTTTAGCGTCCTGTTCAAGCAATTTCTGGATGAGACGGCCACCCATCCCAGCAATAATGACCACTTCTATTCCGTCGCTTTCACGAAGCGGTGTAAGGCCATCTCCCTTTCGCACGTGAACACAATGATGAACCCCAAAACGGGCCACATTTTTTCTTGCTTCCTGAACGGGCCCATCC
>DATCJW010000125.1:0-10725 GCA_036562595.1 Haloplasmataceae bacterium | reverse complement strand
GAACTAGCTAGCTATAAAATGAATCTCACGAAGCGCCCGCAAATTGTCGTTGCCAATAAGATGGATCTTCCAGAGGCAGAAGCAAACTTGAGGCGCTTTAAAGAGGAGACGGGAATCGATCCCATCCCTATCTCCGCCTATACGCGACAAAATTTAAACGAGCTCTTGTATCGGATTGCCGATGTGTTGGAAACGGCAGAATACCTGCCGCTCTATGAAGAAGACGAGTTTTACGAAGAGGATCTTACCGATGACAAGATAAAGGATAAACACTTTACGATTACATTGGCCCCCGATGGGGTCTACGAAATTTCAGGCCCCCTTATTGAGGAGTTCTTCCTCCAGACAAACTTTAGCCAATATGACTCTGTCATGCGTTTTGCTCGCCGGTTACGCCAACTCGGAGTCGACCAAGCATTACGGGAGAAAGGCGTAAAGGATGGGGACACAGTTCGGATCAATAATTTCGAGTTTGAGTTTATCGACTAAGGATCTCCTAAGAGATCCTTTTTTTGATATGGTACTTTTCCTCAGGTCCGTTCATATATTGAATTGAGAGGTGAGCGTATGAAAGTCCATATCGTTCAAGTGAATGAAACGCTGCGGGACATCGCCCGGAAGTATAATATTACCGTTGAGGACATCATCAAAAATAATCAACATATCAGCCATGCCCGGCACATTTTGCCAGGAATGAAGCTTAAACTGCCCATTCTGTCAGAGGAAGCTAATACCCGTTTTCGTGATCAGATGCTTCAAATCCATGATTATTACCCGACATTAGAGGATTTTCATAAAGCGGCTGATGAAAACAAAAGCCCCGAAGAAGGGGTAAAACAAGCGCCTTCAGCCACGCAAACGGTTTCCGCCTCTGACACGCCTTCTCAACGCCCGCAAACGTATATGTATATGGGGCAAGCTGTTGTTCAACCGTCGTATCCCTATGCGTATTTGCCTGGATATACCTATCCCTCCTATCCGACAGGTGAAAGTTGGGGAGCATGGCCGCATTATAATCAAACCTATCCTTCCTTTTATCATTACTTCTTGCCAAGTGGAACCATCCCCTATGTCCATCCCACCTATCCTTCTCAACCCATCCCATCGCCATCAACCAGCTTTCTTCAATCCCAATCGCCACGTCCGCCTTATTCTGAAATGAGTGAGCGAAAGGAGCCTTCGAAACGGGGATTAAAGATTGATCTAAGACAACGTCAAGGCACAACGAAATAACATGCAATCGCTTAATTTCAGTTGAAAGGGGTAGAATTAAACGATATAATAAAGGAAACACGATAGGGGTGAATGCCATGTATGCAGCGCACGTCGTCGCGAAAAAAGTTAGCGAGATGGGTGAAGAGAAAACACTAAAAGGGGCAGGACGGGTCTTTCTTGCCGCCATCTTAGGGGGCGTCTTTATTGGACTAGGCTACTACATCCACCTCGAAAGCATCCATCTTTTTCCCCATAGTCCCATCGGTCAAGTACTAGGCGCTTTATTGTTTCCGACTGGAATCATGCTCGTTTTATTTACTGGCGCGGAACTGTTTACGGGCAATTGTTTGATGACGCTCGGTTATTTGGATAATCGCTACAAAATGACCGCAGTTTTAAAAAATTGGATAATCGTCTATGTTGGGAATTTCATTGGTGCGATTCTTTTGGCCTTTCTCATTAAACAGACAGGTTTCATCACAGAAAGCCGGCTGGAAACGTTGATGGCTCTGGTTGAGCCCAAACTTTCTCGCACGTTCATCGAAGCATTTACTCTGGGCTTTCTTTGTAACGTCTTAGTCGCCATTGCTGTCTATTCAACATTTGCCTCGTATTCCGAGATTGGCCAGTTCGTAACGCTTTGGTTTCCCATTACACTCTTTGTATTAGCGGGCTTTGAACACAGTATCGCGAACATGTTTATCTTGCCTTTGGGACTTTTTAGTGGCATGGAGATCACGTGGGAGACCATCTTTATAAAGAATATATTACCGGTGACTTTTGGAAATATCACGAGTGGCGCGCTCTTTATTCCCATCTTATACTACATGATCTATATCCATGACAAATGAACGATGGGTTGCCATGAAATCGCTACTTGATGTTAAGCATGAAATGGTTCAGGCATGCCTGACCATTTTTTTAATTTTATTTAGGGAAGAGAAGGTATAGATGAAATCCATCAGGCGTTTTTCCGTGAACCCGCTGGTCTTGGTTTCATTTACTGGAAATCTATGCTATAATAACAGAGTTAATACAATGAAGGTGATGGTATGATCGCACAACTGACGGGAATCGTCCAATCGGCCTATCCCGACTATATCGTATTGCAGGTAGGGGGCATCGGTTTCAAAGTGATCACCCCAACGCCATACCTTTTTCCTATTGGCTCAACAGTGACGCTTTATACCTCGATGAATGTTCAAGAAAGTGCCATCGATCTATATGGCTTTAAAGATTTCGTGACAAAAGAGCTGTTTGAACGGTTGATTACCGTAAGTGGAATTGGACCCAAAACAGCATGTGCCATCTTGTCAAGTGATACCGCAGAGGACATCATTGCGGCCATCGAACGGGGCGATACGGAGTATCTCACCCGCTTTCCGAAGATCGGGCCCAAGACCGCACAACAGATTATCCTGGATCTCCGTGGAAAACTTCATCAAGAGGATAAGGAGCTAACCAATCCGTATTTGGATGAGGCCCTTGAAGCCCTTTTAGCCTTAGGCTATACGACTCGTGAAATTATGGATGTGAAGAAAGTTTTGAGGAATGAAGAAGCCACATCCACCCAAGACTATATAACGAAAGCGTTGAAATGGTTAAGAAAATAGTGGGGGTGAGAAGATGAACCAACGGATCATCGATGCCGTCAAACAAGAAGAAGACGAATTCGAAATCACTTTGCGCCCGCAACGGTTGGACCAATACATCGGCCAAACCCAGATCAAGCAAAATCTTCGCGTTTTCATTCAAGCTGCCAAATTACGTAATGAAGCCTTAGACCACGTGTTACTCTATGGCCCCCCAGGACTAGGGAAGACCACTTTGGCGAATATCATCGCCAACGAACTTGAAGTGGGGATAAAACATGCATCCGGGCCGACCCTTGAAAGGGGAGGCGATCTCGCGGCCATCCTTTCCTCGTTAGAAGCAGGGGATGTCCTCTTTATTGATGAGATCCACCGCCTTCCTCGGCAAATCGAGGAGATCCTTTACCCCGCCATGGAAGACTATGTATTGGATATTGTGGTCGGAAAGGACTCCACCGCCCGTTCGATCCGCATCGATCTTCCCCCCTTTACCTTGGTCGGGGCGACGACGCGAATCGGGAGCCTCTCCTCCCCTTTACGGGACCGCTTCGGAGTCATTACCCAGCTCCAATACTACTCGGTTCAGGAGCTGAAACAAATCGCCTTACGCACAGCGAAAATCTTTGATTTTCCAATCGATGAGGACGCTGCCTATGAATTGGCGAAACGGTCACGAGGGACACCAAGGGTTTGCAACCGGCTGTATCGACGGGTTCGTGATTTTGCCCAGGTATTGCAACAAGACCGCATAACGCTCGATGTTTGCATCAACGCGTTAAATCAGATGAATGTAGACGAAGAAGGGCTCGATGAAACCGACCATAAATATTTGCGAGGCATTATTGAACGATTTAAGGGTGGCCCAGTCGGAGTAGAGGCTTTGGCGGCCGCCATTAGTGAAGAGGTCCAAACCCTCGAGGAGGTATACGAACCCTATCTTATGCAGAAAGGGTTCATTCAGCGGACGCCACGCGGTCGCATTGCGACGGAAAAAGCCTATCAACATCTTGGGTATAGAAAAGAGTGACAATATGAAGGTAGAAGACTTCGATTTCGAACTTCCAGAAGAACTCATCGCGCAATCGCCATTGGATCGACGGGATCACTCCCGCCTTATGATCCTTAACCGAAAGGATGGGACCATCGAGCATCGGCGGTTTTATCACCTCGTTGACTATTTAGAGCCTGGCGATACGTTGGTATTAAATGATACCCGGGTAATCCCTGCACGGTTGATTGGTGTTAAAGAAGGAACCGGGGCAACAGTTGAAGTTCTCCTTCTCAAAGAGATTCAAAGGGATCAATGGGAAGCCCTTTGTAAACCGGCGAAACGGGTTAAGTTGGGAACGGTGATCCGTTTTGGCGATGGCCGCTTGCAAGCGCGGTGTGTAAAGGTCAAAGATGAGGGGATTCGCCAATTTGAACTCATCTATCAGGGACGGTTCCTCGAGGTGCTCGATGCCCTCGGTGAGATGCCACTCCCGCCGTACATTACGAATCGGCTAGATGACCGGGAGCGGTACCAAACCGTTTATGCGAAGGTGATGGGCTCAGCTGCGGCACCTACGGCCGGGTTACACTTTACAGAAGAATTGTTAGAAAAGATTCAGTCTAAAGGGGTAAACTTAGCGTACCTCACACTCCATGTCGGCTTAGGAACCTTTCGGCCGGTTACCGCCCAACGGGTGGAGGACCACAAGATGCATGCAGAATTTTACCGTTTAAGCGAGGAGACGGCCGCTTTGTTAAACGAGACGAGGCAAAAAGGCAAACGGATCATCGCCGTTGGAACGACCACAACCCGGACTTTAGAGACCATTCTTCAAAAATATCCCGATGCCTTCAAAGCCGATAGCGGATGGACCGATATTTTCATCTATCCGGGATACACTTTCCGTGCAATCGATGGACTGATTACAAATTTCCATTTGCCAAAGTCAACCCTCATCATGCTAGTCAGTGCTTTTGCCAGTCGTGAATTGATTCTCCATGCTTACAACGTGGCGGTTAAGGAACGGTACCGATTCTTTAGCTTTGGCGATGCGATGTTCATCAGGTGATACCATGACAGCGATACGTTATGAATTAATTCATGAAGAACGCCATACCGGGGCGCGTTATGGACGCCTTTATACGCCCCATGGCGTTATTGAAACGCCAATTTTTATGCCTGTCGGCACTCAAGCGACGGTCAAGACGTTATCGCCAGAAGAACTCCATCAGATGGGAGCACAGATCATTCTTGGTAATACGTACCATTTATGGTTACAACCGGGAGACGATATCATTTATGAAGCAGGCGGGTTACATCAATTCATGCGGTGGAATAAGCCCATATTAACGGATTCCGGTGGGTTTCAAGTGTTTAGTTTGAGCCAACTGCGAGAAATAACGGAAGACGGTGTACATTTCAGGCACCACCGCTCAGGTGAGCCGCTCTTTCTCTCTCCGGAAAAATCCATTGCGATCCAAAACCATTTGGGCAGTGACATTATGATGAGTTTTGATGAATGTGTTGAACTGCCTACCACTTATGAGTATGCGAAAGCAAGCGTTGAGCGCACATTACGCTGGGCTGAAAGAGGTTTAAAGGCCCATCGCCATCCCGACCGTCAAGCCCTCTTCGGCATTGTACAGGGGGCAGATTTTGAAGATCTCCGTCGCTACTCGGCAGAAGAGATGGTGAAGATGGATTTTCCAGGCTACGCCATTGGTGGGCTATCCGTTGGAGAACCAAAGGAGGTCATGTATCGGGTGCTTGAGTTTACGATTCCTTTTCTACCGAAGGATAAGCCCCGGTATTTAATGGGAGTAGGCAGCCCCGATTCCTTAATCGAAGGAGTCATCCGAGGGGTGGACATGTTCGACTGCGTGCTCCCTACCCGTATTGCCCGTCATGGCACGGCCATGACGTCAGCAGGCCGCGTTGTCATCCGCAACAAACAATATGAGCGGGACTTCGGACCGCTCGATCCCTCTTGCGATTGCTATACTTGTACGAACTATACACGGGCTTACATCCGGCACCTCTTAAAAGCGGGCGAAACGTTTGGCCAACGGCTTGTGTCGTACCACAATCTTTATTTTCTTTTAAAACTGATGGAAAATATTCGGCAAGCGATATTAGAGGATCGTTTACTCGATTTCAAGGAAGAATTTTTCTTGAAATACGGTTTAAATGATAATAAGAAAGGATTTTAGGAGGTACAAATTATGTTTTTGTTTTTAGAAGATGCCACAAATCAACCTTCTCTTTTTCAAACCCTTATGACGCTTCTGCTTCCGATGGCCATTATCCTAGCTGTATTCTACTTTTTTGTCATCCGACCCGAAAAAAATCGGCAAAAACAAGTGGCTGCCATGCAAAGCAGCATTAAGAAAAAGGATAAAATCATCACCATTGGTGGGATTTACGGCATTGTTGACGATGTCAAGGATGATGTCCTCACCATCATGGTCGCCAGCGGGGCACGGATGAAGATCGAACGGAGTGCAGTTAAAACCATCCTCAATCGGACGGTCGAGGAATCTGCGCCAGAAGATAGCAAGAACAAAGAAACGGAAGAAGAAACCAAAGAAACAAACGAGTAATAACGTAAAAAGAGATGATCGTTTCATCTCTTTTTTATTATTGTGTATAATAAAAATAATAGAAAAGGGGAGATAAGAAATGAATCCAGAGATTTTTCAAATGGTCATCGCCTTTCGTGATGCCCGACAATGGCGTCCGTTCCATACGCCCAAAAATCTTGCCATTTCGATTAGTCTTGAAGCGAACGAATTGCTTGAGCACTTCCAGTGGTTAAGTAGCGAGGAAGCGGTGAAAACTCGGTTTGAAGGGATTAAAGAAGAACTGGCGGACGTGCTCATCTATTGTATCTATATGGCGGATACATTAGGTCTGGACCTTGATACGATTATAAAGGAGAAGCTTCAAAAAAACGAGGAGAAATATCCTGTTGATAAAGCCTATGGAAAGGCAACGAAGTATACTGAGTGGGAATAATGGTTAACTTTGATGATTTACTGAAAACGCGATATACGGTATGCAAAGGATCGATTGTAAGCCCTATCATTTATTTATAGTTGTTTTTTATGGATAAATGTTGTTTCTAGGCCTTAAAACCCCTATAATAGACATAGGAAACAGAAAGGTGGAGTCAACATGAATACCTTACGCCTCTTGGCGGAAGCGAAGGGCTGGGAATATGATAATAATTTCTTGTATCTCAAAAAAGGCCCCTACCACTTCACCGTTAAACGCTTCGTCGATCACCTTCGGGCTGAAGGTAACGGATGGATTCTCGTTTACTTACCCACTCATAATTTTACTGCAGATGATAAGCACTTGATTTCACATTTTATAAAAGATCATAAGAACGATTTAAAAATCGCCAGTCACCAATTTTCTGAAAACGTGCTGATCATGCGTTTGTTTATTCCATATATGCGCATAAAAGGAGATCAACTGGAGTACCTCTGTGATCAAATAGCAAACTTTTTAAGCGAGCAAGGAATCGGTTTAACGGAAACTTGTGTTTATTGTGGAAAGGAAAAGGTTGATACGGTGACGAGAATCCACCGTATCGCATATCCAGCGCATCGCCATTGCATTGATGATGCTTCAAGTGGTGAATCAGGTGAATCATAAGCCTTTCGTTGTCTGGCTGAAGCTGTATAGCGATATTCCTAATCATAGAAATGGAGAAAGCCCATGCCAATGTGCATGGGCTTTTATGTGAAGGGCGGAAGGTCCCGACACCTATCGATTTTCGCGAAGGAATTGGTCTAGTTTTTCTTTTGTCATGTATCCCGAGGTGAAGGATACGAGTTCTCCTTTCCGAATTAGGACCGTTGTTGGAGAAGGGAAGATTCCTCCGTTTTCTTTTAAGATCCAAACGGCTAATTCTTCTAGACCGTTATCCATCAAGAAACTTAGAAACTCCTCTTGGTCTTCGAGGCGTTGCCCTTGATTGCCGTATGTTGGATTGTGACGGTCAAAAAACTCAGGGACAACCTCGAGAATGTAAACCGGCAAATCGCCTTTATAGGTTTTTAAAGTGTTCTCCTTATACTGTTGGCAATAGACACACCAGTCTCTACTCAGAACAAGCAAGAAATCCTCGTCGCTATTCAGCTTGATAGCTGCCTGGTCTTTGTTTAGTTTGGTATAGTTCGGTTGATCACGAAAGATGAATATCCCCATAATTGCCAAGGCTAAAACAACCCCAATGGAAACCATCGAGACGATGAATACCGTTCCCTTATTTTTCTTTACCATCTGTATCCTCCTTCATGTTTAAACTTAAAAATGGTTTAGTGTTAAGATTATACAACACGCTGCCACGCTTTCCTAATAAAATGCTTCAAATCGGACCGGCATATCGAATCCTGTAGTAGAATTTCCATTTAGAGGCTTTAATCTCTATGGTATAATGAAAAAGAAAGGAGGAGGAAGATGATGTTTTCGGTGACGATACTCGATTTTGATCACCTGTATCGGTTTCAGTCCTTTTATAAGGGGGTTGATCATTGTTGGGTAGATCTTTCCGATTTGTCAGGCGTTCATTATTTTTGTCATCAGGATACGTTGCGGGACATTGACCTGCGCATCCCGGCACGCACGCCACAACTTCTTTTTATCGGCAGCGGGAATTATCACTACGTTACCTACCTCCTCTTGAGACGGATCCATCAGCCGTTTACCCTTGCCCTATTCGACTATCACCCCGATCTCTTGCCCTCGCCAAGTGATGAGGTCATTAGCTGCGGGTCGTGGGTTTTGCGTGCTTTACAAACGTTACCCGATCTAAAAAAAGTGGTGATTCTAGGCATTCATGACGCGTATAAACCCCAATTACCGGAATCCTTGAAGCCACGAGTATCCATCTATACTGCCCGGGAGCTAAGTGAGAACACTTGGCTTTCCTCGCAATTGCTTCAAGATATTTCCACGCCTATTCTCTATATCAGTATCGATAAGGACGTTCTTTCAAAAGAAATAGCGGTGACCAATTGGAATCAGGGGGATTTATCACTTGATCAGTTGCTGGAAACGCTAAATCTGCTTCTATCTCGCTATCATATTGTCGGGGTTGATGTATGTGGCGAACCCTATTGGAACGGCGACACCCTATTGAATCCAACGGTCCGAAACCTGTTTATAAAGAACTCCAAGACGAACGAACGGATTCTACGCGGTGTTTTGAGGCAGCAGTTTAAACAAAAGGCGGGTTAAGGGAGGCTGCCAGGGGAGGATTTTGGTTTTCGACCTTGAAAGTCTCTGAAATCCAAGCAATCCGTTTGGTTTTCTAAAATGAAATATCACATCGCTTAAAGATGGGACGAAAACGATGCTGCGTTTAACAGGCCTACTATTAAGCAATATCAGCAGAGCGTTAGAGTATGGAGAATAGAAGTATATGAACGAAAACATAGACCACTTTGGTCTATTTTTTTTGACATTTTGATTTAGCGATGTTATGTTTAGATTAGACCAGTCTGGTCTAACTAGCGAACGATTAGATGTGGTGATCACCATGAATGAACCATTTTTAAAGTTGCCATCTGAAAAACAACAACGCATTCTCCATGCGGCATTGGCAGAATTTGCTAGGCAAGGATATGAGAAGGCCTCAACGAATCGGATCGTGAAAGAAGCAGGAATCGGAAAAGGAATGTTATTCTACTATTTTAATTCAAAAGAAGAACTATATAACGATTTAATTGAGTATGCCCTTCAAATCGTGACAAAACATTATGTAGATAGGATTGACATCGAGGAACAGGATATAATCGCATGGATGTGCCGCATCGCTCAAATTAAGTTAAATTATTTCTCACAATACCCTGAGGTAAACGATTTTTTATCTAGACTCTTAATGATTGACGGCATCCCGGATCGCTTTAAAGTTCGTTTTGATGCGTTATTTACAAAAGGATTGTCGATTTTAAGGCGAAAGATTGAAGAATCCACCCCTTTCTTTCGTGATGATGTGGATCCAAAAGCCATCGCAAGGCTTCTTTATCTCGTGATGAAAGGGTACCAACAGGATCAGCTTGAACGTTTGCGTGGAAAAAAGTTATCAGATAGCGCCTTAAAACCCCTATGGGATGAGTTTTTCGAGCTACTCGACGTGTTAAAAAAAGTATTTTATAAATGAAAGGTGAAAGGAGTATGGAGATGGGGATTATTGAGATTAACGGATTGGTGAAACGTTTTGGTCCATTTACGGCACTTAAAGGCATCGATTTAACGGTAGAACAAGGAGAAGTATTTGGATTTATTGGTCCAAATGGTGCAGGAAAATCAACAACGATTCGGACGATTATAGGCGTATTAAAGCCTTCGGAAGGTTCTGTCTCCGTCTTTGGACTTGACGCGTGGGAAGAGGCGATGGCCATTCATCGGCGTATTGCCTACGTGCCTGGAGAAATGAACTTGTGGCCCAATCTTACGGGTGGTGAGATCATCGATCTCCTCTTAACCATGCGTGGGTCAGTAAACCGGAAGCGGCGGGATGCGTTAATCGAACGGTTTGCATTCGATCCGACGAAAAAGTTTCGCAACTATTCTAAAGGCAACCGACAGAAGGTGGCCCTTATCGCAGCTTTTGCCTCAGATGCTGATCTCTTTATTCTAGATGAACCGACCTCGGGGTTAGACCCGTTAATGGTGCGGGTTTTTCAAGAATGCATTCACGAAATAAAGGAAGAGGGGAAGACCGTTTTCCTCTCCAGTCATATCCTTTCGGAGGTTGATCGGTTGTGTGACCGCGTGGCCATTATCCGTGAAGGAACTATCATTGAAGCTGGAGAATTAAAAACACTGAAGCATTTAACAGCCATGCAGTATCGAGTCCGCACGAAGAAGCCATTGGTGGGTTTGGAAACGCTACCGGGTATCACCGATATACAC
>DATCJW010000122.1:0-15291 GCA_036562595.1 Haloplasmataceae bacterium | reverse complement strand
TTCGGAAGGATGGCGTCCCCGTCGTTACGGATCAAATTGAATATCTCACAGCGGACGAGGAGGAACATTACATCATCGCCCAAGCGAACGTGCGCCTCAATGAGGAAGGGCGGTTTCTAGAAGACAAGGTAGTCGTCCGCGCCTATGGAGAGAATGCGTTGGTTTCTCCTGAACGAGTAGACTACGTCGACGTCTCTCCCCAACAAATCGTTTCGGTTGCAACGGCTTGTATTCCTTTCCTTGAACACGACGATGCGAACCGCGCGCTGATGGGAGCGAACATGCAACGTCAAGCCATTCCTCTTCTCGTACCTGAAGCGCCGCTTGTAGGGACGGGGATCGAATATCGGGCAGCGACGGACTCCGGAGCGGCGGTTATCGCCAAGTCAGATGGCATGGTGGAATATGTGGATTCGCGCGAGATCCGTATCCGTACGGAAGATGGGGAACTCGAAGTTTATAAACTGGATAAATTTTTACGTTCCAACCAAAGCACGTGTATCAATCAACGCCCAATTGTCCAGGTTAATGAAATGGTGAAAGCTGGAGACGTCATTGCGGATGGTTTTTCGATGGACCAGGGCGAGCTTGCGCTGGGACGAAACGTTCTCGTCGCTTTCATGATGTGGAATGGGTTTAATTATGAGGACGCCATCATCATGAGTGAACGGCTTGCAAAGGATGATGTGTACACGTCCATCCATATCGAAGAATACGAGGTAGAGGCTCGGGATACGAAGCTTGGGCCTGAAGAAATCACGCGTGATATTCCAGGCGTCAGTGAAGAAACATTAAAGGACCTCGACGAGCATGGGATCATCCGCATTGGCGCTGAGGTGAAGGAGGGTGCCTACCTTGTCGGTAAGGTGACACCGAAGGGGCAAACGGATCTTTCTGCCGAAGAGCGGCTGCTCCACGCCATCTTTGGCGAAAAGGCACGTGAAGTCCGTGATACCTCGCTTAAAGTCCCTCATGGAGGAGCAGGAATTGTACACGATGTGAAGCACTTCAAACGGTCAAATGGTGACGAAATGCCGCCCGGCGTGAATGAGGTCATTCGCGTCTACGTGGTCCAAAAGCGGAAGATTTCCGAAGGCGACAAGATGGCGGGTCGTCACGGGAATAAGGGGGTTATCTCCCGCGTATTGCCGGAAGAGGATATGCCCTTCCTACCCGATGGCACGCCAATCGACGTCATGCTAAATCCTCTTGGCGTTCCATCGCGTATGAACTTAGGCCAAATTTTAGAAACGCACCTAGGCATGGCGGCGAAACGTCTAGGAATTTATATCGCCTCTCCCGTCTTCGATGGGGTGGAAAACGATGACCTCATCGAAATTATGCGGGAAGCAGGCCTTCCTGAAGACGGGAAAACGGTTCTTTATGACGGCCGAACAGGCGAACCTTTTGATAGCCGTGTCATGGTCGGATACATGTATTTATTGAAGCTCGCTCATATGGTTGACGATAAGCTTCATGCCCGCTCCACCGGGCCATACTCCCTCGTGACGCAACAACCTTTAGGCGGTAAGGCCCAATTCGGTGGTCAGCGTTTTGGTGAGATGGAAGTGTGGGCATTGGAGGCTTATGGGGCAGCCTATACCCTCCAGGAACTGTTAACGGTGAAGTCGGACGATATCATCGGCCGGGTAAAGGTCTACGAAGCGATCATCAAAGGCCAACCCATTCCCGAACCCGGGGTACCCGAGTCCTTCCGAGTCCTAGTGAAGGAATTACAGGCGCTTGGGCTCGATGTCCGCATTACCGATGCTAAGAACGAAGAGGTAGAACTCAAACGTCTCCTGGAGGATTCGGAACCTGCTGATTTTTATAATGCTGAAAAAGATTTGGATCTCATGAAGGCGAAAGCCAGTGTTGACCACGACGAAGACGAAACCGCGATGGAAGAACCATTCGAGGATTCGGATGATGAATTGTTCGACGAAGAGGAATTCTACGATATTGACGAGGAATTTGATGACGAATTGGATGATGAATAAAACGTTGCACGAGTCGATGGCATTTGTTTTGAAGTGGTCGAAACCGATATGGGTAGGAGGTAGGTACCTTGGCTGATGTCAATAATTTTGAGTTTATGAAGATCGGGCTAGCGTCGCCCGAAAAGATTCGTGAATGGTCCTATGGTGAAGTGACGAAACACGAGACCATCAACTATCGCACGTTGCGTCCGGAAAAGGACGGATTATTCTGTGAGCGTATTTTCGGACCGACAAAGGACTGGGAATGTGCTTGCGGTAAATATAAAAAGGTGCGCTATAAAGGCGTCATCTGCGACCGCTGTGGCGTAGAAGTGACACAATCAAAAGTGCGTCGCGAGCGGATGGGGCATATTGAACTCGCCGCTCCCGTCGCCCACATTTGGTATTTCAAAGGCATCCCTTGCCGAATGGCCTTACTACTGGATATGTCGCCGAAACATCTTGAAGAGGTCATGTACTTCATTTCTTACGTCGTTATCGATCCCGGTGATACGGCATTAGTCAAAAAACAAGTCTTGAGTGAGCGGGAGTATGAAAAGGTTCAAGAGGAAATGCGGAACTTTACCGGTAAGAAACCGGTAATTGGCATGGGGGCAGAAGCGATTAAAAAGCTGCTTCAAGAAATTGACCTTGAAAAAGAATCGCAAATGCTTCGGGAAGAGCTGAAACAGGCAACGGG
The DNA here is from genome assembly GCA_036562595.1 of Haloplasmataceae bacterium. Taxonomy (GTDB): domain Bacteria; phylum Bacillota_I; class Bacilli_A; order Haloplasmatales; family Haloplasmataceae; genus DATCJW01. The sequence continues at coordinate 12,612 of DATCJW010000122.1, read as the reverse complement.
ACAAAAGCATGCCAAAATTATCAAACGGTTAGAAGTGGTTGAAGCCTTCCGAAATTCCGGCAACAAACCGGAGTGGATGATCCTAGAAGCCCTTCCTGTCATCCCGCCTGAAATTCGGCCCATGATCCAACTCGATGGAGGCCGTTTTGCTACTTCCGACTTGAACGATCTCTACCGCCGGGTCATCAATCGGAACAATCGGTTAAAGAAGCTCCAAGAGATTGGTGCGCCTAGCATCATCGTTCGCAATGAAAAGCGGATGTTGCAGGAAGCAGTAGACGCCCTCATTGATAATGGGCGCCGTGGCAAAACCATTACAGGGCCGGGCAACCGTCCGCTGAAGTCCCTCTCTCATACCTTAAAAGGGAAGCAAGGGCGCTTCCGTCAAAACTTGCTTGGTAAACGGGTGGACTACTCCGGACGGAGCGTCATCGTCGTCGGGCCTGAATTGAAGATGTATCAATGCGGATTGCCCCGTGAGATGGCGCTTGAGCTCTTTAAACCGTTTGTTATTCGTCAGCTTGTAGAACGGGAAATCGCCCAAAATATTAAAGGGGCGAAGAAGCTCATTGAACGGGTCGATGATCGGGTATGGCCGGTCGTAGAGGATGTTATTAAAGAACATCCCGTCCTGTTGAACCGTGCTCCAACCCTCCACCGTTTAGGTATCCAAGCATTTGAACCCGTGCTTGTTGAAGGCCGTGCCATTCGCCTTCACCCCTTGGTTACACCGGCCTTCAATGCGGACTTTGACGGTGACCAAATGGCGGTCCATGTCCCCTTATCACAAGAGGCACAGGCTGAAGCCCGTATTCTAATGCTCGCCTCAAACAACATTTTAAACCCCAAAGACGGGAAACCGGTCGTTACGCCTTCTCAAGACATGGTTTTAGGCAATTACTATTTGACGATCGAGAAAGCCGGGGAACGTGGCGAAGGGTCAGTCTTCAGCAGCTATGAAGAAGCGATCTTAGCGTATGAGAATAAATATATCACGCTTCACTCCCGAATCGCCATACGTGCGAGCGCTTTGGCAAATGGAAAAGTACCGGAAGCTTACCGCAATCATTACTTGATTACCACGCTGGGGAAACTCATCTTCAATAGCATTATGCCTCCTAGCTTCCCTTACTTGAATGAACCGACGAAAGAAAATATTGAAAACGGGCTATCGGCGGAACACTTCGTTGCACCGGGCGAAAATATTAAGGAAGCGATTAGAAAGAAACCGCTACATGCCCCATTTAAAAAGCGTTTCTTAGGGCTCATTATCGCCGAGGTTTTCCATCAATTCAAAACGACAGAAACGTCCCGTATGTTGGACGAAATGAAAGACCTAGGCTTTAAATACTCCACCCAAGCCGGTATTACCATCGCAATGACGGATATCATCATTTCCGAACAGAAAGGTGAGAAGATTCTCGAGACACAGGAAAAGGTGGATCGGATCAACAGCCTCTATCAACGGGGGTTGCTCACCGATCAGGAGCGTTATCGCCTGGTCATTAAGGAATGGGAAAACGCCCGGGAGGACATGAAGGATATCGTCATCAAGGCTTTTCCGGAAGATAACCACGTATTCATGATGTTAGATTCGGGTGCCCGTGGTAACGTCTCGAACTTCCTGCAATTGGCGGGGATGCGTGGGCTCATGGCTAACCCGAAAGGGGAAACGATTGAGCTTCCGATCCTGTCCAACTTCCGTGAAGGCCTCACCGTAAGCGAATTCTTCATCTCTACCCATGGTGCGCGTAAAGGGTTAGCGGACACCGCTTTGAAGACGGCCGACTCCGGTTACTTGACGAGACGTCTTGTTGACGTCGCCCAAGATGTCATTGTCCGTGAACCGGATTGCGGTACGGATCAAGGCATCCTTGCTGAGGAGATTATCATCGATGGTGAGCAGATCGAAACGCTTGAAGAGCGGATTGCTGGTCGATTTGTTGCCAAACCCGTGCGTAACCCGGAAACGGGTGAAATCATCGTCAGCCCGGATGATGAGCGTGGTGGCTATATCACCGATGAGCTGGCGAAAGAAATCGTACGTCTTGGAATTAAAGGCGTCTACATTCGGAGCATCTTAAAGTGTAACAGTGAGCACGGCGTTTGCCAGAAGTGTTACGGCAAGAACCTGGCAACGGGAGAAGTCGTCGAGGTCGGGGAAGCAGTTGGCATTATGGCAGCCCAATCGATCGGGGAGCCAGGAACCCAGCTTACCATGAGAACCTTCCACACTGGCGGTGTTGCAGGTTCAGACATTACCCAAGGTTTGCCACGGGTTCAAGAACTCTTTGAAGCCCGGACGCCCAAAGGGATGGCCATTATTGCTGAATTTGACGGTGAAGTCGTCAGCATCACTCAGAAAAATGGCCGTTACGAGGTGCGTGTCTATAACGATCTAACAAAGGACGATAAGACCTACGTCACCCCTTATGGCGTTGAGCCTGTTGTTAAGGTGAATGATCAACTCAAAGCCGGCGACTTGATTACGGAAGGCTCAATCGACCCCAAACAACTGCTCCGCGTCAAAGATGTCGAATCCGCAGCGCTTTACATTCTCTATGAGGTTCAACGTGTTTATCGGGCACAAGGGGTTGAAATTCAGGATAAGCACATTGAAGTCATTGTTCGGCAAATGTTGCAGAAAGTTCGGATTGTCCAAATCGGAGATACGGACCTCTTACCGGGTCAACTCATTACCCGTCAACAATATGTCCGAATCAACGATGAGATGTTCAAACAGGGGAAAAATCCTGCCATTGCAGTGCCCGTCATGTTACGGATTACGAAGGCAGCATTAGAGACGGATTCCTTCTTATCCGCTGCTTCTTTCCAAGAAACGACACGGGTACTCACGGATGCCGCCATTAAAGGAAAAGTGGATCGACTGATCGGGCTCAAGGAGAATGTCATTATTGGGAAGCTTATTCCTGCCGGAACAGGCCTCGTCAAAAAGCATAAATTACCTGATTTCGTCGAACTGAAAACGGTCGACGAGGAAGGTCGTCCCATTGAATACGCATATTATGATGACGTGCGCGGCGTCGTCAAGGGCAAAGAAAACGCCTAATGTAAGAAAAGATATTGACAACAATTTTGTGAACTGATAGAATTACCGTGTGTTTACGGAAATCGAGTTTTGCAGGGTTCTGCAAAACTTGATTTTTGTGAAAAAGATGAACCACCTGGTTCTGTGGAATTAGGATGGAAAGGAGGACAAAGGACATGCCAACAATAAATCAACTCGTTCGCCAAGGTCGTAAATCTAAGGTGACGAAAACGAAATCGCCTCATTTAGGAGTGAGTTTCAATAGCTTAAAAAAGATATATACACGCGTTAATTCGCCTCAAAAACGCGGTGTTTGTACACGTGTTGGCACGATGACGCCAAAGAAACCGAACTCCGCACTCCGTAAATATGCGCGTGTTCGTTTAACCAACGGCCTCGAGGTCACAGCCTACATCCCAGGAATTGGACATAAGTTGCAAGAACACAGTGTGGTCCTCATTCGTGGCGGACGTGTCAAGGACTTGCCAGGGGTAAGATACCACATCATCCGTGGAACGCTTGATGCAACGGGTGTTGAAGGACGGAAGCAAGGCCGATCCAAATACGGAACGAAGCGCCCCAAAAAATAAGCGTGATCATGTGAAGGCTAGTCAAAAGATGTAAAGTGATAAGTTTAAACGATAGATGAAAGGAGGAAACGCGAATGCCACGTAAAGGTCCAGTACCAAAACGCGATGTGCTACCGGATCCGATTTACAACTCCAAGCTCGTTACGCGTCTCATTAACAACATCATGCGTGATGGGAAGAAAGAGCTTGCGCAACGGATTTTATATAAAGCGTTTGAATTGATCGAGCAAAAAACCGGGAAAGACCCGATGGAAGTGTTTGAACAGGCATTAGAAAATGTCATGCCGGTATTAGAAGTCCGTTCCCGCCGGGTAGGTGGCGCGAACTATCAAGTACCGATGGAAGTACGTCCAGAACGTCGTATTACTTTAGGGCTTCGTTGGCTCGTGCAATATGCGCGCCTACGGAGTGAAAAAACGATGATTGAACGCTTAGCCAATGAAATTATTGATGCATCGAACAATGTAGGGGCTGCCGTAAGAAAGCGGGAAGAAACGCACCGTATGGCAGAAGCAAACAAAGCATTTGCGCATTATCGTTGGTAATTCATAGATTTTTTACGATGGTACAAACTAATTCAGATCGATTTTTAGCAGGAGGTATAACATGAGTAGTAGAGCATTCCCGTTGGAGAAGACACGTAATATCGGGATCATGGCTCACATCGATGCGGGAAAGACAACAACAACCGAGCGGATCCTGTATTACACCGGGAAAATCCATCGCATTGGGGAGACACATGATGGTGCTTCTCAAATGGATTGGATGGAGCAAGAGCAAGAACGAGGCATTACCATAACTTCTGCTGCTACTACTGCCCAATGGCGTGGCCATCGGATTAACATAATCGATACCCCTGGACACGTCGACTTTACGGTTGAGGTTGAGCGTTCACTCCGTGTTCTAGACGGCGCGATTACTGTTCTGGATTCCCAATCGGGTGTTGAACCGCAAACCGAAACGGTTTGGCGTCAAGCTACTCATTACGGCGTACCACGAATCGTCTTTTGTAACAAGATGGATAAAGTGGGCGCGGACTTTAAGTACGCGATCAAAACATTACATACCCGTCTTGGTGCTAATGCCCATGCGATCCAACTCCCTATTGGTGCTGAAGATCAATTCCGAGGCATGATTGACCTCGTGACGATGAAAGCCTATATCTATGAAGATGATATGGGTGAAAAAATAAAGGAAATTCCTATTCCGGATGATCTTGTCGGTGAAGCGGAAGCTGCTAGAACCGAACTCATTGAAGCAATCGCAGAACTTGATGAAGAAATTATGGTCAAATACCTTGAAGGCGAAGAGATTACAGTGGATGAACTGAAATCAGCCATCCGGAAAGCAACCATTAACGTTCAATTCTTCCCTGTTCTTTGTGGTTCGGCTTTTAAAAACAAAGGAGTCCAACTCGTACTTGACGCTGTTATTGATTACCTTCCCTCTCCTGTCGACATCCCCGCCATTCGGGGGGTCCTGGAAGATGGGACAGAAGCAGTTCGTCACGCGAGTGACGATGAACCCTTCTCGGCCCTCGCCTTTAAGGTCATGACCGATCCCTATGTTGGGAAACTGACCTTCTTCCGGGTTTATTCGGGAACGGTCGAAGCGGGAACCTATGTCTACAATTCAACCAAAAAACAAAGGGAACGTTTTGGGCGCCTGTTGCAAATGCACGCGAACCATCGAGAGGAAATAAAGAAAGTCTATGCAGGGGATATTGCTGCTGCCGTCGGGTTAAAGTACACGACGACAGGCGATACGCTTTGCGATCCCGACCATGTCATCATTCTTGAAAAGATGGAATTTCCGGAACCCGTTATCGCCGTTGCCATTGAACCGAAGTCAAAAGCAGACCAAGACAAGATGGGGCTTGCTCTTCAAAAATTAGCAGAAGAAGACCCGACTTTCCGGGCTCATACGGATAAAGAAACCGGTGAAACGATCATCGAAGGAATGGGAGAACTCCACCTCGATATCATCGTCGATCGCCTAAAACGGGAATTTAAGGTTGAGGCAAACGTTGGTGCCCCACAAGTCGCCTACCGCGAAACGATCAAAGCCTCTGCGGAATGCGAAGGGAAATATGTCCGCCAGTCTGGTGGACGTGGGCAATATGGTCACGTTTGGATCCGCTTCGAACCGAACGAACGCGGCAAAGGATTTGAATTCGTCGATGCCATCGTCGGCGGAGTGGTTCCACGGGAATACATTCCAGCCGTCCAAAAAGGTTTGGAAGATGCCTTACAAAACGGCGTTCTTGCAGGCTACCCAATGATTGACGTGAAAGCTACGCTCTTTGATGGCTCTTACCATGAAGTGGACTCCTCTGAAATGGCCTTCCGGATTGCTGCTTCGATGGCATTAAGAGAAGCAGCGAAAAAGTGTAATCCGGTACTCCTTGAGCCCATTATGGCGGTAGAAGTTACTGTACCGGATGAGTATGTCGGCACCGTTATCGGCGATTTGGTCTCTCGCCGTGGCCGGATTGAGGGCCAAGAAGCCCGCGGCAATGCTCAAGTTATACGGGCATTCGTGCCGCTCAGTGAAATGTTCGGTTATGCGACGGCCCTGCGTTCAAACAGCCAGGGACGGGGAACCTTCGTCATGCAATTCGATCACTATGCGGAAGTTCCGAAATCCATTGCGGATGAAATCATTAAAAAACATAATTATTCTGAGTAAAACTTTGTAATACAATGAATAAACGCTTGCATTCACAGCCTTTGTGCTGTAAAATATTCATATAAAAAAGGAAATTTATGTTAAGGAGGAAATTTCAATGGCTAAAGAAAAATTTGAACGGACAAAACCACACGTTAACGTCGGAACAATTGGCCACGTTGACCATGGTAAGACGACATTAACAGCTGCTATTACATACGCATTATCATTAAAAGGTTTAGCCCAAAAACGCGACTATGAACAAATCGACGGTGCACCAGAAGAAAAACAACGTGGGATTACCATTAATACATCCCATATTGAATACGAAACGGAAAAACGCCACTATGCACACGTTGACTGCCCTGGTCACGCTGACTATGTAAAAAACATGATCACCGGTGCGGCTCAAATGGACGGTGCGATTCTCGTCGTTTCTGCAGCTGATGGCCCTATGCCGCAAACACGTGAACACATCCTGCTCTCACGCCAAGTTGGGGTTCCAAAAATCGTTGTTTTCTTGAATAAATGCGACATGGTCGATGACGAAGAACTTCTCGAACTCGTTGAAATGGAAGTGCGTGACCTCCTATCTGAATACGACTTCCCTGGCGACGAAGTGCCTGTTATCGCAGGATCTGCCCTTGGCGCGCTAAACGGCGAACAAAAATGGCTTGACAAGATTTATGAACTTATGGATGCCGTTGACGAATACATTCCGACTCCTCAACGTGAAGCGGATAAACCATTCCTTATGCCAGTAGAAGACGTATTCAGCATTACGGGGCGCGGAACGGTTGCGACGGGCCGTGTTGAGCGTGGTCGTGTTAAGGTTGGTGACACCGTTTCTATCGTAGGTCTAGCAGAAGAAACAAGAAATGTCGTTGTAACCGGTGTTGAAATGTTCCGTAAGATTCTTGATTATGCTGAAGCAGGTGACAACATCGGGGTTCTACTCCGTGGCGTGTCCCGTGACGAAGTAGTCCGTGGGCAAATTCTTTGCCAACCTGGAACGGTTACTCCACATACGAAATTTAAAGCTCAAGTTTACGTTTTAACGAAAGAAGAAGGTGGGCGCCATACGCCATTCTTCTCTAATTATCAACCCCAATTCTACTTCCGTACAACAGACGTAACAGGCCGTATCCTCCTACCTGAAGGCGTAGAAATGGTTATGCCTGGAGACAACGTCGAAATGACCGTTGAACTGCAAAAGCCCATTGCGGTAGAACAAGGAACGAAGTTCTCCATTCGTGAAGGTGGCCGCACGGTTGGCGCAGGAAGCGTAGTAGAAATTATCGAGTAATCCTCGCTTGCTCTTAAAGCTGCGTGTTTCACGCAGCTTTTTTTGATTGTTATTCCTAAATTTCCCTTATCCACAGCATAAAATAATGGCAAAGATCGGATACTAAAAATTGGGTGTTTAATCCAGGTATAAAATCAAAAAAGTTTAAAAAAAATAGGCGAATGTTCTTGATTTACCTATATCTATTAGGTATAATGATAAAGTCTGTGACTAGCGATGAAGTGGGAGGTTGCTGACACGCCCGGCCGCATTGCCATGGCGGGGCGCGGCAGGGAATTTCCATGGAGCGAGTCTATTGTCAAATAGGCGAAAGGAGGAACAAATAATGGCAAATCAAAAAATTCGTATTCGGTTAAAGGCGTTTGACCACCGGTTGATCGATCAATCGGCGAAGAAAATTGTGGAAAATGCAAAGCGCACAGGAGCGAAGGTATCGGGTCCGATTCCTCTGCCCACGGAGCGGCAAGTTTTCACAATTCTACGTGCGGTACACAAGTATAAGGACTCGCGCGAACAGTTCGAAATGCGTACCCACAAACGGCTGATCGATATCATTGACCCCACACCACAAACAATCGATGCGCTGATGCATATTGAACTCCCAAGTGGTGTCGATGTCGAAATCAAGTTATAAAAAAGAAAGTAGGAGGTGTAACTCATGGCCAAAGGAATCTTAGGAAGAAAGATTGGTATGACATCTATCTTTGATGAAAACGGGAATCTCATCCCGGTAACGGTTATTGAAGCCGAACCAAACGTTGTATTGCAAAAGAAGACAATTGAAAACGACGGATACGAAGCGATCCAATTAGGCTTTGAAGATAAAAAAGAAAAAAATACGACAAAGCCGTTGTTAGGACACTTCAAGAAAGCGAATACAACTCCTAAGCGCTTCATTCGTGAAATCCGTGGTTCAGAAATGATGAACTACGAAGTTGGTCAAGAGGTGAAGGTCGATATATTCTCCGTTGGGGAATATGTAGACGTAACGGGAACCTCAAAAGGCAAGGGGTTCCAAGGAGCTATTAAACGCGGTAATCAAGCCCGTGGCCCAATGGCCCATGGTTCCGGGTATCATCGTGGAATGGGGTCGATGGGTGCCAGAACAGGGCGCGTATTCAAAGGGAAACTGCTCGCCGGTCGGATGGGTGGTCGCCGCGTCACCATTCAGAATCTTGAAGTTGTCAAAGTTGATGTGGATAAAAATGTGATTCTTGTGAAAGGAAGCGTTCCAGGACCAAAGAAATCACTTGTCATCGTTCGCAGTGCCGTCAAAAAATCGAAAAATAATTAACCGTCGATAAATCGGAAAGGAGGACCATAGTATGCCTAAAGTTGCATTATATAATCAACAGGGTGAACGGATCGGAGAGATTGAGCTGTCGGACGCCGTGTTTGGCATTGAACCCAATGAACACGTTCTTTATCAAGCGGTCATCGCTCAAAGAGCGAATATGCGTCAAGGTACGCACAAAACGAAAACGCGCGGTGAAGTGCGTGGCGGTGGGCGCAAACCATGGCGGCAAAAAGGAACGGGTCGCGCTAGACAAGGTTCCATCCGTGCACCACAATGGGTTGGTGGTGGCGTCGTCTTCGGTCCGCAACCAAGAAGTTATCGGATCAAACTGAATAAAAAAGTGCGCCGTTTAGCGTTACGCTCTGCGCTATCGCTAAAAGTATTAGAAAATAAATTGATTGTCCTTGATCAATTGACTTTTGAACAACCGAAAACGAAAGCGATGGTAGAAGTCTTAAAGAATTTAAAAACGGATAAGAAGTCGCTTATCGTCTTGGGTGAACCGAATGACAACGTGATGCTGTCCGCACGGAATATTCCGGGTGTTCATACTTTAACAGCAGGCAGCATAAACGTATTAGATCTCCTGCATCATGACACGTTAGTCTTAACACAGGATGCAGTACGGAAAATAGAGGAGGTGCTTGCCTGATGAAAGACCCTAGAGATATTATTAAGCGCCCAGTCATTACGGAAAAATCGTCTGACCTTATCGAAGCGGAAAATAAGTATACCTTTGTCGTTGATAAAAAAGCGAACAAAATTGAGATTAAAGAAGCTGTAGAAAAATTATTTAATGTTAAGGTACTGAAAGTGAACACGATTAATGTGAAGCCTAAGAAACGCCGGATGGGGCGTTATGTGGGCTACCGTAGTGGTTATAAGAAGGCGATTGTTCAACTCGCTGAAGGAGATACTATCGAGCTCTTCGAAGTATAATGCCTGTCGATTAATCATCACGAAATAGAATAGGAGGAAAGTCAGATGGCTATTAAAGTTTATAAACGGACGACGAATGGCCGTCGTAACATGTCGGTCATCGACTATCGTAAGGTCCTAACGACGGATAAGCCAGAGAAGTCCTTGACCGTGACGTTGACGAAAAAAGCCGGCCGTAATAATCAAGGCAAGATCACCGTTCGCCATCGTGGTGGTGGCCACAAGCGGAAATATCGTATCATCGACTTTAAACGTGATAAAGATAACATCCCCGGCCGCGTTGCTACGATTGAATACGATCCTAACCGTTCCGCCCACATCGCGCTTATCAACTATGCGGATGGGGAAAAGCGCTACATTATAGCGCCTGAAGGATTAGAAGTCGGAATGACAGTGATGAGCGGTGAGAATGTCGACATTAAGGTAGGGAATGCCTTACCGTTACAAAACATCCCTGTAGGGACCTTCATCCACAACATTGAACTCTATCCAGGTAAAGGCGGACAACTGGTCCGCGCAGCTGGGACATCGGCTCAAATACAAGGACGTGAAGACCGTTATGTACTTGTTCGTCTAGCGTCCGGTGAAGTGCGTAAAATTTTAGGAACTTGTCGGGCAACGATTGGTACGGTTGGAAACAAGGAACATTTCCTCGTCCGTATTGGGAAAGCGGGACGTTCTCGCTGGTTAGGCAGACGCCCAAGTGTTCGTGGATCGGTTATGAACCCCGTTGATCACCCGCATGGTGGTGGTGAAGGGAAGCAACCGATTGGCTTGAAGTCTCCTATGACACCTTGGGGGAAACCGACGCTTGGTTATAAAACGCGTAATAAAAAGAAAGCTTCTAGCAAGTTGATCGTCCATCCACGTAAAAAGTAATGGATAGCGGATAAAGAAGCGAAAGGAGGAACTTGAATGGGTCGTTCATTGAAAAAAGGACCATTTTGTGATGAACACTTGATGAAAAAGATCGTTGAAATGAATAAGACGGGTAAGAAGCGTGTCATTCAAACGTGGTCACGTCGTTCAACAATTTTTCCTCAGTTTGTCGGACATACCATTGCCGTTTATGATGGCCGCAAACATGTTCCGGTATACATTACGGAAGACATGGTTGGTCATAAACTAGGTGAATTTGCGCCAACAAGAACGTATTACGGTCATGATAAAGCGGATAAAAAAGCTACAAAGAAGTAATTGAGAGGAGGCATTGAAAATGGAAGCGAGAGCTATAGCAAGAAGAGTTCGCATCGCTCCTCGTAAAGCGCGTTTAGTTGTCGATCTCATCCGAGGGAAAGATGTTAATGAAGCGTTTGCCATTCTACGCAACACGAATAAACGGGCTTCCCGTGTGGTAGAAAAACTTTTAAAGTCGGCCGTTGCGAATGCAGAGCACAACTACAATATGGATACTGAAAAATTATATATAAAAGAAACCTATGTTGATGAAGGGCCAACGTTAAAACGTTACCGTCCCAGAGCCAAAGGACGAGCAGATCAAATTTTAAAGAGATCGAGCCACATTACCATTGTAGTGGCAGAAAAGTAATCGGAAAAGGAGGGACATTCAGTGGGTCAAAAAGTCAATCCCATCGGGCTACGCTTAGGTATTACTCGTGATTGGGAATCACGTTGGTATGCAGATAAAGACTATGCCGATCTCTTATTAGAAGATATCAAGATTCGTGAATTTTTAAAGGAATACTATAAAAACGCCTCGATCTCTACAATCGATATCGAGCGTTCCAAAAATCGAATTAAAATTACCATTTATACAGCTAAACCGGGCATGGTGATCGGGCGCGAAGGAGCTGTTAAAGACGAAGCGGTCCGTCAAATCGAGAAGATGACGGGGAAAACAACCTTTATTAGCATTGTCGAAATTAAGAATCCGGAATTGGATGCTCGGCTCGTCGCTCGCAGCATCGCTGATCAACTGGAAAACCGTGCTTCCTTCCGCCGAGCACAAAAGATGGCCATTCAACGCGTGATGCGTGCAGGGGCTAAAGGTGTGAAGACGCTAGTTTCCGGTCGGCTTGGCGGCGCGGAAATCGCACGGTCCGAAGGTTATAGCGAAGGAAACGTTCCATTGCATACACTTCGTGCCGATATCGACTATGCCTTTGAAGAAGCGCAAACCACTTATGGGAAACTCGGTGTTAAAGTATGGATTTACAAAGGTGAAGTATTGCCTGGTCAAAAACCTGAAAGCAATCTCGTAGCAGGTGATCGTGGACGTCGTCGTGGCGGTCGTCGCCGTGGCCAAAGTCGTTCACGGGCACAATCAAAAAAGAAGGAGGGGAACTAATCCATGTTAATGCCTAAACGTACGAAATATCGCCGTCCGCACCGCTTAAAGTACGAAGGCCGGGCAAAAGGTGGCACGACCGTTGCTTTTGGTGAATACGGTTTACAAGCGACCACCGGTGGCTGGATCACGAATAGACAGATTGAAGCTGCCCGTATTGCGATGACCCGTTATATGAAGCGCGACGGTAAAGTTTGGATCAATATATTCCCCCATATGGCGAAAACAGCAAAACCTCTTGAAGTGCGTATGGGTTCCGGTAAAGGGGCACCTGAAGGTTGGGTAGCTGTTGTTAAAAAAGGAAAAGTGATGTTTGAAATCGCAGGCGTTTCGGAAGAAGTTGCCCGTGAAGCCTTCCGACTGGCATCCCATAAGTTACCGGTAAAGACAAAGTTTGTAAAACGGAATACTGGTGGTGAAAGCGATGAAAGCTAGTGAAATCAGAAAAATGGACAC
>DATCJW010000115.1:0-3738 GCA_036562595.1 Haloplasmataceae bacterium | reverse complement strand
ATGTCGGCATGCGCGCTGGTATTCGTGCCAACGCGTTAACGGCTTCAAGCGCCAATACTAGCGGTTTGAGCAAAGCATTGAAAATGGCATTTAGTGGCGGCTCCGTCATGGGCTTAAGTGTTTCTGGCTTTGGCCTTTTAGGCTTGACAGGCTCACTACTTGTTCTCTATTTAGTGACAAATGATTTAACCGTTGCCAGCCAAGTGGTCATCGGTTACGGTTTGGGGGCTTCGTTTGTTGCTTTGTTTGCTCGTGTTGGTGGTGGAATCTATACAAAAGCGGCGGATGTTGGTGCGGACCTGGTGGGTAAGATTGAAGCGGGTATTCCCGAAGATGATCCCCGTAATCCTGCGGTTATCGCTGATAATGTTGGAGATAATGTTGGCGATATCGCGGGTATGGGATCAGATTTATTGGAATCCTATGCAGGAGCGATTATCTCTGCTTTAACGTTGGGCGTTTCGTCGACCGTTTATGCAGGCACCAATGCCGCTCTATTTCCGCTATTAATCGCTGGAGCAGGCATACTCGCTGCGATTCTGAGTATTGTCATTATTCGAATACGCGAATGGAAAGATCCTCAAAAAACGTTAAATATAGCCACCTATATTGGGAACTTCATTGTTCTTGTTTTGGCTTTAGTGTTTAGTCTTGTTATTCTCAAATCATATAAGCCTTTCTTAACCGTTGTTGTAGGTTTAATCATAGGAATTTTCATTGGTTATATTGCTGAATACTATACTTCAGAAAAATATAGACCGGTTAAAGAGGTTGCCTATGAATCGAATACGGGGCATGCAACAAATATTATTGCTGGATATGCGGTCGGCATGCGTTCAACAGCCATTACCATTATCGTATTACTATTAGGCGTCATCTTTGGTTACTTATTGGAAGGCATGTATGGCATCGGTCTAGCCGCAGTGGGCATGTTATCTACCGTTGGGATTACAGTTGCAGTTGATGCTTATGGTCCAATTTCCGATAATGCTGGCGGCATTGCTGAGATGGCGAATTTAGAAGATAAGGTAAGAGGGATTACGGATCAATTGGATGCAGTGGGCAATACAACGGCAGCAATCGGGAAAGGCTTCTGTATTGGAGCCGCAACCCTGACCTCTTTAGCACTCTTCGTATCCTATTCATTGGCAACCAGTCTAGAAGCTATAGACGTACTTGAACCTTTGGTTATCGTTGGCCTTTTCATTGGTGGAATGTTGCCGTTTCTATTTACCTCTCTTGTGATCAATTCGGTGGGTCGTGCCGCTAATAAAATGATCGATGAAGTGAGAAGACAGTTTAGAGATGACCCAGGCATTTTGGAAGGCACTTCAAAACCTGACTATGCGAAATGTGTCAGTATCTCGACGAAAGCAGCTTTAAAAGAAATGATTGTACCAGCTGTAATTGCTGTTGTCACGCCAATTGTCATCGGTTTTGTTTTTGGTACGAAAGCGTTAGGTGGGCTATTGGTTGGTGCTCTGATTAGTGCAGCGATGCTCGCTGTATTTATGGCCAATTCCGGTGGAGCATGGGACAATGCAAAGAAGTTAATTGAATCGGGAGAATACGGTGGTAAAGGTAGCGATGCACATAAAGCAGCGGTGACGGGAGACACCGTAGGCGATCCGTTCAAAGATACTGCTGGTCCAGCAATGGACATTTTGATTAAATTGATGTCGATGGTTTCCTTGATTATCGGGCCAGCCATCATGCACGTGGGTTCATTACTCGAAAAATTTTTCTAACCAATTAAAATACTTGACATGTCAGGGGCGATAGATGCCCCTTTTTTCACGCTCTTTTTTACGAAAATAGCTTTTTATGCAATTGATGTTGTCACGACAAAAACATAGTTCAATAAGGATTTGTTTATGCAGGTTTGATTTGTATTCATTAGCCATACCTTTCGTGATATAATAGGTTTAGTTTATTCTTGCGTATGGTCAGCTACTTTCATGTTAATGTAAAGGTTTATGCGATAACACGGTATGGATTAGAGGGATAGGATGAAACTGTTTGGGACCATGCGAATCAATGAAAAGAATCATTTAGAAATCGGTGGAATAGACACGACCGAACTGGCAAAACATTTCGGCACACCACTCTATGTCATGGACGAAACCTTAATTCGTAATAACTGCCGTCTCTTTCAATCGAACTTTCGAAAGGAAGGGATTCAAACCGAGGTTGTCTATGCCTCAAAGGCGTTTTGTACGTTGTATATGTGTCGGCTGATCCATGAGGAGGGATTGGCCCTCGATGTGGTTAGTGGGGGAGAATTATACACGGCGCTGAAAGCAGGATTTCCGACCAATAGAATCTATTTCCACGGCAACAACAAAAGCGATGACGAACTGAAGATGGCCATTGATGCCTCTATTGGACGTATTATCATTGATAATCAAGATGAGATGCAAAGACTGGAAGCATTATGCGGCCTCTACAAGAAAAGGATGGATGTCCTCCTCCGCATCAATCCGGGCATTGAAGCCCATACCCATGAGTATATTTCCACTACTCATAATGATTCGAAGTTTGGTGAAAGCATCTTTAATCCTACGATCTATGGTCTGATCCAACGCCTAGCTACGAGTCCATATCTTAATTTTCGGGGACTCCATTACCATATCGGGTCACAAATATTTGATGAATCCGCCTACTTTCGTTCGGTAGAAGTCGTCATAACATTTATTAAGACCATCAAGCAGAACATTGGAATAGACATAGAGGAATTAAACTTAGGCGGTGGTTTTGGCATCTCTTATACCGACACAGATGATCCGATTGACTTGAGCTCTTTTTTAAAACGGTATTTAGACTACATCGAACACTTAGTATCTAGCCTTGGTCTTGCCATGCCAAAGCTATACATTGAACCCGGACGAGCCATTGTAGGGAATGCGGGCATTACACTCTATACCATTGGCAGCACTAAAAGAACTTATGGCGGGAAACATTACATCTTTGTGGATGGCGGCCTGCATGACCACCTCCGCACCGCCCTTTACGGGGCGGACTATACGGGTATTTTAGCCAATCGTGCACGAGATGAGCGAATCAACTCGTTTACCGTAACGGGAAAAAGTTGTGAATCGGGCGATCTCATCATCAAATCCATCCAACTTCCATTACCTGAACGAGGCGACTTGCTTGCCGTATTTTCAACTGGCGCCTATCACTACAGCATGGCCTCCAACTATAATCGGATGTTGCGTCCTGCCGTGGTTTTTGTAAAGGATGGCCAGGCAAAACTTGTAGTGAAACGGGAAACATATGACGACCTCATTCGTAACGAACGGATGGAATAATGGGGGTGAAGCGTATGATTCATGAGAAGTGGTACCAAGTAGAATTAAGCGATGTCGATTTTCAGCAAAGGATTAAATTAAGTGCTTTAGCGAACAAGTTTCAAGATCTAGGAAACATCGCTTCCCAAGCTTTGGGCGTCGGTTTTGAAACGATATACCATGAGTATGGCGTGGTCTGGGCGCTCGTTCGATTACGCTTGGATATCGATCGTTTGCCGACGTTAGGAGAAAATGTCCTCATTCGAACGTGGGCTTATAAGCCTAAGTCGCTCCAGTTTGATCGGGACTTCAGTGTCACGGATGAAGAAGGACAAGTTATAATCCGAGCAGTTTCCGCATGGGTTATCCTCGATTACGAGACTCGGCGGATTCGCAAGGCATCAACGATCATTCATCAAAACTATCAAGACCCCGGTTTGGACCGGGC
>DATCJW010000093.1:0-2670 GCA_036562595.1 Haloplasmataceae bacterium | reverse complement strand
AGTCATCCTTTACGAAGAACTGGAAACCAAACTGGCCAATCACGCCATCTCCTATTCGGATTTTGAAGCGCAAGTCAAAGGGCAAATCGAGATCGATTTAGAGGCTGTGGATACTCTCGTAACGGTCATCCAAACGTTTGAGCATCAACTAGACCGATTGAAAGAACGGAACCGGCTCACAACTAATCAGGATGATGTAAAAACCATGGTTGACATGTTCTATAGACGCCTCGTTCATGAATCCGCCGTTTTCTATAAGCTGGAGGAAACAGTGTTTCATACGTTTCCCAAACAGACCGTAATCTTTGTTGGGCAGGCCTTTCGAAGCCTTACAAACGACGATGTGAAACCTTATTTTCCAGCTTGTCTTGGCATTTTCGATGAGGAGTCCATTCACAACATCGTCAGCAAGCCCCACGGAGTCATTTACCATATTGGTCCTTTTTCGACTATCGAGCAGGATCTTGCCTTTATAAAAGGTTTCCATGAAAAAGGAATGAAAGTCATTGCCCTTGTATCATCCAATATCTCCAACACTTCTGATTTGATTCCCTTTTGTGATGTGATCCTCAAGGCAGATCTCTTTCATCGCGCCTCTCTATTTGGCCTATTAGACGTATTAACCTTGAAAGCCCCCGTAACGGGCCGTCTAGCGAGAGCCTTGTTGTTTGAGCCGAATCGCCGCTTTTATGGCGTGAATGATGCGCAATTTAAGTATAAACAGGTATCGGTCCATTTGCCTGCGGTAACGTTTTCTGTCACGAACCCGGATGGAAAGGATCGGTTCGATGTCTTACAGATATACCTTGTTGGGGAATCCGCCGAGAAGAAAGCCCTTGTCGGCTTTAAGAAGATCCATTTACGAGGCAAACAAACGGAAAAACAGGAGGTAATACTTGATTTTCGTCATGTAGGTGATGAGCGATCAGCTATTGAACTCCTAACCTATCACGGAAATTCCGTGTTCCATTCATTGGAAAAAGAGGAAACCAAGAAGACAAAGGGCGAGGAAAGAAGAGGAGTTGCGTTTAACCATCCTTTCCATTTTAATGTCCGTTTCCTTTATTTTAATGTGCCGTTATTCTTTCTTCTCTTATCTATTCACCGACGCTTGGAATACCTCGTTTTAACGATTGCCATTATTTTAATGGTTAATTATTTTTTAATTACCTTGGAGCGGGGACTCGCAAAGGTACAAAAGCCTATAACGCCCGTTGGTGACCTTATCGCCGTCGTCGATCGCATCAAGCCAATGGAACCCAAAGAAATCCTTTTTGACCATCGGAATAAAGGAGGCCACTCCGTTTTTGAGGATGAAGATTCCTTGCTGGTCGATGAGGGGACTGACCAATCTGAGTGGCGTTTGAAGGATTATATTAAGCAACTAGCCGATTATTTAGAGGAACAGGGTTTAAGGGTTCCCATTCGCCTCATCAGGCAATGGTTTGCCAGCTTAATGGGATCCCGGTTGCTTATTGTGCAGGCGCCGGATCAATCTCAGGCATTATCGTGTTTGCAATATATGGCAGGCTATATGGGAGGCACTCAGTTTGTAGAAGCAGGGCATCAAGCGTTTGAGGCCTTGCTTCGAAACGAACACAGCCAGCTTGCTGCCTGCTTGCGTTCCGCAAAGAACAACCCTTATCGGATGCATTTCATGGTCTTTCGCGACATCCATGTCCCGGAAGCGCAACACCAATTTGCGGAGCTATTGAATTATCTCGATGATCCTTACGGTTGGGAACGGATTCATCGTATCGGGATGGCAGAGAATATCTGGTATATACTCTTGCTAGAGGACATGGCCACGTCACTACCAGAAAAGATAGTCGAACCGGCCTTTCTCCTGCCCATGACACTGGAATCCATCGAGCCAAAAGGGTCTAACCGTCAACAACCGGTTCCTTTGAGCTACTTCTTTTTCAAAGATCAGTTCGACGAGGCAAAGGCCCATTTCTTTCTTAACGAATCGGTGTGGAAGAAGTTTGATCAGCTCGACCGCTACCTATGGCATCACTTCCGTTTTCGCTTTACCAATCGCTTTATTCGGCAACTTGAGTACTATCAAACGATCTACTTACTTGGGGATGGCGA
Source organism: Haloplasmataceae bacterium (assembly GCA_036562595.1). Taxonomy (GTDB): domain Bacteria; phylum Bacillota_I; class Bacilli_A; order Haloplasmatales; family Haloplasmataceae; genus DATCJW01. Next base: position 576 of record DATCJW010000093.1, on the reverse strand, counting down.
GCCAGATGAGGTCATCGATAGCTTGCTTGCCCATAAGATCTTACCTCCTATCGCTAATCGTGAGAGAAAATTGAATCACGATGAGGAGAGTTTACTTGATCTGTGTGATCGCCTGTTCGGTTTCGAGCGTTTAGACCAATCGCGTGCTCTCCTTACGAAAATCCATAGTGAAACGGTAAGAGTAGGAGACGAGACGTTATGAAGCTGATCCTGTTGAATAGTTTCAATTATATCGAACTCCCGTTTGACTCACTTGAAGAGTTTTTTAACCTCATCTGGCGGATGCTTGCCTCAAAGGATGCCTTGATCGTTTATATTGGTCTTCTTTTCGCCTTAATCGTTTTGATTATTACTACGACGATCTATAATGATGTGAAGCTTCAAACGCTCCTTTCTGACCCCGACTTTCAAAAGATGTTTCAAAATGATGTTCCATCCATTGTCCCGGAAAAGGAGATGGCTTCCAAAGAAGCGCCATCAATCACTGAAGTAGGCAGTGAAGAGAATCGAACGACAGCTGAAGACGCCCCATTGGAGACGGGCCATCGCTTTTTCATGCTAAATGAGATCGACCGG
>DATCJW010000089.1:0-10060 GCA_036562595.1 Haloplasmataceae bacterium | reverse complement strand
ATCATGAGACGTCCCAGAAAGATTTGCGTTCTTCCCCCAAAGGTTAACGTCATCCATCGTCCTTTTTATCAGGATGTGATTCATATTCAACCCCATCATACCCATGTCGTGCATACAAAAATCAACTGTCATAAATACGTTCCAACCTTCTCCTGCTCTTCAGAGTATCAATGTAAAGATGTTTGGTATGGGCGGAGATTTGGTAGACCGTGGTAAAAAACGCCTTGCATTTTTCAGTAAAATCACGTATAATGAACAAAAAATAGTTGGAACACGTTGACGAAGGAGTAGTAGTTAAGTACTAGTGATCCAGGGAGAGTGCATCGTAGACTGGAAGTGCACTTATCAACTAGCTTAATGAATTCGCCTTCTGAGTGGTGCTAATCCCATCCGGCGCAAACCGTTATCCAGAAACGAGTGGTGAGCTTGGCTCACAACTAGGGTGGTACCGCGTGCAAGCGTCCTTAGATTACTCTAAGGGCGTTTTTTTCTAGTCACCAACGAAACAAGTATGAGATAAGGAAGGTGTTTGCGATGATCGAGAAGCTTCTTCAAAACCTCCAATGCATTGAAGACGAAGCGCGCGCAGCCATTGAACAGGCAAATGATCTCAAATCTTTAAATGACTTACGCGTTCGTTACCTGGGAAAAAAAGGTCCGATTCAAGAGGCCATGAAATTAATGAAGGATTTAACTCCCGAGGAACGCAAAGAATTAGGACAAGTATCAAATCGCGTGAAAGCGGCCATTCAAGAGGCAGTCAATCTGCGCCAACGAGCATTGGAACAAGAAAAACTAGAGGCCCAATTAAAAAATGAAACCATCGATGTGACGCTGCCTGGACGTCGTATGGCCCTCGGATCGCCTCACGTCCTGCAACAAGTTATCCGTGAAATTGAAGATTTCTTTATAGGATTGGGCTATACCATTGCGGAAGGGCCAGAAGTGGAAACGGACCATTATAACTTTGAACTGTTAAATATCCCGAAGGGGCATCCCGCCCGTGACATGCAGGATTCTTTTTACATTACGGACGAATACCTGTTACGGACACAAACATCCCCTGTTCAAGCCAGGGTGATGCAGGCACAAAAAGGGCGTGGCCCAATCAAGATCATCTGCCCAGGAAAGGTGTATCGGCGGGATGATGATGATGCGACGCACTCGCATCAGTTTACGCAAATAGAAGGGCTTGTTGTCGATGAAGAGATTACCCTCTCCGATCTCAAGGGAACTTTAGCGGCCTTTGCTCGGAAACTGTTCGGAGAAGACCGCAAGATTCGTTTCCGTCCTTCTTTCTTTCCCTTTACGGAACCCTCAGTTGAAGTGGATGTGACCTGTGGCCAATGTTTAGGGTCTGGATGTACCATGTGTAAAGGAACGGGATACATTGAAATTCTTGGTGCGGGAATGGTCCATCCGAACGTCCTGAGAATGAGCGGTTTTGATCCCGAGCGTTATCAAGGCTTCGCTTTTGGGATTGGACCCGATCGCGTGGCCATATTGAAGTATGGTATTGATGATATTCGTCAGTTCTACACCAATGACTTGCGTTTCTTAAAGCAATTTAACGAGGAGTGGTAGTATGTTCGTATCCTTAAAATGGTTAAATCAATACGTAAAAGTGGATGATCTCGATCCAGAAGAGCTGGCGCAACGTATCACCAATGCAGGCATTGAAGTCGAATCCGTTCGACGGCTCTCTACCGCAACGGGATGTGTCATAGGTTATGTTGAAGAGGTTTACCCCCATCCTGAAGCGGACAAGCTCCGCGTATGCCGAGTTGACATCGGAGATGACGAACCCAAACAAATTGTATGTGGAGCCCCTAACGTCCGTAGTGGCCAAAAGGTTATCGTGGCAAAGGTAGGGGCCGTTTTGCCTGGAAATGTCAAGATTCGTAAAGCAACGTTACGAGGCGTGGAATCCCATGGCATGATCTGTTCGTTACAGGAGCTCGGGATTGAAAGTAAGTTTGTTCCAGAAGCCTACCAGAACGGGATTTACGTGTTAGAAGAGGATGCGCCGATTGGCGAGGATGCCATTCGGTATCTGGGACTAGACGATACGATATTAGAATTTTCTCTAACTCCTAACCGATCGGATTGCCTATCGATGCTTGGAGTCGCTTATGAAGTTGGGGCGATTCTTGACCGTGAGGTCAAGCTACCGATGGATTATAATGACCTGTATACGGAGGACCCTTCTTTCCCGGTGACGATTGACAGCCCGAAATGTGAACTCTACTATGCGAAAAAGGTAAGGGGTGTGAAGATCGGCCCCTCTCCTTTATGGATGCAGCAAGCGCTTATTGCCTCCAACGTGCGGCCGATCAATAATGTGGTCGATATCACCAACTACGTCATGCTTGAATTGGGTCAACCGCTTCACGCCTTTGATCTAAATAAACTCGATCACCAGCGTATTGTCGTACGCCAAGCGAAAAAAGGGGAAATCCTCGTAACCCTTGACGAGGTAGAACGCAAACTGGAGGAAACCGATCTCGTCATTACCGATGGTGAAAAGCCGATTGCACTAGCTGGCGTCATGGGGGGTCTGGATACCGCAATTGATGCTGAGACGACGGACGTCCTCTTAGAAAGCGCGGTCTTTGATCCCTACACCATTCGACAAACCTCCACCCGACTCGATCTCCGGAGCGAGTCCAGCATTCGCTTTGAAAAACGGGTGGATCCAGGTCGTACACTCTATGCTTTACAGCGTGCATCTCAACTCATGGTGAAACTTTGTGGTGGTACGATCGATAACCGATTGTCTGTGGATGGGATAACGGAACGATTACAGAATACCATTGAACTTTCGGTTGACAAAGTAAAAAAAGTGTTGGGAATTGAGATCCCTGTTTCTGCCATCGCAGACATTTTTAGAAGACTCCAGTTTACCTTCACCGTTTATGACAACAGTTTCCATGTTGTCATCCCCTCTCGGCGGCCGGATCTATTGATCGAAGAGGATCTAATTGAAGAGATTATTCGCATCTATGGCTATGAACATTTGAAAGAAACGCTTCCTCTAACGGAAACGGTTGGAGGATTGACGCCCGTACAGAAAATGCGTCGGATCATCGTTGACACCATGCTTTCCTGCGGTTTAACCGAGGTGGTTACCTATTCTTTGCTTGGTGAAAAAGACGTTGAGCGGTTTAAAATGCACGAAGAAGACCGCTTTGAACCGATCGTGTTAAAAATGCCGATGAGTGAAGATCGAAAGATTCTCCGCCATAGTCTACTGCATCATCTTTTGTCGGTCATTCAGTATAATCAGGCTCGAAATATGGATAATATCCATATTTTTGAACTGGGGCGGCGTTATAAGTGGACACCGGAGGGCCCAGCGGAAGAGGAAATCCTCGCTGGGGCATTGACAGGATTGATCATGGAAAATGCCTGGCAAAAGAAACAGGAAGCCGTTGATTTTTACTACGTGAAAGGAATTCTAGAAGCACTCTTCCAACGTCTCCGCATTGCCCATCAAATCGCTTTTGTTCCTGCTAATGACGGGCTGGGGAAAGATTTTCATCCTGGAAGGGCCGCTTATATCCTTTTAAATGATACGCGAATTGGGATCGTGGCCCAAGTCCATCCTGCCACACAAAACGAGTATGAATTGGATGAGACGTATGTCTTTGAAATTGTCCTTGATCTGATTTTCCATCTCGGTCAACCACGTAAGCAAGTCTACGAAAAAATTTCTCGCTATCCCGGTATGGCAAGGGACCTCGCAATCATTGTCGATGAAAATCGGCTGGCTTCTGATTTACAGCGAACGATCCTAGCCCATGGTGGGCCCATCCTGAAATCGGCTGTTGTATTTGATGTTTATAGTGGCGGAACGATCCCAACTGGGAAAAAATCAGTAGCGTTCTCACTTTATTTTGAGGATCCGGAACGAACGTTAACAGATGAGGAAGTGACTCAAGTGATGGAACGGATCTTGAATGCCCTCGAAAAGACGTATCAAGCGACTTTAAGACAATAAATCAGCCATGCGTCAAGGGGTTATCTCTGTTATAACAGAGGTAACCCCTTTATTATTCCATCCAGCATCAAGAGACATCATGCGACTTATAGGCACTAAATTATTCTTTCGTAAGCGGGGAAACGATCGCTCTGAAGTAAAGTTTATGACAAATTTCACAAAAAACAGAGGGGTTTGCTATTATGGTAAAGGCATCTTTTGCGACAAATTACAACATAGGGAGGTGAACCGTTTTGAGATGACGTTCGCTCTCCCATGGAAGCCGAGATGTCAACTCAAAACGGACTGGCATTGTACGATCAGTTTTATGAACAATTGACACACCAACGTTTGGCGGATGGCGAGTGCCGTGATGTTCGAGTAGGCATCGGTACCATTCTGCGACGCGAACGGCTAAAACAGGGCTTGAAACTCATTAATGTATGCCGGGACCTATGTTCGGTTTCTTATTATAGTCGCATTGAGCGGAACGAAGTCATGCCTGATCAAGACCTATTGCAAGCACTCTTTGAAAGACTGAAAATACCTTTTCAGGCTTCTATCATCGTGAACCATACGGAACAACAGGACACATTGGATCAGTTTTTCCAACACCTTGCCTATGGACGCAATGAGGAACTCAATCAGTTTCTGAAGGAAAAGAAGGGGGATGTCCCCCTGTTTCACATCATGACGCTCATTCATGCCCTAGCCGATGGTAATCTGAATAAGGGTGAGGAGTGTCTAAAAAGAGTCTATATCTATCGCGATCTATTAACCAATCTTGAATTGGCGGGCTTACTCTATGGAACGGCGCAATATTATTTTAAGATGGATCACTATAGACAGGCGAAAAACTATATCGATTTAGCTTTTAAAATCGAATGCCAACTTCCCATTTTAAAAGGTTACCTGCATTATCTTTATGCCAAAGTGTTGTCACGACTAAACCAGTCGCTTCTAGCCATAGAGCACATTGAAAAAGCCCAAACCATCTTTTCCAGCTTGTATATCAATTGTTTTGTCCTAAGGAGCCAATTATTTATGGCCATCGAGTGGTCGAAACGCTATCCCTATAAAGCTAAAAAACAACTGAATAGTCTGCTTCAATCAAGTGATATAAAGTCTTATCCAAGGTATGAACACATCTGCCGATTGCATCTCGCTTTGATTGAGATGAGGCTTCAAAACTATCATGATAGTTTCAAACAGCTGGCCTATCTCCTTCAAAAGGTTGATGATGACCCGCTCGTTGAAATGGTGTATGCCTATCTGTTGATCGAAGCGGGAAGGAAGGATAAGGTAAAGCACCACTTAAAGGAAATGAAAAAAATGCCCCTTCAATCCCAGCGGTTAAAGCATATGATGCTGTATTTGCAGTCTCTTGCAAACGACGACTCCCCAAAGAAACGCATCGACTTGTTAGAAAAGACGCTCATTCCTACGGCTATCCAGGCCCAAGACGAGGTGTTAGAGTGGGAATGGCGAATCCGAGCAATCAAGCTCTATGAGGATCAAGCCTCATACCAAGAAGCAACCAGACACTACCGAGAACTCATTAAAAAAGTTTGTCCCCTTACCACCATTTGACAAGACTAGCCTCTTACTCGTGCTATGATAGGTACGAGGTGAGGGTATGAACAAGTTAAAAATCGTTTATCATTCTGGAAAGCAGATTTGGCAACTTTGTCATGAAGATTTACAGGACATCATTGCCACTGATCATAATATTTATGAATTAATCATTACGGCGGATATTATTGCCAAGCTGATGAAACCCTGCCAAATCGTATTTATTCCCCAACACGTTATCAAAGAGCTCCTATTAAGTGAATATTCGTTTTAAACAGTTGATTGAATGGAAAATCCGTTGTATTATTATGGTAGCAAGTCATGAGTTGGTGGTGTCGTCATGGTTTTTGAATTGACCGAATCCCGATTGATTATAAAAGATGGAGAGGAAGAAGCAGGTTATATCTTCTTTGACGAACACGATACCCATTATGTCGTCACTTACATTTTTGTTAAACCGGAATATCGGGGACAAGGTTTAGCCCATAAGCTAGTCGACCGATTCGTTCAACTGGCGCAAGAAACCAATCGTAAAATTGTCCCCATCTGTTCGGTAACAGGCCGTATCCTTCAACGTCATTACCCAACCATGCTTTTGTAGGAGCAGGCTATGGTCATCCGATCGCTTCAAAATCCGAAGGTCAAACAGTACGCAAAGCTCATGCAGCAGAAGAAAGAGCGGGAACGAAGTGGCCGTTTCATAGTCGAAGGAGAACATCTCGTTTTTGAGGCACTAGCTCACGGCTTGGTAGAAGAAATTCTTGTCTTAGAAGGGAAACACTACCTACTGGATCGTCCAGTCGTTGAGGTTTCCCGAGAAGTCATGAATCGCATTTGCGATACGAAAACGCCACAAGGAATTATCGCCTGTTGTCAAATAAAGCCGGTTAAAAAGGAATATGGAACCCGAGTGCTCTTATTGGATGATATACAGGATCCAGGTAATCTGGGAACGCTAATTAGAAGTGCTGATGCCTTTGGCTTTGACACGGTGATTCGCAGTCCTATGACGGTCGATCTTTACAATCCAAAGGTGGTTCGCGCCACGCAAGGTGCAATTTTTCGTGTCAACACATGGGAACAGCCACTCGATGAGGCGGTTCACATATTGATGGAGGACGGTTTTGCGATTTACCGTGCCGATTTGGACGGCCAACCACTCGCTACACTCCGGGCCAAAGATAAAATGGCCTTTGTTCTAGGCAACGAAGCCCATGGAGTCAGTGAAGAGATGAAAGCGCGTATTTCCGCTAGTGTAACGATTGAGATGGCCTCCCATAGCGAGTCCCTCAATGTAGGTGTCGCCGGCTCCATCATAATGTACCAGTTTCGAAAATAATCCCTAATGTTTGTTGAATAATACAAATGATTGTGGTAAAATTAGTAATAGGAATACTTAGTAAGTAAAGAGTGGGAGTTTCCTGCTCTTTTATCTTTAAAGAGGTGAATTTGATGAGTCGAATTCTAACGATTTGCCGGGAACTTGGCGAACCCATCATTGAGCGGGAAGGGTATACGCTTGTTGATATTGAATACGTGAAGGAAGGTCCGAACCGTGTCCTACGGTACATGATTGATCGTCCAGAAGGGGTCGATATCGATGATTGTGCGACCATTAGTGAAATGATTAGTGCCGCACTCGATGAACACGATCCCATTCCGCATGAATATATCCTCGAGGTGACCTCTCCCGGGGCAGAACGGCCACTTAAAACCAAGGAAGACGTCAAACGGGCGGTTGGGAAATACGTCAACGTTAGGCTATATGCGAAAGTAGATGGGTTAAAAGAAGTGGAAGGCCATTTGGTAAAATTTGAGGACGATATCGTGACGGTCGAGTACAAAGATCGGAATCGGATGAAAACGATCGAAATACCCTATGATAAGATCAGTCGTATTCGCCTAGCGATTCAATTTTAAGAGGAGGATTTTGGAATTGGTTAACAAGGAATTCTTTCAAGCACTTAATGATTTGATTCGGGAAAAAGGGATTGATAAGTCTATTGTCTTAGAAGCCTTTGAACAGGGGATCATTTCTGCCTATCGGAAGTCGAATGGGAAAGAGAATGTAGATGTTCGAGTGGAGATTGACGAGGAAAACCATACCATAAATGTTTATGAACGGAAAAAGGTTGTTGATGTTGTCGAAAATCCTTTTAAAGAGATTTCACTCGATGAGGCGAGAAAGATTAAGAAAACGGCTAAGATCGATGATATAATTGAATTACAGGTTACCCCTAAGAATTTTGGACGGATTGCGATCCAATCGGCCAAGCAACGGATTACCCAGGCTGTAATTGAGGCGGAAAGGGAGCTCATTTATGAGGAGTTCATAGACCGTGAACTCGATCTCATTACTGGTTTAATGAATCGTCGGGATGAACGAAACATCTACATTAATCTTGGGCGTACCGACGGGATTCTCCCGATTCGTGAATTATTGCCTACTGAGGAGTTTGAACCCAATCGTCGGATAAAAGTACTGATCAGTAAGGTGGAACGGACGACGAAAGGGCCGCGAATCTATCTTTCTCGACGAAACCCTATACTGATTAAACGACTTTTTGAATTAGAAGTCCCTGAAGTATACGATGGGATTGTCGAGATTAAAGCCGTAGCTCGGGATGCCGGGAGTCGGAGTAAAGTGTTGGTTCAGTCCCATCATCCCGATGTCGATCCGATAGGCGCATGTATCGGTCCGAATCAGCAACGAATTAATAATATCATTAACGAGATTAATGGAGAAAAGATTGATTTGGCCCTTTATGACCCGAATCCCAAAGTGTTAATTAAGAATGCCCTTTCTCCTGCACAGGTCATAGCCGTGAACATACTTGATGAGAAGGAAAAACGGTCTCAAGTCATCGTGCCGGATCATCAACTTTCTCTAGCGATCGGTAAACGCGGGCAAAATGCTCGGCTTGCTCACCAACTGACAGGTTGGAAGATTGATATTAAATCGGTTTCTGATGCGAAAAAATTAAACATTTCCTATACGCCACTAAATGAGGAGTTGGCACAAGAACGCGAGGAATAGGGTGATCAGCATGAAAAAACGTAAAATTCCCATGCGTAAATGTGTCGTGACCAATGAACGATACCCGAAGAAAGAATTGGTCCGAATTGTTCGCAATAAAGAAAATGAGGTGTTCGTCGATCTAACGGGTAAGCAGAATGGGCGGGGTGCTTACCTTAAGTTGGATCGCTCAGTCATCGACCAAGCGAAAAAGACAAAAGCGCTAGATCGCAGCCTCGGTGTGGAAATCCCCGACTCGATCTACGAAGAACTGTATGAACTGGTCGAACGGCTGAGTGATGAAGATGTCTGATTTACGGCCTTTCTATCAGTTCTTGGGACTTGCTTATCGGGCTGGAAAGTGTATTACAGGTGAGGAACGGATCATTAGCGCTATTCAGTGCAAGAAAGTCCATCTGGTTATCGTGGCGACGGATGCTAGCGAGAATACGAAAAAGCGCTATGCGGATAAATGCCGCTTTTATCGAATCCCCTATCTTGAAATAGGGACCAGTGCGGAGCTTTCGCACGCCATTGGAAAGATTCACCGTGTAGCCGTCGGCATCCGTGATCGGGGCTTCGCGAAAGGGTTGTGGTCGAAAATTGAAAAGAAGGAGTGACATTGATGCGGATCCATGAATTTTCAAAGAAATATAACCTCAGTAATAAAGAGATCATTGACGTTTTAAATAACGAATTCGGTCAAAACATAAAGAGCCATATGTCCATTATTGCCGATGATGTTCTTCCGAAACTGCTCGCCTATTTTCAGGTCGATGAGACTGTAGATGACGACTGGGATGAAGCATACGATGAGGAAGAGCGCCCTGTTCGCAAGGCAAAACGCAAAAAAGGCCCGAAAAAGGCGAAAAAGAATAAAGGTGACCGAGTTTCGAATATTCCTATAGTGACGGAAGAAGAGCGGGAGAGCACCGTATTCTATCGTGAGGATATGACCGTTAGCGATCTTTCAGCACAACTCAATAAACCGGTTACCGAAGTGATAAAAAGCCTGCTGATGTTGGGTGTGGTGGCTAACCAAAACCAGGTGTTGGATCGCGACACCGTTGAACTGATTGCCGCGGAGTATGGCTTTGATGTCAAGGATGAGGTTGTCACTGATGCCATCGAATTTGAAAAGATTGTCTTTGATGATAAGGAGGAGGACTTATCACCTCGTCCTCCCGTCGTCACCATCATGGGACATGTCGACCACGGAAAAACAACCCTACTTGATACGATCCGTAATACGCGCATTACGAGCACGGAAGCGGGAGGCATCACGCAGCATATCGGAGCCTATCAAGTCGAATATGATGGCAAAAAAATAACCTTTATTGATACTCCTGGACATGAAGCCTTTACCCAAATGCGCGCCCGTGGTGCACAAGTCACGGATATCACGGTTTTAGTTGTTGCCGCTGATGACGGGGTCATGCCCCAGACAAGAGAGGCCATTGAGCATGCCAAAGCTGCCGGGGTTCCCATTATTG
>DATCJW010000075.1:0-13356 GCA_036562595.1 Haloplasmataceae bacterium | reverse complement strand
ACGTACGGGTAATGGTGGTGCGGAACTTAGCGAAGTAAACGTTCAGGCAGATGAAGGCGATTCAGCCTTGGAGATAGAAAGTGACGTATAGCGGATATCGTTAGGATCGGCATTAAATAGCGAACCAAAAGAAGGAGATGGCCCATCTCCTTTTTTTGATGGAAAAAGAGCCTTTTTACAAAAAAATACTTTTTTTAGAAAAAAGAAGGGTTATGTCGTATATATCAAGTGAAGGAATACCGCAAAGTGGCATCATTTGAAATTTGGCGTTTTGTTTTTAGGAGGTGATTGTTTATAATAGAATAGTAAATAAAAGCCTCCAAACCGCTTTGTGGATTCCTATTAATACAATACAAGTGAAGGAGTGAAAACTGTGCAAAGTATTATTTTAGCAGCGGGACAGGGGACACGTATGCATTCTGACTACCCCAAAGTCCTCCATCCAATTTTAGGTAAACCGATGGTTGAATATGTTCTCGATCACTTATCATTGGCGGGAATTAATCGCCACGTGGTAATCGTCGGCCATGGAGCGGAACAAGTGAAGCAGGTGATCGGAGAACGCGAGGATGTCACGTTCGTTTTACAGGAAAAACAATTAGGTACGGGACATGCAGTTATGATGGCGAAAGATTGCCTGCAGGACGTGACAGATGAAACGCTCGTGATTTGTGGCGACACGCCGCTCATTACGCCTCAAACCCTTTCCACCCTTTGTGAGGTGCATCGTCAAGCAAAGGCCGCTGTTACGATATTAACGGCTGAACTCGATAATCCATATGGTTACGGGCGAATCGTCCGAAACGAACAAGGGGAAGTCGTTAAGATCGTAGAGGAGAAGGACGCCACACCGGAGGAAAAGGCGATACGTGAAATCAATACGGGAACTTATTGTTTCGACAATCGACTGCTATTTGAGGCGCTTTTAGAGGTCACGGACGATAATGAGCAAAAGGAATACTACCTCACAGATGTCATCGGGCTGTTGAAACAAAAAGGGTATGTTGTGGTGGCGCATAAAACCGCCGATGCAGAAGAGACTCTTGGCATCAATGACCGGAAGGCACTAGCCGAAGCAACTAAAGTCATGCAGCGCCGGATTAACGAACGATGGATGAACTTTGGCGTGACCATCGTCGATCCAGATACCACCTACATTTCTCCGGACACCGTAATTGGTAAGGACACCACCATTTACCCCGGTACGATCTTAACGGGGCGGAACGTGATTGGCAGCCGTTGTCACGTCGGCCCATATGCCGAGTTACATAACGCCGTATTAAAGGATGAGGTGAGTGTCCGCCATTCCGTGGTATTCGATTCGGTCATTGGCAAACAAACGACCGTTGGTCCTTTCGCTCATCTCCGGAACCGTGTCGAAGTGGGTGAAAAGGTTCGAATCGGGAACTTTGTGGAGATAAAGAATACAAAAATGGGCGACTGTAGCAAAGCCTCTCATCTATCCTATCTCGGGGACAGCTTCATTGGTAAACGCGTCAACATCGGTTGTGGAGCGATTACCGTAAACTACAATGGCGTTCAAAAGTTTGAAACGACGATTGATGATGATGCGTTTATTGGTTGTAATGTGAATTTGATTGCCCCTGTACACATTGGCAGAAAATCCGTTGTTGCCGCAGGATCAACTATTACTGACGATGTTCCTGAGGAATCGTTAGCGATAGCTCGGGAACGCCAAACTAATAAAGTCGGGTATTACAGCGATAATAATAAGGAGAATAAGAAAATCCAATAAATGAATTCTAAATGTGCGCGACCTTCACATTGCCTTATTGCGTATTAGGTTGTAGAATATAGGTGGAAAACATTCTTGGAGGTCTACATTATCATGTTTATTAACCAGAAAAAGGTGAGTCTTTTTGCCTTGTCATCTAATCCAGGACTTGCAGATGAAATCTCTAAAGCGACGGGAATCCCCCTTTCAAGCTGCAAGGTGAAACGGTTTGCGGATGGTGAGATTACCATCGATATCGATGAAACCGTACGCGGACGGGAAGTGTTCATCATCCAATCGACGAATAAGCCAGTCAATGAGCACTTGATGGAGTTGCTCATCACGATTGACGCGATGAAACGAGCGTCCGCCCACACCATCAACGTGGTCATGCCTTACTACGGGTATTCCCGGCAAGATCGGAAGGTCAGCGCACGGCAACCGATTTCGGCGAAACTTGTCGCCAATCTCCTTCAAGCGGCAGGCTGCGATCGGGTCATCACAATGGATCTTCATGCAGCCCAAATCCAAGGTTTTTTTGATATTCCCATTGACAACTTCTATGCGATGCCGATAATTGCGAAGTACTTTTTAGAGAAACGGTTCAACCGAGAGATTGTCGTGGTCTCCCCCGACCATGGAGGGACGGCTCGGGCTCGCCGGCTCGGCGAATACTTGCATGCCCCCATTGCCATTATCGATAAGCGGCGGCAACGCCCCAATGAGAGTGAAGTCATGAATGTCATTGGGGAGGTAGAGGGGAAGATTGCCATTATTGTCGATGATATCATTGATACGGGAGGGAGTATCGTCAATGCGGCAGAAGCGGTCAAGGAACGAGGCGCCCTTGAGGTTTATGCCGCAGCGACCCATCCCGTCTTTTCCCCACCTGCTAACGAACGGATTGAAAACTCGCCTATAAAGGAATGTGTGGTGACGAACACCATCGCCTTAACGGAGGACAAGCTGACGCCAAAAATTCGGCAGCTTTCGGTCGGCGAACTCCTTGGCCAAGGGATCATCAATATTATTAAAGACGAATCGGTCAGCCAATTGTTCCGCTAATAAGCGTAGACATGGAATATTCGGGATAAATACCATAGTATAGTTAGGATGGAAATGCTATACTATGGTTTTTATCCTTTAAGTAGGTGAAATCATGAAACTCATTGTAGGACTAGGAAATCCAGGGAAAAAATATGAAGGGACGCGCCATAATGTTGGCTTTATGGTCATCGACGCCTACTGCCATAAATACGGTGCCAAGCTTACCGCCAAACGGAAGTTTCACGGAATGGTTGGCGAATTGGCGCTCGATGGTCAGCCAGTCATTTTGCTCAAGCCAGAAACGTATATGAATCGATCGGGAGAAGCGGTCCGTGCCGTGCAGCAGTTTTATGGACTGGATGCAACAGATATCCTCATCGTCCATGACGACTTGGATCTCCCTACAGGGAAGATCCGTGTGCGTCAAAAGGGTTCTGCCGGTGGGCATAACGGTTTAAAGTCAATCATCGAGCACTTGGGGACAGAAGCGTTCCATCGCCTTAAAATAGGGATTGACCGGCCGGCTTCCCTTTCTACTGTGGACTACGTCTTAGGCCGCTTTACAAAAGCTGAACGTGTTCACATCGACGAAGCGATCTTAAAGAGTGTCGACGTATTGGACGACTGGGTTAAACAGGATATTCTTTACGTGATGAATAAATACAACGGATGAGGAGCACGTTTCATGAAAATATTGTTAGACTATCTTTCCGAATTGCCATCATTTTCCTCTTTATTCCGATCTTTAGAAAATCGAAAATCTCCCCTGCTTTTATCGAATGTCAACGATGGGTTGACAGCGGTTTTGGCCAAGGTGCTTGACGTTCGTTTTCAAAAACCGCTCATCATCGTTGCCCCTAACCTTTACCGTGCCCAAAAACTTTATGATCGACTCGTACAGGTCGTCGGTATAGACGATGTGTACTTTTTTCCGATGGATGAATTTATTTCAGCGGAGATGCTCGCCTCAAGCGATGAGTTTCGCCAAGAACGTTTGAACACCTTAGTCCATTTCGCTCTTCATTCACAAGGGATTGTCGTCACCCATACGATTGGTGCCATTCGCAAGTTGCCTCCGCGATCGGTGTTTCGGAATCATATTTTAAAGCTTACCGTTGGCGAGCAATGGGATTTCGATGGCCTAATCGAACGGGCAGTTGCGATGGGGTATAAACGGGTCGAAATAGTGGAAAAACCTGGAGAAATGGCGGTACGAGGAGGAATCATCGATCTCTTCCCTTACACAGAATCCCATCCCTTCCGGCTAGAATTTTTTGGTGATGAGATCGATTCTATCCGCCGTTTTAACGAATACGATCAGCGGACAATTGAAAAGTGCGAAGAGGCCATGATCACACCGGCCTATGAGTTGGTCTATGACGAACGGACGAAACAAGAAGCGCTTCACAAGCTCAAAATAAGTTTTATAGACAAAACGAAAACCCTTCAAGGTCCAAAGAAAGAAGAACTTGAAACCCGGTTTCAAGAAGAGCTGATCCAAATAGAAGGGCACGAAGAGCTCGTGCGCCTACATAAATACATAGACTATTTTTATGATGATACCCAAACGATTTTGGACTATATTCCTGAGGGCCTCCTCCTTTGGTTAGAGTACAACCAAATCCAAGGCCATTACGATCAATTCGTGATGGAGTACGAGCAGTTTCAAGCGGAGCTATTGGAACACCATAAAACGGCATTGGCGCCGCAGCACTATGTCCCTCTTGCCAAGCTGTTGTCCTCCTCCCATTTGCAGCTATTCATACAGGAACTGACGTTGCCAACGGATATCACAGGTTTTGCGGCAACTATTGATTTTGCGAGCCGGGTGATCGAGCCCTACGATGGAAAGAGGGAAGACCTGGTCCGCGAATTGAGGGAAAATAAAGGGTTGAAAACCTATCTCTTTTGTTTTGATCAGGCGGATAGCCGGCGTCAGTTTAGTGAGCAGCTTACAGAAGCCAACGTCTCCCATGCCTTAATCGGGGATCAAGACCGGGTGATCGAACACGGTGTGAACTTAATGCTAGCACCGATAAATGGCGGTTTTGAACTGACAAACGATCGGATCCAGCTGATCACGCCATTTGAACTGTATCGCAAAAAAACGACAAAGCCCATCACCTATCGGAGCATTCAGCTCAAACATGCCAAAAAGATTAAGGATTTAAAAGAGCTGAATATCGGTGACTACGTCGTTCACTACGACCACGGGATTGGCCAATACTTAGGCATAAAGACTTTATTGGCCAATGGCGTTCATCGGGACTTTCTTGAGCTCGCCTATCGGGGAGGCGATAAGCTGTACGTTCCTGTAGAAAATATCCATCTGGTTCAAAAATACGTGGGTAAGGAAGGGACCGTCCCTTCCCTTCATAAGATTGGCGGGACTCAATGGAAGCGTCAGAAACAACGTGTGCGCAAGCATGTAACCGACATTGCCCAGCGCCTATTGAAGCTGTATGCGGAAAGGGAACGTGCCAAAGGATTCGCATTTTCGCCGGATACGGATTTGCAGCGTCAATTTGAGGCAGAATTTGAATACGTCGAGACTCCTGATCAGCTCATTGCCACTCAGGAGATCAAGGCGGATATGGAACGGCCTGTGCCGATGGATCGCCTTCTTTGCGGTGATGTGGGTTACGGGAAGACGGAGGTGGCTATGCGTGCCGCTTTTAAAGCGGTGATGGACGGTAAACAAGTCGCCTACCTTGCCCCCACCACTATCCTCACGCAGCAGCATTATGACACGTTTAAGGAGCGGTTTCGAAATTATCCGGTCAATATCGCTCTTCTCAACCGATTTGTGCCGCTAAAAAAACAGAAGGAGACAATCGAACGCCTGAAAAAGGGCCAGATTGATATCGTGATCGGGACCCATCGGCTCCTTTCAGATGACGTGGCGTTTCACGATTTAGGGCTTCTCATCATCGATGAGGAGCAGCGCTTTGGTGTGGAACACAAGGAGAAGATAAAGGAACTGAAAGTCAATGTGGATGTTCTGACACTTACGGCGACGCCAATCCCGCGTACCCTCCAGATGGCTTTGGTGGGGGTACGCTCGCTCTCCCTTCTTGATACGCCTCCGGAAAACCGTTACCCTGTTCAAACCTACGTGGTCGAGGAGAATAATACAATCATTAAGGAGGCCATCGAAAGGGAGTTAGCCCGTGAAGGCCAAGTGTTCTATTTGTACAATCGAATCGATGGTATCGAGCGGGAAGTTCGGCGCATAAAAGAACTGGTTCCCGAGGCTCGGGTATCATTTGTCCATGGCCAAATGTCACGAGATCAACTCGAACAGACTATGTATCGATTCTTGAATAGGGAATATGATGTTCTCGTTTGCACAACGATTATTGAAACCGGCCTTGACATAGCTAATGCCAACACGCTCATCGTCGCTCATGCGGATCGTTTAGGCCTCTCTCAGCTCTACCAACTCCGCGGCCGCGTCGGACGAAGCGATCGGATTGCCTATGCGTATATGATGTATCCTAAACGGAAAGTGTTATCAGAAGTGGCAACGAAACGCTTAAAAGCAATTAAAGAGTTTACGGAACTTGGCTCAGGCTTTAAGATCGCTAAACAGGATCTAGCGATCCGTGGCGCGGGGGATCTGTTAGGACCACAACAGTATGGCTTTATTGAATCGGTTGGTTTTGAACTTTATACCGAGATGCTCCAACAGGCGATTCAGGAAGGCCAGGAGAAAATGAAGGAAGCGGAATCCATCTGGCGGGATACAGAACAGCCTCTCGACATGCGAATCTTGCAGGATGCCTATATACCGAACGACTACATTCCTAATGAGAGTTTAAAAATAGAAATTTATAAGAAGATTAAACTCATTAACAGTTACGACGACCTTCTTGACCTTCAGAACGAACTCATCGATCGCTTCTCTGACTACCCCGAACCGGTGGAAAACCTCCTCCATCTTGCCTACATCCGTAGTGTCTGCCTTGACCTGGGAATCGAACGGGTTGTGGAAACAAATAATCAAGTGGAGTTCCACTATTCGGCTGCCGCCAGTCGCGAGATCGATGGGGAGTTCTACTTTATGGTCGCCAGTGAGCTTTCAAAGAATATTCAATTCCGTTATGTCAAACAGCGCTTAACGATCATAGTGGAAAAACCTCGCTTGAAAGAAAACTATTTACGGCTAATGACCCGGTTCTTTGTAAAAATTAGCCAGGGTCGAAAGATGTAAAAAAATGAATAATTAGCCAAATAAAGAAAAAAAATATAATGAAACTATAAGAAAGAGAGGTTTAACAATGAAAGCAACTGGTGTCGTTAGGAGAATTGATGATCTAGGTCGTGTTGTCATTCCCAAAGAGATTCGTCGTAATTTACGTATTCGGGAAGGTGATTCCCTAGAAATATATGTTGATAGTTCAGGGGATGTCATTTTAAAGAAGTACTCCCCAATTGAAGACCTTTCGGAATTTGCCCAACAATATGCTGATGCGCTTTATCTCTCGTTAGGAAAAGACATCATCATCTGTGACCGTGACATCATCGTTGCCGCGACAGCAAATTTAAAAAAGAAATACTTAAATAAAAAGGTCAGTGAACAGCTAGAGAAGTATATGAATAGCCGTATTGCCAAAGTAGAGAAGCAGGAAGCGGAAATTGCGATTAGTGAGGAGGAATCGGAAAAACGATCTTTTATCGTTCAACCGATCTTAAGCAGCGGCGATTGTGTTGGTGCCGTCATCATCCTCGGCAATGATCATAGCCGAGAGATTACGGAGGTCGATCTGACAAGCGCCCGAACGGCAGCATCCTTTATAGGGAAATATTTAGAAGCGTAAAGCCCAATTTGGGCTTTTTCTTTTATAAGTTTACAAGATAGGGGTTCTTTCGTATAATGAAGTCATGAGTGTAAAAGAACGTCAAAAGGTAGGTGTCCTATGAAACATATATTTTGTGACCTCGACGGAACTCTCCTTCTTGATTTCAAACGCATCGAAAGGCGTGACATCGAATCACTAAAAAAAGCCCATCAGGCGGGATATCATCTTTCGATTGCCACAGGCAGGCTTGATTATGAGATTAAAGCCCTATTTGAAGAATACGATTTACCGGGCACCTTTCGGATATCACAAAACGGGGGTATCATTTATCTAGACGATACCC
This sequence comes from Haloplasmataceae bacterium, assembly GCA_036562595.1. Classification (GTDB taxonomy): domain Bacteria; phylum Bacillota_I; class Bacilli_A; order Haloplasmatales; family Haloplasmataceae; genus DATCJW01. The sequence continues at coordinate 5,429 of DATCJW010000075.1, read as the reverse complement.
TCCTTTATGCTTCCTACTTTACCCAGGAAGAACTACGACAAACGATTGCGGAGGTAAAAAAACTTCCTGTCCTCATATTCGTTCAGACGGCTGATCACCACTTGATCCAAAGAAAGCTCCCGATTATCAAGGCGTTTGAAAAAATCCAGCCCTTCGTCCGTTACGATGAGATGCCCGATTTATATGAACGGCTCGATGAACTTAAGGTCGTAACGGTGTCGCTTTGGGCCAAACGGAATGAAAATCGGTGGATGGTCAGACGCTTAAGCGAGCGACTCCCCACTTCCCTCGTCTCGTATATTTCAAGCGAGTATACGATCGATATTACACGTCGAGAAAATGCGAAAGGACAAGCCATCGCCTGGCTTGCCGAGCGGTTTGGCTTTAAAAAAGAAGATACCTACGTGATTGGCGATTCCTTTAATGACATTTCGATGTTTGAATGGACTCATAATAGCTTCGTCATGGAATGGGCGGATGAAGCCGTTCGGCACACCGCTCAAACGGTTGTATCAAGCGTTGCGGAAGCCGTGGACTTGATCTTGCAATCCGGGTGAGGTTATGAAAAAGAAATGGATAAGAGGGACGGTTATTCTTATCGTCTCTTCTTTCATCGTCAAAGCCCTTTCCTTCTTTTATAAAATCCCCTATCAAAACATCATGGGCGATGTAGGCTTTTATGTATACCAAACGGTATACCCGTTATTTTCCGTCTTGGCCCTGATGTCTACTTATTCGATTCCGTTGGTAACCAGTGAGCTCCTCATCCAAGGGGCTTCTTTAAATGCGCTTTTAAAGGGTTTTGTTCGGCGTTTCATGCCGATTGGCCTGATGTTTTTCTTTTTTAGCCCCCTTGTAGCGAAAGCCTTTAACGACCGGGCTTTCACGCCATTCTTTATCCTGTTAAGCATAGTTGTTCTGCTTACCCCCTTTCTCGGTTCCTATCGTGGAAGCCTCTATTGTCATGAGGAGACGATTTATAAAGTGGGAATAGCCAATTTCATCGAACAAGCCGTCCGTGTTTTCTTCATAGGCATAGCCCTTTTTTTATTCATTCAAGGCGTGGTGACGGACGTCTACCACGTCGCTTTTCTGAGCTATGGGGCATTCGTCCTAGGCTTATTGATGGCTTTTGTTTATTTATTGGTAACTAAAAAGAAGGGGATCGAAACGAAGGAAGCCGAAAAAACACCCTTCTTCGCACCAAGCTATCGGAGGATGTGGATTCTTACCTTAAGTGCTTCACTTTTACTTCTGATCAATCTCATGGATGGGCTTACGATGACCCGACGTCTTGAGCCCCTGGTCGGCTTTGATGAGGCACGGCGCCTAAAGGGGGTATACGATCGGAGTTTGCCGCTTATCCAAGGGGCTCTCTTTTTCGTCTCTCCACTCATCACCAGTTATGTGCCCTACCTCAAAAAAAATGGTAAACCTGACCGCGAACTTGTGGAAATGGTCCTCCTCTTTGCCCTACCAGCCACAGTAGGCCTCTTTCTTATCTATCCCCAACTTCATGTTCTCTTTTTTCGGGATCTAGTTGAAATGGCCAGCCTTCGGCTGAACCTACTCATGATTCTTCTCTATTCGCTTGTTCTATCCCTCTTTGCCGTTCCTTGCGAGCGGATGATGGCTGACTACGTCTTCACTGTCATCGCATTAGGCATAAAATATGCCATGAACACGGTTTTGATTCCCCACTATCGCCTCATCGGGGCTATTTTTGGCAACCTATCCGCTCTCTTCTCATTGGTTTTCTTCTTGTTGGCAAGGCGCTGGCACATCCTTCGCCTATCCCACAGCAATCTCATCAAAATCCTAAGTTCCGCTCTCGTGATGGGCCTGGTTGTGTGGGGGATTGAAAGAACGCCCCTCGTCTATCCCCTAGTACTTCAGGTGGTTATAGGGATTATCGTTTACTTCGTGTTGGTTTGGCTGTTGAATCCGATCAACATTCGGCAGGATATCATGGCCTTTTTCAGAAAAAAAGGTAAAGGCAGTGCATAAAATCCCTTTTGAAACCTCCATACTAAGGTAGGAAATGGAGGTTTTTTCGGTGGAACAGCTCAAGTATAAGGCAATAGGCTTCATGCCCCCGCGAAGAAAACGGAAGGAAACCGATGTCCTCATCGTCGGAGAGGGGCTAATCGGTACACTCACCGCCTACTTTTTTTATACCAGTCACGTTCCCTGTATCCTTCTGGACTTACCCGCAAAAAGGGAGGCAACCGAATGTCAGCTCGATGAGGAACTGACGCAACTGTCCCATGCCATCGATCCGGCATTTGCCCAAGACCTGTTCCATTCTGTCATTGACTCCATCTACACCCTCGACCGTTTAATGGATTTGCTCGAAAAGGAAAGCTGTGAATACCAACGAAACCCTCAACTTCACTACCTGCGTGAAACGAAAGAAGGATATGCGGGTTATGCTTTAGAAGCCGGACTGTTGGTTTATCAAAGCGGTGTGACGTTCAATCCCCAAGCTTTCAAACAACAGTTATTGGCTTATTTAAAACGGGAAGGATTGGAGGTCATCGACGGGGAGGTGGAAACAGTCAGCCTTTCGGAAAAGGCTACCCTCCTGACGGATGATTCATGGATTGAAGCCAAAAAACTTGTCGTAGCCAGCCCCTCCTTTTATCAACGCTTCTTTCCTGGGGCTGGGAATAGCGTGTCTGAAGAGGGATGCGATACATATTTCGTCAATTACGGATCGGTACGTATCTTCGAAACCTCCTCGCATCTGCCACATTATAACCTAGACATTAGTGAAGCATTTATCGAGCGATACGAGCCACTCATCGGTGAACATCCATTCTATCCTCATGTCTACTTCAATGTTGGCCACTACCATTTGTTGAATGGGTTGATCGGTAGCCACCTCGTCCAACAACTCTATTTACAAAAAGAGATGTTACTCGTGTCGGATATCAAATTTTCAACGTTTTAGAACGAACGTTTAGGGTTCGTTCTTTAGTTTTAAATAGGATTGTGGTAAAATAAATATAATCGGAGCATAAAGAGGTGGAAATATGTTTGACCCGAAGATGTTGAAGCACATGGTCCAACTCCAAAGACATGAGTTGACGGATCACTACATTTATAAAAAATTAGCGAAAAAACAAAAAAATGAACATAATCGAAAAATATTAGAGAAAATAGCCGAGGACGAGTATCGGCACTACATGTTTTGGAAGCATTTAACGAATCAAGACGTTCAACCGAGGTGGTTTGAAATCGGGTTATTCTCCCTTATCGCTCGCCTGTTCGGCCTCACATTCGGGATTCGGTTGAAGGAAAAAGGCGAAGAGAAGACACAATACCTCTACGCCGAACTCCGAGGCAAGGTGAAAGGCATTGAAGAGCTGATTGCTGACGAGGAAGTCCATGAGGATGAGCTCATCAATGCGCTTGAAGAGGATGTCCTCCACTATGTGGGATCTGCTGTCTCTGGGCTCTTCCATGCGCTTAGCGGCCTTTTAGGCGCTATGGCAGGGTTAACCTTCATGGCTTTGGATTCGACTTATACCCCGCTTATCGGTTTCTTTGGACTCCTAGTCGGTTTTGCCACTACCCTATCGATTGGAACATCGGAATATTTCCATGCATGTAAGGTCCGTGGCGGCCGGTTCGCCTTTAAACTGATGCTCCATATCGGTTTCACCCATCTTATTTCGGCCGGATTAACAACCCTTCCCTATTTCCTCATATCGAAAGGGAACTTCAGCCTCTTCGGATGGACCTTCGATTCGATCTTCCTTTCCTTGGCCTTCAGTTATTTTATCGTCCTACTGCTTTTCTTTTTATTTAATTTTTATGTCACAGTGGCCAAAAATCTGCCGACGTCACGGCAGTTCTTAAAACTGGTCATGGTTAGCCTAGGCGTCCTTATTCTCTCAGCACTCGTGGGTTTTGGGATTGGCCATTGGACTGGCTTTCCACCGGCTTTACGCTAACAATTAGCAATGCATCACGCCGTCACATAAACTATGGTAGAGTGTAAAGGAGCGAGATGCCATGGAGATTTACTACAAACGGTACAACCAGTGTTTCAATCTGCGGGTCGCTGCCGTCATTAAAAAGGACGATAAGATTATATTTAAAAAACATTTGGATAATTACTATACATTACCTGGTGGCCGGGTACGGTTTGGCGAGACGACGGAAGCAGCCATCAAACGGATCATCTACGAGGATTTCGGGCTCAACATCAAGATCAATCGCCTCCTGTCCATTAACGAAAATTTCTTTAGCCACGGGGACGATGATTATCACGAGGTGCTCTTCATCTACCACTGCGAACTGACAGAAGATCCCGCAAGCGAAGGCCTCGAGGCGGCTCTCCACTCCGTCCCGGTAGAAGATCTCCTCCGCTTTAATATTAAACCGCGTTTCTTAATTGAAGAGTTGAAACGCCTACCCTTAACCATCAGCCATACCGTCAACAAATAGCCGCAAATGGGGAGGAAAAAGGGAGATGGATGCAACCATTCGCCACGACATAACCACTCGAGCCCCAACGGTCCACGAAGCCCCGCTCACCTTATACGAACGGGTGCTTCGCCTTTATAATGGTTGGTTAAACCGTGAGTTAGCCCTCACGGATTATGATTTTTGGATGATGGCGAAATTGGCTTACAGCAACAATGGGCGATTCCAACGGTTTGTCAATGCGAGGGACGAACGACGGTTTCATATCGCCCATTTTTTTTCTATGGATGATGGCTTACAAGGTTATGTCATTCGCTCACGCCTGACCCAAGACTTGATCATCGCCTTTCGGGGTACTGATGAATGGAAGGACTGGCTTACGAACGTGCAGATTTTAAAAGGAAAAAAGGGGCAGTTTCAAACCGCCATTCCTCTACTAGAGGATATCTTTTCCCGTTATCCCGATCATCGCTACTACCTTTGTGGCCATTCATTGGGAGGAGCGCTTGCCCAAGTTCTGTTCGTCTATTTTCACCCCACGACGCCCAATCTTAAACGGGCAGTTACCTTCAATTCTGCGGGTGTGCGCCGAAAAAACGAACCCGCTTATCCCAACCTGCCCATTGATAACTTCGTCATCGTTAACGACCTTGTCGGATCGATGACAGGCTATCATTATGGGAAAGTCCATCCGTGCGTGCCCAAGTATTCCAAGAACAAACTCGATGCGCTGACGTTTATGACCCACCGTTTAGATCAGTTTTCCTTTGATGAAAAGGGGCGTGTGCTCACCCTCGACCATTTTACCCAAGAAACAGGGTAAGGATGGCCAAAAGGCTAAGGATGACGCCGGCGAGGAAGTAGAGCGGTTTAGAGGCAAATCGCTTTTTCGCATGATGCGCAAGGCGGATTGCGCCATAGGTAATGGTGGCGCTGATAAGGAAAAAAAGGAAACTGACAATTCTAATTTGAATCTTTGGGTGTGTGGATAGGGC
>DATCJW010000073.1:0-10904 GCA_036562595.1 Haloplasmataceae bacterium | reverse complement strand
CGGATGTCCTGTGTATATAGCCGTTCCCCATCTTTAAGGTAAAGGTAAAAGGTGTCAATGGCCATATCCTCACCGATAATACGGACCGATAGATGGACGCGCTGAACATTTGTGGTGTCTACACGCTGATAAATCCGAATTTCACCGGAGGTGAGGTTGTACATGCTGAGATTATGGTAACCCGAATAAGAATTGCTTTCATTCGGATTGATTTCAACCACGCCATTTGATTCATTCACAATCGTCCAATGGACGGCTTCAGAGTTACTGTCTTCAAAACCGGGGTTCAGTAGGAGATTGTCCTTAACGTCGTCCTCTTCATCCATCTCTGGCAATGTGCCATCCTTCACTAAGGCAAAGCCATCCGCAAATCCCCAGGCCCCTTCATTTCCAATGAACGTTGCTCCGACGTAGACGTCTTGTTTTTCTTCAATTACGAACTCGATACCATATTGCTTGTAACCTTTTGTTGCCCCTGGAATCGTGCGGTATTCAAAGGCTTCCCCTTCTAAATCGGCTTTAGCCCAAAGCGTGGTCTCTTGAATACCCGTATTGAGCCAAACCGTAAATACATACCGTCCCGCATCCAATGTAACCTTTTGATAGAGGCTTACATTGAATGCTTCCGATGTACCATCGCCATCGGCATCATACCAAAGTTTAAAGCTGTACTCACCGTCATAGGCATCGCTGGCCCGCCATTCCAAACCATAATTTCTATCCGTCGATACCCATGGCTCAAGATGACCGGATTCAAAACTGGCATTTACTAAAAGGTTGGTTCCTGGAACATCTGGTTCCTCCGGTTCTTCTTCAATGTCCTTTGGTTTCACGATGACCTTAAAAGTTGTCGTTAAACCATTAGACGTTCTAGCCGTTACAACGGTTTCCGTTCCTCCAACGATGCCTTTTACTTCCCGGCCGACGATCGAGATATTCGTCCCCTCGAATTCAAACGTGATGTCGAATACCGCATCTTTTGGTTCGACTTGAATCGGGATCTCTTTTTTCTCTCCCACCTCTAGGGTGATATCGGGAATCGAAAGGGACTTCGGCTTCTTTTCGCATCCAATAAGCAGCAGGACCAAAGCTAACGCCGACAGCATCAGTGCCATCCGTTTCATTCTCATCATCCTCTCACAACCTTTATTTTGACCTCATGGTTCCCATACTTGGGACTGTAAATCGTCACCGTGCCAGTTCCGATTTTGCCCGTCGTTTTCACCCAAAACGCAACCTTTCCAGACACCAGCGAAATCAATGACGGCCCAATCACTTCAAGATGCTCAGAAGTCGTAATATGGAGCGGATCAAACCCCCATTGGACGACGTTATCCTTATCTCCAATCTCTTCAACTACTATACGGGTGGCATCATAGGTATCCTCGATTCGTAAAGTCGATTGATCGGGCGTAACCTTCAGCGCGTAACGTTCGATACGGCCGATCGTGATTTCGGCTGCCATTTTTCCATCGATATAGCCCTTTATCGTATAATTCACTCGTTTTTGGCCCCAATTCGCCACGTATTTGCCGTATAAGTCCCATGCCCGTTCATCCATTTGCGGATCGTTGAAATATGCCCGTTCTTTTTCTGTGATCTTATCCAAACCTCCGATGCGGGCAAGCTGACGCGTGAAGGCCTTAATTTTCTCAGCCGTCTCTTCATCGAACCCTTCTAATTCAACGAGGAGGTTGCCGAAGAGGTCGCTCACTTTAATCGGGGGATGCTCCATATGGGGGAAGGTCTCACGATCCGGATAATAGTAACCGATGGAGTGGCCGTTTCTTAAGATTTCGATATAGTCACAATTGGTGAAGACGTAAATATCCTCGATGAAACTCCCATCGTACTCCCCGATGTCAAAGTTCGTTGAGATGCGAATGAATGGCTCTTGCGTATTTTCCGCTTTGTAAGTATAGGCTGCGAGTTTGGGTAGGCGAAACATATCAAGGATCCCATGGTAACACACTTTATCGCCACTCCCGAAATCCTCGTGGGTGTTGTAATCATTCATACTCCAAGCAATGCCGCCCGCAATACGGTCACAACCTAAGTATTCATTGAACACCAAAGCATGCCTGAGGGCATGTTCCAATTGCCTAGCCTCTCGGTCAAAACGTTTGGTCGGGAAAGTATGGCCTAAATATTCCGTAACCAGATAAGGCGCTTCGGAATCGCCGATGACATCTTCAACTTTTTGAAGAATCACATCGCCTGTCGTTAGGCTGAAGTCATTGTACGTATAGACGTCTTCAAGCAATTGGCTGCCTTTGAAACAGCGAACCCCTCCCGTTGGGCGGCTGGGATCGAGCGTTTTTGCTATGGCATTCGTTTCACGATAGAGGGTTTCCATATCCCCTGATTCGTTGACACGAACCCCCCAAAGTATGATGCACGGATGATTGCGGTCCCGTATGATCATCTCTTTCAGGTTTTCTTTTAACACGGCTTGCCACGTGGCATCACCAACATATTGCCAACCAGGAATCTCTTCAAAGACTAAAAGGCCAAGTTCGTCACATGCATTAAGGAAATGTTTCGATTGTGGGTAGTGGGAGGTACGGACAAGGTTAAACCCTAATTCCCGCCTGATAATTTCGGCATCCCGCTTTTGTACGCTTTTCGGCATCGCATAGCCCACATAGGGATACATCTGATGACGATTGATGCCCTTTATCTTGACTTTTCGCCCATTTAAATAAAATCCATTCTTAGTAAAACGGATATCCCGAAAACCTGTGCGGACCGTTACCCGATCATGCGCTATTTCCCCTGCTTTCAGTTGTACGGTCACCTCATAGAGATGGGGATGGTCGATGTCCCATAGCTCAACGCGATCGAAAGAGACGACAAATGTATCCTTTAACCCTGTCATGGGATGATGCGTCGATTGAATGACTTTTCCATTCGGATCCGTAAAGGTGATGTACACGGTGAAGTTTCCCGCTTGGCTTAATGTGACGTGGACTTTTGCCTTGGGTTGTGTCAATACATCAAACGGTTGGATGAAGACGTTCTCGATATACTGGTCAGGGACGACGACTAACGATACTTCGCGATAGATACCGCCAAACGTCAAGTAGTCGATCGTTCCGCCGAAGGGTGGAATGTTGTTCGTGCTACGGGAATCGACCGCTACGACTAGCGTGTTTGCCCCTTCTTGCACAGAATCCGTAATATCCACTTGAAAGGGGGTATAGCCGCCATAGTGTGTCATCAATGCCGCTCCATTAAGGTAGACGGTGGCAACGTGCCCAACTCCTTCAAACACCAATAGATACCGATGGCCAGCTAATTTTTCTTCGAGATGAATAGCCTTCCGGTAACAGGCGACAAATTGATAGTCCTCTTCATTGAAATTGTTTAGCGGCATTTCTTTAATGGAATGCGGCAAATCGATGGTTTCGAAAGTGGCATCATTAAAGGACGGTTGAATGTATTCCTCACGAAAGTCCGGAACAAACCGCCAATCAAAGTTCAGGGGTATTGTTCTTCTCATCTGCGTCAACTCCTATTTCTATTCGTTCTCTAAGCGGATAAGTGCGAAATCATCGAAGTGCATCCAATCGTCGCTCTTTCCAACTCCTTTTACCCCAACACGTGCTTGGCCATTTGTCACCGTAAAGGTGATCCGGAATTCATGCCATTGCGACCACACGGTCACTTCAAAAGGATCAGACATGACAACCTGATTGCTTTCATCGAAATGGCTGGCATACAATACGACTTCAGGGGCACGTTCTTTATCGCTCCGTGCATAGACAATCAGTTGATAGGTTCCATTTTCAAGACCGGTAATCACTTGATAGAGGTCGAAATGGTAGTCTTGGTCCCACCAAACGTTGAGATTCCCTCGGCCGGTTCGAGGATTTTTATTTTCAAATTTGATCACGCCATCATGAGACTGTTCGCCCTGCCAAGGAGGGATGATATCTTTCTCCATCTGACCGCGAATTTCAAAGCTTGGATTTTCAATATAATTTTCAATAGCGGTCACATAGGCGGTAATGGTAATCCCCTCATCTCCCGATTGAACGGTTCCTTTCACCACATACTCGCCTGGCCGATCGATCGTGACATCTTCCCAAGTGACTTCTACTTGCGAATACGAGTGGAGTTCGTTGAGGGCCGGTATAGTCGCTGGCAATGTTTCTTTTGCAGCGATATTAATTTGTACCTCGATCGTATCCTCGATGGAAATAATCTTCGGTGTAAATGGTTTTGCCGTCCGAATGAGTTGAAAGACATCGAGTACTGGGGTCGCCTTTCCCGAGTAGCTAAACAAACCTTGGTTGGACCAAGTGGCCTTTGTACCGGCTTCGGCCCAGCCCGCTCCTTTCACCGGTAACCAGGCAGGCTCCCAGTAAAACGCCCCTAAGCCCATGTTATTTGGAACACGGTTGACGGCATCGATGACATCCCGAATAAACGTCGCTTGGCCTTGAAATGAAGTTTTATAGCCTGCTTCCATGGAGGAGTTATAGATGTTCGCGGTATGTTCCGTTGCCAAATCCGTAAAACCGTAGGCATATTCCATGACGACAACGGGTTTATTGTACTTCGCACTAATATTGTTCATGTTATATTGCAAGTCGTCGATGGTTCCATGCCAATAAGGATAATACGAGAGGCCGATGATGTCATAGTCCACCTCATATTCCTGCATTTTGCCGAAGAAGAAGTCAAAAACGTCAAACTTCCCGCCTTCCGCTAAATGGAGGGCAACTTGAATTTTAGGCGAAACGTCCCGAACCGCTTTGACCCCTGCCTTGATGAGCCTTGCCAACCGTTCATAAGTGACGGGAACGTTGTAATTGATCCGCCCATAAGGCCAAAGCATCCCATTATTGATTTCATTTCCAATTTGAACCATATGGGGCCGGACGCCCTGTTCTTCAAATATCTTTAAAGTTTCATAAGTATAGTCGTATACCTTTTTCTCAACGACATCCAGTGTCAGGGACAGCCATTCCCGTGGCGCATGTTGCTTTTCAGGGTCAGCCCAATGGTCGCTGTAATGGAAATCGAGCAAAATCTTCATCCCCACCCGTTTGGCCCGTTTGGCTAGCGTTAGGGCATAGTGGATGTCGTTTTCCCCTCCACCGTAGGACTCTCCGGTTTTGGGATCATATGGGTTATTCCAAAGTCGAACCCGTAGATAGTTGAACCCGTGTTCCTTTAATATTTCGAACACATCTTGTTCCTGGCCTTGATCGTTATAGTAAACGCCACCGTTCTGTTCTACGGCAATAACCATGGACAGGTCGGCGCCGATAATGAAATCCTCACGCAAATTCTCAACCGGCAACACCTTCAAGGTTTTTGCCGTAGGGTCATTGTAAATACGGACCAAATCATCTAAACTTTCTTCATTGCGGCGTTCACCGATCGTGGGCTCATAAACAATCTCTTTGTCGATATAGTCCTCATACGTATCCTTCGTCTTCTCGCCATTACAAGCAGCCAGAATGAAGACGAAAAGAACGAGAACGATCAATACGTAGCTTTTATCCATTAACGACTTCTCCTTTCAACTTTTTTCGATAGGTGGTCGGGCTGAGCTTCATAATCTTTTTAAATTCATTGGAGAAATGGAGTTGATTATCATACCCGACCTGTTTGGCAACCTCTTTGATCGGCATCGATTCATCTTCTAAAAGTTCACATGCCTTCTCCATCCGGTAACGCGTGAGAAACTGCTTTGTCGACATGCCGAGTTGTGATTTAAACAGGTTCGCAAGATAGTTGGGCGTCAAGTTTAAGCTATTGGCAATATCCTTCACGCTGATGTCAAACTGGTAGTTATAGGAGATGAATTCGATGGCCTGCATCACATGGCTTTCTTGTATGCTGATGGCAATATTTTGTTTTTGTGAACATATTTCAATCATGTAGGATAGAATGACATAAAGATAGCCTAGGGAACGGATGTTAAGGACGCCAAAATGGTTGTAGGCTTCGACTAGACGGAGGAAGTGTTCCCCGAGCACCATCTCTTCGTCATAGAAGATGGGATAATTTAAAGACAGTCCGGACGCCTTTAAATAATCGCTGGCACTAAGGCCAGAAAATCCAACCCAACTGTATTCCCAAGGATCCTTAGGGTCTGGATAATATTCCGCTTCAAATCCTGGAGGGATATAGAACATGTGTCCTCGTTTTAGGCGATACGTTTTTCCATTTAAAACAAACGTTCCTTTTCCCGCCATGATGTAATGGAGGACGTGCCACTTTTTTGCATATGAAAAGATGTGTTTAATCGGGCTGCACTTCTCACGCCCACACTCTTTGATGGACAATTCGATATGATTAATATTCTCAATAATACTTTCACTTTTCTTTTTCAACATATTCTACCACCCTCACCCGTATTATAGGAGGAAAGCGTTTTCTCGTCAATGAATCACAATTTCACAAGTCTTAGATTTTTATATATTTTTACCATTTTCATCCTTCCGCAGAATTCGTCAAAAATTCATCTTAGATTTTTATATAAAAACATGGCAAACCCTTACTTTCTAAACCGCTTTATCTATTGTTTTTGGATTAATTTTTATAATATATCATGCGTTAATCGTTTTCATAAATTTCAATAGATTTTTTAATACATTCCTTTTGTCTTATCCCGTTGTTTATAAAAAATAGCGACCAAGCCATAGGCTTGATCGCTAAAGGTAAGGGCTAGTAGAGGAAAGAATCGAAGATGGCAAGGATAGCCTCTTTCGTCAGAACACCAGTCGCTTCATCTTCATAATGTTTAGGCTGCAAATACGTCGGATCATAGGAGTTGACAAGGGTGCGGAGTGGGCCGCTAATCGTCGCACGGACGATAATGGACGATAAGACGACCTCCTGCTTCTCCGCATTTAACTGTGCAATGGATTCAAAATTGAAGGTGATGGTCGTAATATCCCCGCTTGCCAATGCCTGGACGGCAAGGATGAACCGTTTTACCTCGTCACGTGTGATGATAGGATGCTCTAACCCGTAGAATGGCTCTTTCGCATAATCGGGTATGACAAGGAAGTCGTTATCCTGTATCATATGCTGGATGGTGTAGTGCACGCTACCGCTTGCAAGCAGTTGATCGATTTCTGTTTCCGTAAAGGCGTTTAACGAAGCCGCATCGAGCGGGACGTTGAAGTCGGCAACGGCAAAGATGCGAAGCGCATCAAGTAATCGCGCCAATTCATCCTGTTGAATTTGTTCAAAATCAACCCCATTAATTGTTGTGAGTTCTCGCAACGTACTCGGGACAATGAGCATTCGGTTGTCTGTTGCGACGTGTTCATTCTTCGCTACGGCAAGTATCTCCTTCGAGATGGTCGCTTGCAGGATTTTTGATTGAACGATGCGGTCATAATCGATGTTTTGAACGATAATAATGGAGGCGCCGAAGTCAAAGGCATCAAAGTTTGTCAATTGTAAAGCTTCTAAGGCGTCTAAAACACGCTCTAACTCATCTTTTGTGATGTAGGTTAGATCTGGCATGTGCACCCGAACCGAATCCGGGACTTGTACCATCGCATTCGAAAGAAGGCGGTGGGATATGGTCGCTTGAATGGACGCTGATTTTAATAACGTTTCACGGGCGTTGAAGAAGCGGTCTGAGGTTACGGGCATTGTATCAAAACTTTCAAAATTCACATACCCCATGGCGAGGAATCCATTGATGATGGCCTTCAATTCGTCCTTTACCACATACAAGTCGTATCCTGCCCCATGCGTGATGGTAAGCTGAACCGGTTCCTCCAAAGCACCTTCACGGTAAAGGGGGACAATAATAATATCGTCATCGAAGTCGAGCAGCTTCTTCGACAGCGTCGCTTGAATAATGGCCGAACGCAACAGTTGCTCCTGTGCGTCTTCCGTATTCAGGCGTTGCAGGTCAAAACGATTCGTAAAGCCGTCAATCGAATTGAGGCCAAGCACTTCAAGAGCACCGATGATGGCTTTTATTTCTTCTTTTGAAACGTACTCATCGCTCCCCCGCACCACCCGTATATCCTTCCCCTCCTCATTCTTATAGGGGGTTACGAAAAATCCTTGTGGGTTTTGAAGAAGCTGTTGTGACAGGTGATAATGGATGAGGCTGGACGTTAAAAGTTGATCTTGGTTCGCTTCGATAAAAATGGGGGTGAGGTCTATTGTTCCGGTAAAGTCATTGACCTGATGAATATTTAATAGAATCGCCGCTTTGGCGAGGGAGTGAATCTCATCTTTATCGACATATAGGGTGTCATCTGCGACGGTAATGGAGAAGGGTTTCCCATTAAACCGGGTCTGTGGAAGATAAACTTGTGAGGGGTTGAGTGTCAAAATTTGTTTACTAATCGATGCATGGATGATGGCCGAGTTCGTAAGGATTGGCATGTGTTCTGCCATCTCTTGGAGGTTTACATCCGTGAGATGCTCAAATTCGTCAATATCCAGCATGAGCACCCCTTGCAACAGATGTTTGAGTTCCTCTTTATCAATAAAGGTAACGGCTTCATTTTCCGTGATGATCAGGGGATCGCCACTCAAAGCCACACGAGGGATAACGAGCGCCGGATTGGACTCGCTCGCATCGAACAATAATTTCGATGTCGTCGCATGCACGATTTTAGAAGCAAAAACGCGATCTGCTTTCTCACGATCTAAAAGATCAGTACCGGGTTGTTTCAACGACTTCAAAAAATTCACATGAATTTCGAGGTTGTCAATCGATTGAAATCCCATTGCCTTCCCCGCTAATAGTAAGTTTTGAAGTTCGTCCGCACGGACAACGTCAATCGGGTTTCCTTCCCTGTACACGGTTGTCTTCACATCATCGGGAATGACCATAAATTCGGAACCTTGATCATAAACGAGCTGACCGATGGTATCGGCAATAATACGCGAATTGAAAATCGTCTCGTAAATCGCATCCTCCATCGCAAAAATCCCGTTTAAGTCAATCCCGTTTTCACAGGTTTCGCAAGATAGTTGGTCATAAATCTCTCGTGTTGCACGGGCGAGATGCTTTAATTCTTCCTTATGGAGATTGTGTTGCTCATTCAATAGGTCATCAGCAACGACCAGTGGCGTGGTCCCCAGTTCCAAATTAAGGAGGTGGGTCGATACCGTAGCCACGAGTACTTCGGAATCAAACAAGTGCTCGATGGCCGAATCGTCGAGTCGGCTAACAAACCGTAAATCAAAGGTGGAAAAGTCGATGGAATCCACAACTTGCACCATCTTTTGAAAGGCTACAAGCAACCGGCGCAATTCCCCATCCTGAATGCGTTCTCCCGTTTCATTATAAGTGTCATACCACACGATGCCCTCAGGCACCACAAGGCGTGAGAAGGCTTCGATATTAGCCTTGTTCGTAAAGATATTGATGAGCGCTTCGGAGATGATTCGGGATTCTAAGAAGACCGTGAGGTCCATCGTATCCAGTACCGAAAGGATTCGCGTCACATCACGAGACTCTAAATCCCCAAGCGTTATATTGGTGTTAAAGATTTCCTTGGCAATCAATCCGATGGCCCGGATTTCGTGATCCATCTCAATATCATCTGGAATGGTGATGATGAGCGAGAGCCGTTCGTTTCGAGCCAAAAGGGGTTTGGCGATAATTGCAACGGATTCGTTGATGACCTGGCTATCCGCAAGCTCGTCGAAAATCCGCTCGATATGATCCCCATCGAGAGTGATTTCCGAGCGTGGCTTCTGTCCGCCGCGTAAACCCGACGTGTCAATCAGTTCATAGGTAAGGAGCACGACTTCGCCGAAAACCTGCAATTCCCGCTTCCAATCGATTCCGTAGAGGGTCTCCCGGGAAACGGGAAGTCCCGTTTCGCTTCGTTCATAAAAGAGCTCGATGCCAAGTGGCAGAATGAGCGGAATGAGGTCTGAACGCTGGGCGTGTCGTACGATCGTTTGCACTTCGCTCGGCTTGAAATCTGCCCAATTTTTCGTTTTCGGGACATCCGATTGGTAATAGGTCGTAACCATATCCAAAATTAGGCTCAATTCTTTCCGAAGCGAGATGTCTTCCCCGCGGTAACGAATTCGATACGCCGCATCAAATAGTTGGATGGAAAGAGGCGTGTTGACATTTGTTTTATGATCCTTTAGCTCCCATTGGTAAAGGAAACGAACCGGCAAGCTTTGGTGGTAGCCTTCAATGGCCCCTTCAATCCGCTGACGGGTATTCTCTTGAAGGAATGGTTTTTCCATCTGCTTTTCAATTTCTGAAAGAAGGACAAGCCCTTGACGCGATAGGCTCATCAAACCGCTCGATAAAATGACGGCAACTGAAAAACCAAGTAGACTTTGCCCGACACCAAAGAGTATTCCTAAAAAGCGATGTGCAGGCTCCCCTCTATGGGTGCGGATAAACATGATCCGAACCAAACCAAAAAAGGCTTTATAAAGGAAAAGAAATATTGTAAAGTAGAGGATTGTATAGACGATTTTAAAAAGGAGTTGCCCAGCGGCATCCATCAGTTGGAGGAGTTCCGCATTTAAGGCTTCATCCGTCCCCATATGTTTTTGAATAAAAGGAAGAAGGTAATGATGGACCACATCCTGAACACTCAATGCGCTTTGCAAATTCCTATCGATTCTCCCTAAAAATAAGCCTAAGAAAGGGATTTTCATAGACCAAAAGAGCGGCGTCATCATCTGGATTGACACGAAAAAGAGAAGGTAATAGGCAGCCATGACCACGAACCAATACAAGCCCTTTTTATACCCCTTCCACAAACCCGCCAAGGCTCCGAGAGCCATGCTTACGATAAAGGCGAGATTAAAATACATCGCCATTTGACTAGTTGCCATACCCACCATCCTCATTCGCCACAAAGCGTGATTTTTTCATATTTTCATTATAAAGGATAATAAAAAGAATTACCATTCCAACGAATCAGGAT
>DATCJW010000153.1:0-8252 GCA_036562595.1 Haloplasmataceae bacterium | reverse complement strand
GTGCGGTTGATGGGACTTGAACCCACACGCCATTACGGCACTACCCCCTCAAGATAGCGCGTCTGCCATTCCGCCACAACCGCAGCATTAATGATTATAACAAACTTCAACCCCTTTGTAAATATTTTTTTGGTTTTTTTCATCCATTGCATGTATACCTTGACTTTTCAATAAAAACGGGACACCAATCCCTTAGCGCCCCATTATACTCTACTACAAAGCGACATTATCCGATGTCCAACGATTCAAATGTCTTCACATCAATGAACGTAACCTTAAGATCGTTATCCCATTCGATTAGAGCAAAACTCTCTGGTATGCGTCTAAACCCCCGGTTAACACGAATACTACCTGGGTTAAGAAGCCAAACGCCATCATGATCTCTAAAGTAAGGTTTATGGGTATGCCCAAAACAGACCAGATCGGCATTGTTCGCCAATCCGAACTCCCGTAGTCGGCCGAGACCAAAGCGAACACCTTGTTTATGCCCATGAGTCACTAATATTTTTCGTCCACCAATATCAACCGTTAACGTCATTGGGAAAGGTTCCGAATCGACATTGCCTTTAACCGTTCGATAGACTTCAAGAAGGGGGTGGCCCATCGGGAGTTCACTATCCCCACAGTGGATAAACGCTTGTACTGTATCCTTGTAACGCTCATAGATGGCTTCCAAAGGTTGAACAAGCCCATGGCTGTCACTCACGACGATTATTCGATTCATCGCTCTCACCCATTAGTATATTTTTTATTTTTTCCAAGGCATGGCCTCGATGGCTGATCGCTTGCTTCTCATGCATCGAAAGTTCTGCAAAGGTTTTATTAAGGGAAGGAAGGTAAAATAGAGGGTCGTAGCCAAATCCGTTTGTACCGCGGCACTCAAACCATATATATCCCTCGACTGTTCCTCGGACGACATACTCCTTGAAATCACGCGTTACATAGGCTAGCGCACAAACAAACCGTGCCGTCCTCTTCTCAAAAGGTAACCCCTCCAGTTCTTTAAGAAGCCGAGCATTGTTCGCCTCATGGTCATGATCGCCAGCATAGCGTGCCGAATGAATACCAGGTGCTCCGCCTAAAGCGTCTACTTCCAGTCCCGAATCATCGGCAATGCAGTCCATTTGGTACCGTTTAGCAATTTCCCGTGCTTTAATTAAGGCATTCTCTTCAAAGGTTCTTCCAGACTCCACGATATTGGTATTATCGTTTAAATCCTTTAACGAGAACACCTCAATCCCCAGCGGAGCAAAGAATTCCATGAACTCTTTAATCTTACCATCGTTTCTAGTTGCGACAATCACGCGTTTCATCGTCCCGCCATCGCTTCCTTCTGTGCTTGGATCAATTCAACGATCCCTTTCTTTCCAAAGGCTATCATCTTTAAAAGCTCGTCTTCTGAAAACGTCGCCTCTTCTCCCGTTGCCTGTATTTCGACGATCCGGCCGCTTTCCGTCATGACCAGGTTGAGGTCCACACTAGCGTTCAAATCCTCTTCATAGTTCAAATCCAATAATATCTCATCGTTGACAATCCCGACGGAGATGGCTGCGAGATATTCCTTGATGGGATCCTCGACTAACGTGCCATCCTTTAGCAAACGATCGATTGCTAGTTTTAAGGCGATAAACCCGCCAGTAATGGCAGCAGTCCGTGTCCCACCATCTGCCTGAATGACATCACAATCGACGAGAATGGACCGTTCGCCCAACTTCTCTAAATCCACTACACTGCGAAGGGCACGACCGATTAACCGTTGAATCTCCATCGTTCGGCCGCTTACTTTCCCTCTTAACGATTCTCGTGGATTTCGAATGCCGGTTGCCCGTGGCAGCATTTGGTACTCTGCAGTAATCCATCCTTTCCCTTCGCCTCGCATCCAATTCGGGGCTTTATCCTCCACAGTGGCCATGCAAATCACTTTGGTATGTCCAACACTGATCAGCACAGACCCCTCAGCATAAATACTGAAATCCAATTCAAAAGATACTGGTCTTCGCTCATCATTTCTACGTTGATCGCTTCGCATGTACATCATCCTTTGCTGTTGTTTTTTTATTATATCACGGTTTATTGGCTTTATCTACTGATATTGAATATTTCAATATAATGTAATTTGATATTCATTAAAGCGACGGTACGAGTCATCTTCAGAAATAAGGCGGTTCGCCATGAGCGTCAGTCGATACTGCCGATCGATCAACTCCTGATCATCGGGAAAAGAGAGGACGGGTAAGCTTGAAGGTTGCATTAAATAGTAATCGATAAGGGTTCGAACATCTTCACTTTCAGTTACGAAATAGGTGACGGGGACCAAATAAAAGGTGTCCTCCACTGGCGTAAAGTAATAAATGACGAGCTGAGTTCGTTCAAGTGACGGATGATTCATCGCATTAAGTACAAAGTCTTGATAGTACATCCAAACATATTCATAGTCAGCGTAACGAATCGGCTGCCCCTCAACGAGTATTCTAATGTATTCTACGCCAAGCGTTTCTTTAAACGTGTGGCTAATGATGCTCAACAGTTCTCGTTCATGGGTTTTAAGGTAATGGTAAAAATCTCGGCTGACGTTCAAGGTCAAATACTTCCCATTCTTTTGATAACCTAAAAGTTTCGTCGATCGAGGAACGTAAGTACGCGCTCCTTTAGGCAAATGGTTGCTTAAATTGGTCAAAAGGGAAAAGGCATAGTATACGCGTTGGCTTTCCTCATTCATGACGATTTCTTCGTACCCGTTCAATAAATACGTCTGATCGTGCTTTACCGTCACATGGAGAGGAATGATCAGGTCATGTTCGGTTGCCACATGCAAGACCACATCATAAACGAGAACATTTCCTGTCGGTGGCTCGTCACGATATCGGACATCAAGGATTAAGCGCTTATTTTTCTTCTGAACAACCAGTATCACCAAAACGAGCATACAGACAAAGAGCACATATTTGATAATCGTCTCTTTTTTCATTTCCATCCCCCAGGTTAATCGATTAAGGAATCCTATTACAGTTTACGGATCCATTGAAAAAAATATGGTTATTTCGCATAAATTCTTTCACCTGTTTAAATGTTTTAGGATGGAAAGCCGATAGAATCAGGCGATTCCCGCGATTAGTAAATACATACTTTCTAAGCAAGTCATCAACCAGCGCATATCCCGATGGGACGATCGTAGCGGATAGATGTTGAGCAAACAAAGGCTGCAACCAATTAAAATGGGTACACCCTAAGATGATGACATCTGGCCGTAACCTTTTAAGTGCATCGAGAGTAGGTTTTAAATTATTTGTAAGGACTGAATATGGGGCACCGCTTTCAATTTGGCCCACCAAATCACTGAGCGGAAAGGCGTTAATGGTTTCCACCCCTCGCACTTTGAGATGGCTTTGATAGATTTCCGATGCAATCAGGCGATCCGTTCCAAGAACTGCTACTCGTTTGGGCTGTTGCAATAATGCTTCATCAATGGTCCGGTCGATAATCGGAAAAACGCCGGATAGTGGTGAAATGGCCAATTCATACACCATCGATGCCGTATTACAAGCGATAAGGATGGTTTCATAATGTTTTTTCAAACCGATCAAACGCCTTTCAATAAGATCCTTCAATTCTGGCATTGTCTTAGTCCCATAGGGGAATCCGGCATTATCTAAATAGTAGTGAACCGGGAGTCTTGATTTCGTTTGCATGTATTGAACAAGCGATAACCCTCCAACACCTGAATCATAGATGACCAGTCGATTTTCCAACATGACCGCCCCCATCTCTCGATTAACCTAGACCTATTTATACGGTATTTTTCATCATAGTATACCACGTATACCATCCAATGCCAATCCCGCCCTACTTTGCCAACTGGAATGGCTGTGCTATAATGTAAAAGATTAGAAACTAGAGAGGAGTATCCACATTGGACTATTTGATCTGGGGTGTCATTGTACTAGCCCTTCTCACCTTTCTACACGTCGTGATGCGTTTTTTGCACTACCGACAACTCACAAATGAAATACGTGCTTTTTTTGAAAGCAGGCAAATGAACTACCAATTGACATGTCAAAGACGAAGACCCTACGATTGGTACATTGAAACCGTTGATCGAATCATACTGTGTAAACTATACCACATCGGTAGACAGGAAAATATTGTCATCACCAATCCAACGACATGGATTCGTACCAAAAAGTCAGACCCCATCAAGATTGAAAATCGGCTGCTTGGAGTCAAAGCGTTCATCGAAGCCGGACAACGTATCAAAAATGAAAAACAGAAACCGGTCGATCTACTGGCCATTTTCCATCCTGGCCCCAGCCAAATCCGGCAATTCATTAATGAGAACGAGATGATCATTGTCAACTTGCATCAAAAAGTTTATCAATATATCTTTACCGCAACGGACCGTTTGCAGGAAGGACTGATACAGATCTTAAATGAAAAATAAACCACCCGTAGGTGGTTATAACTCAAGTTCATTCATTTTTAACAATTCCACAATGGCCTGCGTGCGGCTGGAAACGGATAGCTTTTGAATGACGTTTGATATATGGTTACGAACGGTTTTCTCGCTAATGAAAAGTTTTTGTGCTATTTCCTTCGTTGTGTAGTTTTTTATAAGCAACTCAAAAATTTCTCTCTCACGGCGCGTGAGAAATTGTTGCTTAGTCCCCTCCATAATTTTCCTCCTAATCTATCGTACATTCTCACTTTATAATATGAATAGGGGCATTATGTGTGAGTGATAGATATCACCGTGAGGAAAACTTATTCGGAATTCGTTACTTTGTCCCGGATGTTGAGGCACACGTCATAAGGAATGCCTGCTTCCCTTAATTCCTCCAGGGTGGCCTCCTTAATCCGTTTGATTGAACCGAAATGTTGGAGGAGTTGCTTTTTTCTTTTTGGCCCGATCCCTTTAATGTCATCGAGAAAGGATTGGGATATTTTTTTGCGCCGTAATTGTCGATGGAAAGCAATCGCATAACGGTGTACTTCCTCTTGGATGGCCATAAGTAATCGGAAGGCACTGCTGCTCTTGTTAATCGGCAAATAGGTCATTGACTCGCCGTCTAAAACCTCCGCGGTCTTGTGCCGCTCATCCTTCACCAAGCCAACCACTCGAATCGATAGGTTTAAAGAGGCTAGTACATCCTTGCAGACATTCACTTGGCCTTTTCCGCCATCGATAATAATAAGGTCCGGGCGTGACAGATTCTCCTTTAAAACCCGAAAATATCGGCGATAGAGAACTTCCCTCATATAGTCATAATCATCTGCTTCCTTAGCAAACTTAATTTTAAATTTGCGATAATCCTTTTTAGACGGTTTTCCATCCACGTAAACGACCATTGCTCCGATGGCTTCCGATCCCGATATGTGGGAGTTATCGAAAGCTTCGATTCGAGAAATGGATGGCAACCCTAAATACCGGGCAAGTTCATCCAGCGCTCCCTTTGTCTTTTCCTCGTTACGAAGCATTAACAGCAATCGATTTTCAAGAACTAATTTGGCATTTTCATTGGCCATCTCCACAAGCTTTTTCTTAATCCCCCGTTTGGGAATGTGAACGGCCGTATCGAGATACTGTCCCAAGAGCTCTATATCTGGGATATTTGGAAGCAATATCTCTTGTGGTTTCATATTGTTTGGCGATTCATAGAATTGGAGAATAAAGTTTTTTAATTCCTCTTCCGGTTCTGCGAAATGTTCGGTCACGAAGGTATCCCGTTCGATAAGTTTTCCACTCCGCATATAGAACACTTGTATGCTTAAATAACCGTTTTTTGCATAATAGCCGAAGACATCGCGATCGATGAGATCGGTAAAATCTATTTTTTGTTGTTCGACGGTCTTTTTTAAATACACGATTAGTTCTTTCATCTCTTGGGCTTTCTCAAATTGCAAGTTATCAGCATACTCAATCATTCGCTCTTTCAGTTCTTTCATTACCTCATAGGCATTCCCCTTTAAGATCCGGCGAATTTGAGCGATATGTTCTTCATAGACTTTTGGATCGATGTCCTTCTCACAAGGGCCTAAACATTGACCGATGTGATAGTATAGGCAAAATTTCTTTTGAAGGGGATGGCATTTACGGAGGGGGAACATTTTATCAAGAAGCTGTTTAACCTCACGCGCAGCACTGACATTTGGATATGGGCCGAAAAACTCACCCTTGTTTTCCTTCACATTTCGCGTAATGATAAGCCGCGGGTGTTCTTCATCGGTAATCTGAATATAGGGGTAGGTCTTGTCATCTTTTAGGAGAATGTTATACTTCGGGTTATACTGCTTAATCAGATTTAGTTCAAGAATGAATGCTTCCATTTCATTATCAGTTACAATGTATTCAATATCTCGAATCTCGCTGACAAGACGGGTCGTCTTTAAATTATGACTACCAGTAAAGTAGGAACGAACGCGATTTCTCAAGACTTTCGCCTTTCCAACGTAAATGACAACCCCATCTTGATCTTTCATCAAGTAGCAACCCGGTTCTTCTGGGATGAGTTCGAGCTTTGCCTTAATTAGACTATTCATGGCATCACCTGATTGTGAACATTTCTAGCACTTAATTATAACATATTTTGATCCTTCGTTCACTTCGATTAACTGATAGCTGAAAAACTATGCAACTTCATCACAAAATACAATAAAAAAATCGTAAAGGGGCACTTTACGATTTTTTCTTTTCTAACTAGTCATTTTTTATTTGCTTGATCAGCTCCTCAATCCGTTCACCATAGTCCAGCGACTTATCATATTCAAAGATAAGTTCTGGCATCTTCCGCATGGTGACTCGTGAACCAAGGGTATTTTTAATGAATCCTTTAGCGCGTTCCAGTTGTTTTTGAACTTGTTGACGCTTCTCATCATCGGCACCTAATACCGTATAGAACACCCTCGCATAAGAAAGATCATTTGTCAACTCTACGCCTGTAATCGTCACAAATCCGATGTCCGCCTTTACATCTTCCTGAAGGATTTTCGCGATTTCACGTTCAATCTGTTTTTCTAAACGCTGAAGTTTTAAACTCACGATTCGTCACCTCAAATTTACGGATTATTGTTCAACCTCTTCCATGATATAGCACTCGATGACATCTCCAACCTTAATATCATTAAAGTTTTCGATGGTCATACCACACTCATAGCCTTGCGCGACTTCCCGAACATCATCCTTAAAGCGTCGTAAGGAGTTAATCTTGCCCTCATAAATCACGACACCCTCCCGAATGACACGGCATAAACTATTGCGACGAACCACCCCATTCGCAACGTAACAACCGGCAATGGTTCCAATCCGAGAAACCTTGAAGGTTTCGCGAACTTCAGCTTCACCGATGACTTTTTCTTCATAAACCGGATCAAGTAACCCTTTCATGGCTGCTTCAATCTCTTCAATAACTTTATAGATCACGTTATGAAGGCGAATATCTACACCTTCCTCTTTTGCCAATTCACGAGTGCGTCCCGTCGGCCGTACATTAAAACCAATAATAATCGCATGGGACGCTGAAGCAAGGGTTACATCACTTTCGGTAATCGCGCCGACTGCTTGGCGAATAATATTGATCTTAACGCCTTCTACATTAATCTTCATTAAAGCTGCGCCAAGTGCTTCTGCAGTCCCTTGGACATCGGCTTTAATGATCAAGTTCAATTCTTTTAATTCCCCTTCTTGGATTTGCGCAAAGAGATCATCTAAGGTTAGGGCACGGCCAGGTTTCAATTCCTTTTCACGTTGTTTTTCAGCACGAGCTTCCGCAATCTTCCGGGCTTCTTTATCATCGGCAAAGACCATAAAACGGTCTCCAGCTTGTGGAACACTTTGAAGCCCAATAATTTCAACAGGTGTCGATGGGGTAGCTTCTTTCAATGGTTTTCCCCATTCATTGGTCATCGCCCGCACCCGGCCGTATGTCGTGCCAACCACGATGGAATCGCCAACACGAAGCGTTCCATTTTGGACAAGTAACGTCGCGACTGGTCCGCGTCCACGGTCCAGTTTCGCTTCAATCACGGTTCCGCTGGCAAGCCGATTATAATTCGCCTTCAGCTCACGAAGCTCGCTCACAAGAAGGATCATGTCAAGCAGCTCGTCAATCCCTTCGTTTTTTAATGCCGAAATGCGGCAATAGATGGTGTCGCCTCCCCATTCCTCGGGCAATAGGCCGATTTCTGATAATTGCTGCATGACCCGCTCTGGATTAGCGGTATCTTTATCGATCTTATTGATGGCCACAATAATGGGAACC
>DATCJW010000048.1:0-4827 GCA_036562595.1 Haloplasmataceae bacterium | reverse complement strand
TACTGAATGCCGTCCTTGTCCTTATTCTTACGGCAATCTATTACATAATGAATCTAAGCCGTGTGAAAAAACGAATACCGGAAATCATTGGAGGGTCAATGTGAAAAATGTTACGTTTCTTTATAAAAAGAAATTGAAAGGTGACCGAGGGGAAGCGGTTTCTATCCAACAATACGCCGTTTTCCAAACAGAGAACGGAGACAAGTTTGTCCTCTTCCAGTTGATGAACCATCAGGAACAGATCTTAACAGAATTAGAGATTGAGATAGTTCAATACGATGACGAAGGTCGACGCCTCAAGCAAAGCGTCTATGCTTTTTCTAAGCTAAACGTGAAAGGGAAGACGGTATTCGTACCAGAAACTAAAATTTTTCTAGATCCGAACTGTAAGATTTTCGAATGTCGGGTTGTCCATGTATCTTATGCTTCCGAAGAAACAGATGAAGCACCGTTTCAACCCCCTCATTTTCCCACGTTTGTTAAGCGGATCAAGGCGAGTCAAAGGGGTTACCTTGCCCTGTTTATACCGGTTTTCCTTTCCTTTATTCTCATCTACTTGATTTCGGTAAACTTAAGGACATTCTATGCGACTTATAAGAAACAGGGCATTTTCGAATATACAGTTGATAAGAATACGGTCACCATCACAAAATATCGAGGCATGGCTCGGGACGTTGTCATTCCCGAGACCATTAATGACCTACCCGTCACCAAAATCGGCGATGAGGCATTCAAAAATAGCTTCATCCGTTCCGTACGTATCGAAGCACAGAACCTTACGATTGGCGATGAGGCTTTTGCCAATACAGTATTTTTACGGAAAATATCAGGCCATCACCTCTCCACTGTGGGTGAAAATGCTTTTCGGAATGCGTTCACTTTAAGGACCGTCCGCTTTGATTCCATCCAACACATTAAAACCGGAGCCTTTTATAATGCCCTCTTTTTAGGAGAATTAGACGTTGAAACGATCAACCGGATGGATTACCGGGCGTTGTATAAAAGCAGTATCAAGGCCTATACCTATCGTGATGGTTTAGAAATTTATAATCACACCTTAATTCATGTCGATTCCGACTTGCAGACGTTAACGATTACGGACAAGTATGAGATCCAAACGATCGCTCCTAACGCCTTAGACAATGCCAAGAATACCCTGAAGGAACTGGTGATCGACACGAAAGACATCAATATTTCCCCTACAGTGTTTAATGGGATGAAAATCGAACGTTTGATTCTTCATCCCGAGCTGACCTTGCCAGCTCACGCTTTAAGTCCCCTTCGGGATACTTTAGAAGCAATACAACTGCCGATATTAGGCCCTCGATTGGATGAGATTTTTGGGGGAACGCCCACCCGATTGACAAGTGTGAGCATTGTTGGCGGGGGTGTAGTTCCACAGGGATATTTTGGATCTTGTGGCACAATACGTGAAATCCAAATTGATCCATCGATTCAAGATGTCGCTGAGGATGCCTTTTATTGTCCCGGTTTAACTCGGCTTACGATTCCAAACTTAGAAAAACCTCTAAAAGCACATGGTTTTTTTCCGTCATTAGAGGAATTAACCATCCTTGAAAAGGAGTATAAAGATACCCTTGTCGAGGGCTATATCGATGGTTTCCAAAACTTAAAGACGGTTACGTTCCCTGCGAACATCACCCGAACGGAACCCATGGTAATCCAAAACGCACCGATATTAGAGGAAATCGCTTTTCCTATCAGCATTGAATCCATCAATGGGCCGCTTATTGGAGAGGCCTGTTATAGTCTGCGACGGGTCGTAGTACCTTTCATCGGCTATGACGTGTTGACTCCGATGCCCTATGAGGATTTAAATCGTTCCTTTGCCTATACCCGGGAACTCATTGTACTTAAAGATACCAAAATCAGTCCTGAAACATTCGCTAATAGCTATTATCTTGAACGCCTGTCATTTGAAGGCAAAATCTCAGGTGAATTAAAAGGTAGTTTTAAACCTCTCGATCGATTGAGATATTTAAGCCTTAATCAAAGCGACATACCGTATGTGGGCGTGTTGTTTACAGAGGAGAATGTCAATTCTACCAATGACCGCTCATTCTGGCCGAATGATCTAGAGACCGTCATCCTAAATGGGAAAGAGGTGAAAAGATCATGAACATTCTTCAATGTTCCCATTGCCAGGATATCGCCATCGATCTTTTTCAACATACCCATTCAAAATATTGTTGTGGGGAGGCGATGGCGGTATTGGCCCCCAATTGCTATCCAGAGTTCCAGGATGAGCATGCCATTCAAGTCCGGAAAATTGGGCACTTCGTGACCGTTACGATTGGAAAAGAAGCACATCCGATGGTGGACATCCACCGCATCGCCTGGGTCCTGTTGGAGACGAATCAAGGCTTCCAATTTAAGACGTTAAAAGCGGGGGATCAACCGATTGTTGATTTTCTCGTTGATGATGAACAAGAAGACGTGCTTAACGTCTATGCCTACTGTACGGCCCATGCCTTATGGTCTTACAACAAAGCCATTGAGGAACTCGATAGGTAAGGGCCTCTACTTTATTAATTGAAGATCATCTTCGTGGCCCATACTGTAAAATTTCCTTAATCTTGGCAAATAACTTAAACCTATTCCATTTTTCATTGAAATGTTGCATGCTTAGATTTGAAGAAAAGTGAACCACTCGCACATTCCACTGGTAGTCAACGAGGCCATCTCGATTTCCTATTTGTAAATAGAACACATAAGTGGTAATCACAGTTAAACAATCAACGGAATATTCATGTTTATTATGGAAAATCAAGAGACAGAAAAAGAGCGGTTATATCATCAGAAAAAGGCGACCGATTGACGTCGCCTTTTTCTTTATTTCTTTCTTTCCTATTCAACCACTTTCAAGGGGCGCATCATGTCGTTGTCCTCATGTTCTAGAATGTGACAGTGCCAGACGTAATGACCGATGTGGTTTTTAAAATGGACGGCAATGGTGGTGACTTCCCCGGGGAAGGCGCTAACCGTATCTTTGAGCCCTTGTTCGTATGGAAGAGGTGGGGTAAGCTGATCAGGATTATAGATATAGTTCCCCTGGTCATCGAAGTCTTCGGCAGTAAATGGTTTTCGTCCCAGTATTTCGAAGTGTACGAGGTGAAGGTGGATGGGATGTGGGAAGTCGAAATGGTTAACGAGATGCCAAATTTCGATGGTATCCTTTTTCACGATTTCGGTTACTGGATCATGCCAACGCCGTCCATTCAGGAGATGGATGACGCGACC
Organism: Haloplasmataceae bacterium; assembly: GCA_036562595.1. GTDB lineage: Bacteria > Bacillota_I > Bacilli_A > Haloplasmatales > Haloplasmataceae > DATCJW01. Next base: position 1,566 of record DATCJW010000048.1, on the reverse strand, counting down.
AAAATCATCGGTGGATTCCACAAGATGCATGGTCCGTTCACGCACAGCCAAATTCGGGTTAACGGAGTGATAGAAGGATAGGTCTTCAGGCACTTCACTCGTGTCTTTTCCCTTTAGCGGTAGAACCACGCGAAATTTCATGATATCGCTCATGTCCTCATCCGGATCGAGGCCTCCGGCACTATTATTAAGGATAATCTCTTGCTCTTTGTATTTTGAAAAATCAATAATGACATCGATGCGCTCAGCCGGTTCGAGTGTAAAGGTGGATAACTACATGGGACGGCGTAATAGACCTAAATCAGTTCCAATTTGAATAAAGCTTCCACCATTGCTGAGCGAGAGGGTATAAGCGCGCGTATTGGAACCATTTAGGATGCGGAAGCGGTATTTCCGCGGTTCTACATTAAGATAGGGCCAGATTTTTCCATTGACGACGACGGTGTTACCGAAGAAAAAGGAAGGTGTGGATGGGGTCGGTTTATCCACAGGCGGCGTGGCGTTATCAGGATAGAAGAGAGACCCGTCTTCATTGAATTGCTTATCTTGGATGATGAGAGGAATCTCATAGTCCCCCTGCGGGAGATTGAGGCGTTTTTCGAGTGGGTCACGAAGAATGTACAGGCCAAGAAGGCCAGCATAAACGTTAAGGCGCGTCATGCCTCCTACATGATCATGATACCATAGGGTGGCTCCAGGTTGATGGTTCGGATACTCGTAAATTTTGCGTGAAAAGCTAGGGCCGACGTTTCGATAGCCTGGTGTAAACCAGGCATCAGGGTGGCCGTCGCTCGATGAAGCGACATTTGCCCCATGGAGATGGACGACCGCACAGTTGTCTGGGGAGTCGCCACAGCCATGGAGGCTACGATCGACGGGGAGAATGTGTTTATCAGGCAGTTGGTTAATCCACTGGATCCGTATGGGAACGTCTTTTTCTGCCTCAATTATGGGGCCAGGGTATTTTCCGTTGTAGCCCCAAATTTTCGTCAATGGGAAATCTTTATGGAAGCGGTGATAATTTTCACGCATGTAGATTCGGTAGAAGGGTCGTTTAGGCCACTTTCCTTTGCAGGTATCGTAGTTTATGGGAAGGGCTTGGCGAGGTATAGGTAAACGGTTCACGAATTTACGGATTGTCTTGGGATCAGCAGGATTAGTTCGTTGACGAGAATGGTCCATATTTCACCCCTCTTTCTAAATCGGTTTTACTTTATCATATTAATTATTTTGGAATCTGAATCAGCGAAAGGACCGCCTTCTTTCAACTTCGTTCATTTGTTGTTAAAGAAAAAGTCACACAAAAACTAGGCAAATGGCAATGGCCAATGAGAAAGGCTAAATAGGGCGAACAGAGCTATTCGCTTCAAAATCTGCCCAATCCGATCCGATGAAGCAGATATGGCTCAGTTGGAAAAAGAAAAGGAGCTGTAAAGAAATTCAGAAGTACATTCTGAGATCTTACAGCCCCTATTTGAATTGAGTTTTCCACAATCAACAAACTAAATATTGTACTTATAAATAGAAAAACGTAGATTTCTCTACGTTTTTCTTGTAAAATAAGAT
>DATCJW010000045.1:0-32535 GCA_036562595.1 Haloplasmataceae bacterium | reverse complement strand
CAATATGCCCACGCCCGGATCTGTTCGATCCTCAAACAGGCCGAGGAGAAGGGGCTAGACATCCGCCTTCTTCCCTCCTATACGCGGATCGATTCGGAAAAGGCGTATGAAGTCTTAAAGCAAGTAGCGAACTTCTCGAAGGTCGTCGTCGATGCGGCAGAAAAGCGCGCGCCGCATCTGATGACGAACTACATTCAGGAACTGGCGGCATCATTCCATAGCTTCTACAATGCGGAACGGGTCATTACGGATGATCGTGAAAAATCACAGGAATTGTTAGCGATGGTGGAAGCTACCCGCATTACTCTGGCCAATGCCTTAAATCTCATCGGTGTCAGCGCACCGGAAGAAATGTAATCGAAAGGAGCGATGAGCATAATGAGTGACTACGACTATATGTCCATGCTTGAGGTTGCCGAACAGTTGATGTTACGGAAGAAAACACCGCAATCTTTTAAGAAAATTGCTCAAGAAGTGAGCGAACTGATGGGGATGAGCGAAGAAGAACTGAACGAACGCCTTGCCCAATTTTACGCCGACCTGTCCTTAAGCGGAAAGTTCATCAACGTCGGCGGGGATAAATGGGACCTCAAGTTTCGTCAAAAATATGAAGTCGCGGGTTTACAATTCCAATATGATGACGAGGCGACTATCGAAGACCTCGAGTATGAAGAAGAAGAGGAAGAAGAAGAGGACGAAGACGATTACAGTTACAAAGAAGAAGACCCCGATGACTATGAAGATTTCTTTGATGACACAGATTTATAGAAGGAATTGTCATTTGAGCCGGTATCTGGTAATATAAAAAAGGGCACAACGTGCCTTCCTCCGGGAAGGCGCTTTTTTTATTTTTTTCCAGAGGACGCATACTACAAATGGAGGTGTGCCATGACAAAATATATATTTGTGACTGGCGGTGTCGTCTCCTCGCTTGGCAAGGGGATTACGGCATCAGCCTTAGGCCAACTGCTGAAACGAAGAGGTTATAAGGTGTTCATGCAGAAATTTGAGCCGTATATCAATGTGGATCCTGGGACGATGAGCCCCTATCAGCACGGTGAAATTTTCGTCACCAAAGACGGTGGTCAGACCGATCTGGACCTTGGACACTATGAACGGTTTATCGATGAATCGCTCACGCGTCACGCCAACATTACGGCTGGCCAAATCTATCAAGCGGTTATCGAAAAGGAACGCCGAGGGGAATATAACGGAGGAACCGTACAAGTCATCCCTCATATTACGGATGAAATCAAGGCTCGGATCTATTTGGCTGCCGATGAAAGCGGCGCTGATATCGTTATCACCGAAGTCGGCGGGACGGTTGGGGATATCGAATCCCTCCCCTTCCTTGAGGCGATACGCCAAGTCCGACGGGAGGTTGGGTTTGATCACACCTGTTACATCCACACGACCTTGGTTCCATATCTCCATGCGGCTGGGGAAATCAAGACAAAACCGACGCAACACAGTGTGAAAGAATTGCGTTCCCTCGGAATCCACCCCGATGTCATCGTCCTGCGGACCGAGGTCCCCATCTACAATGGCATTCGCGACAAAATTGCCCTCTTTTGTGACGTCAATAAAGAGGCGGTTATTGAATGCCGGGATATGGAAATCCTTTATGAGACGGTCCTTGCCCTGCATGAGGAAGGGTTTGACCGATACGTGTGCCAACATTTAAAACTAAAGGACGAGCCAGTTGACCTCTCGGATTGGCAACAGCTTATTCATACGATTAAAAATTTAAGAAAAGAAGTGACGATTGGCCTCGTCGGCAAATATGTGCAGTTACAAGATGCCTATATATCCGTGCATGAGGCACTAAAGCACGCCGGTTATGCCCATGGGGCAAAGGTTCACTTGAAGTGGATCGACGCCGTTTCGGCTACCGAGGATTCGATACGGGATGCCTTAAACGGAGTCGATGGGGTGATTATCCCCGGCGGTTTTGGCCAAAGCGGGATCGAAGGCAAAATGCATGCCATCCGCTTTGCGCGGGAAAAAGGAATCCCCTTCTTTGGCATTTGTTTAGGGATGCAGCTTGCAGCCATTGAATTCGCTCGCCATGTCCTGGGCTGGAAAGAGGCAAATTCAACGGAGTTTGATGAAAATACGCCGTATCCAATCGTCACGTCAATCACTGGCGATCAAGCGCTTGAAAATGGCATTCGCCTGGGCGAATATCCTTGTGAACTGAAAGAGAAAACGAAGGCCTTTCAAGCTTACGGGGAAAAGGTCATCTACGAACGCCACCGTAACCGGTATGAATTGAACTCACGCTATAAGGAAACGCTAGAGAAAAGCGGCCTCCTCATCTCTGGTATCAATCCTGAAAGCGGATTTGCGGAGATTATTGAACTGCAGGATCATCCCTGGTTTGTGGCGACGCAATTTCATCCGGAATTTACATCGCGCCCCATGCGCCCCAACCCCCTTTTCCGTGATTTCATCGGCGCAGCGCTTCTGTATCAAAACGGTGAAAAAAGAAGCTGAAAGAGTAGAAATATTATAGAAACGGTGTTATCATAGGTGTGTATATATTAAGGAGGTTCATTTCGCATGTCACTAGTCAATATGTCGATCATGCTTCAAAAGGCAAAAGATGGAAAGTATGCGGTTGGCCAGTTTAATATCAACAACTTAGAGTGGACAAAGGCCATTTTACAGGCCGCTCAGGAGCAGCAATCGCCCGTCATCCTAGGGGTCAGCGAAGGGGCAGCGCGTTATATGGGCGGCTATAAAGTGGTGGTCGCCATGGTAAAAGCTTTAATGGAAGAAATGGCCATTACTGTGCCGGTGGCAATCCACCTAGACCATGGGACGTCATTTGACAGTTGCAAGAAAGCCATTGATGCAGGCTTTACTTCTGTCATGTATGATGGCTCTCACGATCCCATTGAGGAAAACATCCGGGTGACCAAACAGGTGGTTGAATATGCCCATGCCCGTGGTGTATCCGTGGAAGCCGAAGTCGGAACCGTTGGAGGCGAAGAGGACGGCATCATCGGTGGTATTAAATATGCCGATCTCGATGAGTGTGTCCGACTGGTGAACGAAACTAACATCGATGCCCTCGCTCCTGCCCTTGGGTCCGTCCATGGGCCGTACAAAGGGGAACCGAAACTAGGATTTGACGAGATGCTGGCAATTAAAGAGGCAACGGGGCGCCCGCTCGTCTTGCACGGAGGGACAGGCATTCCCTTAGAACAGATTCAACGGGCCATTGCTTGCGGTACGGCCAAAATAAACGTCAACACAGAAAACCAAATGGCGTGGACAGCCGTTGTCCGCGACATTCTGGCGAAGGATGAAAAGGTTTACGATCCGCGTAAAATTATCGGCCCTGGCGCTGTGGCCATCGTTGAAACCGTGAAGGTGAAGATGGAAGAGTTCGGAAGTGTCGGTAAGGCTTCAGAACATCTATAATCCTTATGATATTAAGAGGCTAGGATTCCCTAGCCTTTTCTATACTTACCAGCGTTGATCCGAAAGAGAGGGATACTTTGTTAGACTTATTGAAAACGTTAAGATTAAAGGATATCACGGATGCGAAACTGATCGTCAATGCGCCCTCCTCCTATTATAGCCTCCTCGATACCCATTGTATTTCTTATGATACGGAGGCAGATAAGCTAGCCTATGACTTCATTCAGATTTTCGGCTTTTCGAACGATGAACTGCTTCAGTTGTCCTCCCTGTATATTGAATATTTGAAGCCGGATGGCATCTTCTGGTTGATGTATCCGAATAAGGAATCCAAACGGTACCGTATTGAGACGGTGACGAAGGATACAGTGGAAAACCTATTAAGGGAGTATCGTTATCAACCGGTAAGGCATATCGTTTTTGACGAAGACTTTTCCGGTATCCAATTCGAACCGTTTGATAAAAGCCAGCTGTAAGGATTTAATCCATTCAGGATTAAATTCTTTTTTTTATTTTCCCCGTTTTCCATAGGAAGGGTTATTTATAGGGTGAAAGGAGGTGGCAATATGGCTCAGAAGTCATTTGCGGGCAAGTCGTTAATCCTCGTGTTTGAAACCGAGGTGGACGGTGAACCGAAGCGCATCCGTAAGACCATAAAACATCTCGCTGAAGATGCGACGGATGACGTGGTCTATCGTGTCGCGAATACCCTGGCTGGCCTTTACAATGCGCCGCTTGCCGAGGTTCTCGTCGATGTCGATTACCGTCTTGATGCTGCTGAGTAGATGGCTTGAAAAAAACGAAAAAAATGAGGAGGTGAGATGATGAACGAGTTAAAACTGTATCTCGTGTTTACGACGGAAAACAACAAGACCCACAACCTCATCATCGATTGGCCAAAATCGGATCTCGATGGTGCCACAATTCAAGCCGCGATGAATGACGTGATCGAATCGGGTGCGTTTCATGTGGGCGATAAGGGCCGGTTAACGGGAATTGCTGAAGCCCGTTACATCGAGCGGACCATCACTCCTGTCATTTTCTAAACAAAAGGGAGAAGGTGCACTTCTCCCTTTTTCATTGCCCGAAAACAGGAAGAAAATAAAAAAGCAAATATTCATTTGCTAAAACGCCAAATTCCCTTGCATCCGACCTGTACGACTCGTTACAATAGAAAAAAATAGTCGATATGAGGGAACACACCGGATGGTGTGAAGGAGGTTATTTGGTGTTGAAAACGGATTTACAGATAGCTCGCGAAGCGACTCTCTTACCGATTGAGGAAATCGCTGAAACGCTTGGCCTTGAGGATGAGGATTTGGAGTTATATGGCAAGTATAAGGCCAAACTGTCTTTGCAAGTGCTTAAAAAGTTCAAAGAAAAGAAGGATGGAAAGCTTATTCTTGTCACAGCCATCACGCCGACTCCGGCAGGCGAAGGGAAGTCGACGGTTACGGTTGGGTTAGGGCAAGCCTTCAATCGGATGAAACGGAAGGCGATTGTTGCGCTTAGGGAACCTTCCCTTGGCCCCGTCATGGGGGTAAAAGGGGGAGCTACTGGCGGGGGGTATTCTCAAGTTTTACCGATGGAAGACATTAATCTCCACTTTACGGGAGATATCCACGCCATTACGACCGCGAATAATACCTTATGTGCTTTAATTGATAATCACATTCATCAAGGCAATGCGTTGAATATCGATCCGAAACGGATCCTTTTCAAACGGTGCCTGGATATTAATGACCGGGCACTGCGGGAAATCATTATCGGGGTAGGCTCCAAAACAAACGGGGTCATGCGGATGGATGGTTTCAATATTACCGTTGCCTCGGAAATCATGGCCATCCTTTGTTTGGCCACCAGTATCCAGGATTTGAAGGAACGGATTGGCAACATCGTTGTCGGGTACACCTATGACGATCGGGTTGTCAAAGTGAAAGATTTAAAAGTTGAAGGGGCCATCGCCATGCTTTTAAAGGATGCCATTAAGCCCAATTTGGTTCAAACGATCGAGCACACCCCTGCCATCATTCATGGCGGCCCGTTTGCGAATATCGCCCATGGTTGCAACTCGCTTTTGGCGACGAAAATGGCGTTGAAATTGTCGGACTACACTATTACAGAAGCTGGCTTTGGAGCCGATTTGGGGGCGGAAAAATTCTTCGACATTAAATGCCGTGTCGGCGGGCTGAAACCGGATGCCGTTGTCATCGTCGCCACCATCCGAGCCCTCAAGATGCACGGCGGACTACCGAAAGATCGGCTTCAAGAGGCCAATGTGGACGCACTCCTAAAAGGGGTAGAAAACCTCGAAAAGCATATTGGGACGGTTCAAGCCTTCGGCCTTCCCTATGTCGTGGCCATCAACCGTTTCGTTCACGATACGAAGGAAGAATTGGATGCCCTCCTGCATTGGGGAAACCGCCATGGCCATCCGATTGAACTTTGCGAGGTGTGGGCAAAAGGAGGGGAAGGCGGGATCGCACTGGCAAAACGCCTCCTCGAAATACTCGAGCAGCAACAAAGCGCCTTTCAACCCCTCTATGAGTTGGATCTCTCCCTTGAAGAGAAGATCGAGCGGATTGCGACTGTGGTGTATGGTGCCGACGGCGTCGAGTTTACCAATGAAGCGAAGAAAGATTTATTACGGTTTAAACAGGAAGGTTGGGATCGTCTCCCCGTTTGTATGGCCAAAACCCAAAACTCCCTGTCGGATAACCCGTCACTTATCGGCCGGCCCCGCCATTTTACCATTACGGTCCGTGAACTCAGAATCTCAAATGGGGCAGGTTTCGTTGTGGCTCTAACGGGAACGATGCTGACAATGCCTGGGCTACCGAAAGAGCCTGCTGCTTTAAAGATGGATGTGGATGAGGATTTAAACGTTTATGGGTTATTTTAACACCTTGCGTTTGGCTATCATATAATAGCGTAAGAAAGAAGGGTGACCTATGTCCAAAAAGCTATTTACGCCTGGACCGATGAACGTGCCCCAAAACATTCGCATCCAATTAGCTAAGGACATCCCTCATCATCGGTCCCAAGACTTCCATACCCTTTTTTACCAGGTGAGGAGTAAGCTGAAAGACGTCTTTCAAACGAAGGATGAGGTGATCATCCTCACGAGTTCGGGTACGGGAGCAATGGAGTCGGCGGTCGTCAATCTTTTCGATAAAGGCGATCGCGTCCTCGTCATCAATACGGGTTTTTTCGGACAACGATTCATCGATTTATGCGAGTTATACGGGTTACGTGTCCTCCATCTCGACTACCCCTGGGGGACGACCTATCGTCTTTCAGACGTGAAAGCGGCTATGGACGATAATCCAGACATTAAGGGGGTTTTCGTCACCTATCATGAGACATCCACTGGCGTGTTGAACGATTTAAAGCCTTTAGGGGAACTGGTTCATCAAACCGACGCGCTTCTCATCGTCGATGCGATCAGTGGGCTGATCGTCCATCCTTTCTCCTTCGATGAGTGGCGCATTGACTGCGCCCTATCGAGTAGCCAGAAAGGCTTTGGCCTTCCGCCTGGCCTTTCTTTCGTGGCCCTTTCCCAAAAAGCATTGGACCGGATGGAACGTACGTCGCTTCCAGCCTATTATTTCAAATATCAAACGTATTTGCAATATGCCAAAAAAGGGGAAACGCCCTTCACCCCAGCCATTTCTTTGTTCGTGAGCCTAGATCTTGCCTTAACGGAGATCTTAGAACGGGGGATTACTCAAATTGTTTCGGAAAAAGAACGCTTGCGCCGGTATACAGAGGATCAATTTCAAGCTTTAGGCTTTCAGCTGTTCGTTAAGGATCCCGCTATACGAGGAAATGCGCTCGTGCCTGTTCTCCCGAAAGCGGAATGGGCGCTCAATCTCGTGAAACTGACGGACCATTTGGATGAACGGCATAATCTTCAGGTATCCCGTGGCCAAGGGCCTTACGCGGAACGGATGTTACGAATCGGGCTCCTATCGGCCTTTACGACAGAGGATGTCGATGAGTTGGTTACGAGGATTAGCGAGTTTCTCCCGTCCCAATCCTAGGGAGGTATGTTATGAAAAACCCTTTTTCTTTTAGCCGCAATATAGCGATTTTAAATTTCTCCGCCCATTATTGTGACACTAGCGAGTCCTTGCTGAATAGTAAGGGATTTCGGAAAATACTGGATAGCTATCTTGCGCATTTTCAAAAAAGGCACCGCCGGGCGTATGAACGCATCGCCACCTGCGCTAAAAACGGGAATGTGACGGATTACATCTTACGGATTATCAAGCTCTTATTCAGTTTAGAAATGGATGACATTGCCCGTGATAGCGAATCGGAACGCGAACTTTTCCAGAATACCGATGACCTGATCGAATTGGTAGAGGGGCTGTATAACTATTGGCGCCGGATCGAACGGTTCAGTGTCATCTACAACCGGTACTACGGCGAAGGGCTACAGAAGGTAAATTTCATCGAGGCCATCGACAAGTTCAACCATTTGGTTCTCTCGACCTACCGGACCATTCTCACGCGGTTGACGGGCAAACGTATCCGCGTCTTCCGGCAACTCAACGCAGGCGTCAATGCAGCGGTCGTCCTGCAGAAATTAAGCTGGTCCCAACAAGAAATTTATAAAGGCCTATCGCCAGTCCTTTTCATCGATTCGGTTATCCTCAATCCGCCCCTGATTCTTTATCCAAAACAGAATCGTCGCGAATCCCCATTCGTGGAGGTGGATGAGAACCCCCTTATCGGATTGCAACTTCATCGCGAAGAGTGGTTCTGTTACCCCGCCCTCGTCGGCCATTCATTGGCCTACGTATTTTTCCATAAAGACTTCCTACCCCTGGGCCTATCATTAAGTAACCTATTTGAACTGGCCCCTTTGGAATACTGTAAAAATCGTGAGCCCGACCTTCTATATGTTTTTGGATATAAAGATCAAGAATCGAAAACCGTGTTTTATCACGACAAAGAGAGAGATGTCGTCATTGGCTATGTATCCTACGATGAGGCCTATGATTACTTCGGCTACCTGAAAAAGATGATTCTCACGCTCCATAACATCCGGATGATCGAGCAAGGGAAGCTTCCTATCCATGGAGCCATGGTCAATCTTAAGCTTTTTAATGGCCAGGAAAAAAATATCGTTATTATTGGCGATAGCGGGGCAGGCAAATCGGAAAGCCTCGAGGCTTTGAGGGTATTAAGCGGAGATTACATTAAACATATGGTCGTCATCTTTGACGACATGGGGACCTTTTCCCTTGAGGACGGGGAAATTGTCGCTTATGGAACAGAAATCGGGGCCTTCATCCGTTTAGACGACTTGGATATCGGGTACGCCTATCGCCAGATCGATCGGAGTATTTTTATGAACCCGGATCGTGAAAATGCCCGGGTCGTGCTTCCTGTGACCACTTATGCGGATATTACCAGAGGATACCCCATCGATTTAGTCCTTTATGCGAATAACTACGAAGAGGGGGAAGAACTCGAGATTTTTGATGATGTGGAGACGGCAAAGTGGGTATTCATCCGAGGGGCGCGTCGGGCGAAAGGGACGACGAGCGAAAAAGGGCTTGTAGAGAGCTTTTTTGCTAATCCGTTTGGCCCCCTTCAGCGAAAGGGCCAGACGCTTGCACTGATCGATCTGTACTTTAGGCACCTTTTTGAAAAAAATATAAAAGTAGGCCAGATCCGAACAGGCCTCGCCGTACCCGGACAGGAGCAGCTAGGGCCAATGCGGGTTGCCGAGAAGCTGTTCAAGTATATTTCATGTGAAGAGGTTTAACTCCCAACCCATTTGTGCTACAATTTTGATTAGGATAAGGAGTTGGGTTTATGCAAGCAAAGATTATCGATGGAAAGGCCATTGCGCAAGCGATTCGCCATGACTTAAAAAAGGAAGTCACCTCATTTAAAGACACAACCGGCATTACGCCTCATCTGGCCGTCGTTTTAGTCGGCCATCATCCGGCCTCGCTTTCTTACGTTCGAGGGAAACAGAAGGGGTGTGAAGAGGTTCGGATTCGCTCGACGCTTATCCACCTGCCTGAGGAGACGACGGAAGAGGAGCTTTTAAATACGATTGATCGGCTCAACGCCGATCCGGATGTTCATGGCATACTGGTCCAGTTGCCGCTTCCGAAATCGATTGATGCGCAAAAGGTCATCAACCGCATTCACGTCTTAAAGGATGTGGATGGTTTCCACCCCGTCAATATGGGACGGCTATTGATCGGTGAGAGCGGTTTGCTTCCCTGCACTCCTCTTGGCATCCTCGAATTGATCAAACGGACGGGGGAACCGATTGAAGGAAAACATGCGGTCGTCATCGGGCGCAGCAATATCGTCGGGAAACCCGTTGCCCAGTTGTTGATAAGAGAAAATGCGACGGTAACGGTCTGCCATTCAAAAACGGTTGATCTTCCGCGCTATACGAAACAGGCAGATATTCTCGTCGTGGCGATGGGCCGCCCGTTAACCGTAGGTAAGGACATGGTGAAACCCGGCGCTATCGTCATCGACGTAGGGACAACACGGCTTGATGATGGCAAATTTTACGGTGATGTGATCTTCGATGAGGTCAAGGACGTTGCCGCCTACCTCACCCCGGTGCCAGGCGGAGTGGGCCCGATGACCATCACGATGCTTTTAAAGAATACGCTCACTGCCGCTAAACTGCAATGGAATTCGCGTGATGGCTATGACCGTTGAACGGATCATCGCTGCGATCGCCGCCTTCATTGCTTCTTACATGACCGCTTATTTCTTGCGAGGGTTCTTCAGGGATCGGCAACTCATCCGTCCGTTTCTTGCCCAGGACATTACGAGTGCAGACAAGGCGAAACGGCTGAATGACGTTTCTATCTCCTGGGCAGGCCAAAAACCGATCCGTTTGTTGCCCTATGTCCATCTTTTTCAAAAAAAGATCCTAAACGTAACCCAAGATCACCGGATCTATTTGGATCGGTCCCAGTATAAGAAAAAGCTGTTTTACGATCTCCTCATTATGCTAGCGATTGACCTGATCTTTATTGGAATTGTGGTGCTGACCTTTACGGTTTAAAACAATGATTGTTAATAATTGCCAGTGCGGAAAAAAGGTGAATCCGTCCATACTAATGATGAGGTGTTAATATGAAAAAAATAGTGTTCATGCTACTCATGATTGGTATGGCGGTGTTCGTTTTGGGGTCAGCAAAAGATGTAAAGGCTCAAGAGCTAAAACAGGGCGAAGCCATCATTATCCGTGCACAATATCAAGGAGATCGCTTTATCCTTCAATTGGAGATGGATGGCAAAGTTTATGACGGACGGTTAAGCCACCGATTCACCAATGACGATTACCTTGCCCTTCACCATAATGTGGGGATGGTTGTCGAGATCGCCTATCGGATGGAGAATGGGGAACTCGTCATCTATTCATGGCACATCTTGAAGTAACTATGCAAACGGTTGATAACGGCTTGCTAAAGAGCGAGCCGTTTTTTTATCTACTCCCTTTTAAATTGTCAAAATAAAAAGGCATGTGTACCATGCCTTAATATTAACCCCTGCTGGTTAGATGACGAAATTACCGTCTTTAAAGACTTGGACGGTTTTTCCGTCTTTCGTTATTCCGATGATATCTAAATCTTCTGTTCCAAACATGAAGTCGACATGGGTGATGGAATAATTCGCCCCCTGTGAGGCGAGCTCCTCTGCTGTCATCTCATTTCCGCCGATAAGGCTCGTCGGATATGCCCGCCCGATTGCGAGGTGACAGGAAGCGTTCTCGTCAAACAAGGTGTTATAGAACAGTATATTTGACTTGGAAATGGGCGAGTCGTAAGGGACTAATGCCACTTCCCCTAAATAGCGAGACCCCTCATCGGTTTCAATAAGGCTTTTTAGCGCATCATAACCCACCTTGGCAGTAAAGTCTACGATCTTCCCCTCTTTAAAGGTTAAGGAGAACGAATCGATGAGTTGGCCTTGGTAGTTTAATGGCTTCGAACTATAGACGATACCGTTGACCCCATCCTTTTTCGGTAATGTAAACACCTCTTCTGAAGGGATATTGGGGTTAAAGGGGATGCCGTCGGCAGACACTTCAGAACCGCCTGCCCACAAATGTTTCTCCGGCAACTCGACCACGAGATCCGTTCCTAAGCTATTTTTGAAGTGAAGTTCCTTAAAACGAATCTTATTTAAATACTCGACGCGTTCATGGAGCCTAGCGGAGTGGTCTTTCCAAGCCTGAATGGGATCATCGTGATCGGCTCGGGTTGCTTGAATAATAGCCTCCCATAATTTTTCAACGGCTTCCTCTTCATTTAGATGAGGAAAGACCTTTTTGGCCCAGGCTTTCGTGGGAACCGAGGCGACGAGCCATCGGTTCTTGTTGGACATCATCCGATCGGCATATTCTTTAATCGCTTGGTTGGCTGCAATTTGGGATCGCATGATGCGGTTCGGGTCGACGCCTTTCATGGCTTCAGGATCCGCTGCCGCAATGGATAGGAAAGCAGCCCCCTTGCGTGCAAGCGAGAGGTAGAACTCTTTTCGCCATTCAGGAAATTCATCGAAGACGTCATCGGGTGCATGGAGGTACGTGAGCCGTGAAATCTGTTCGTCGCCCCAGTTCATCACAACTTGTCGGGCTCCCCTTTTGTAAGCCGCTTCTGCGATGAGACGGGCAAAGGGGGCGCATTCCACGGGACAGGAGACAACTAGGATTTGTCCTTCCTGCAAGTTGACGCCTGTTGCCACCAGTAAGTCTGCATACTTTCGAAGTGTGGTTTGATCCATAAGGTTCTCCTTTCTAATGCTACACGTGATTAGCCTTATTATATCACGTTAAGCCGACGGGTGATGGAAAATAATAGTAAAATTTTTCTATTTATAGCATATCGGCTTTGGAAATGTCCTCGCCATGAGGAAAGTAGGAATCTCTATGCCATATCATCAAAACCCACACCTCTTAATCCAAATCTATTTGATTCATGCCATAGGATGATAAAAAGACGTTTTACTTTTTTTCATTGGGTATAAGTTGGAATTCTTCTGCAAAGTCACGGATTTTACGTTTGATGTCCTCATTGGAAAGCCCCAATGCATCGATGAGGACATAAAGGTTCACGCGTTTTACCCCTTCCTCGTTAACGATGACGGACCCTTCGATGGCGAGAATCTCGTCGATATCTTTCTGGGATAGGCGGCTTAACAGATGGAGTTTTAAGATGTCTTGGTAACTGAAACCCGCCTCGTAAAGCTCATCGGCCTGTTCCTGTTGAATAATCGTTTTAAATAAATCCATTCGCAGGTCCTGGATGATCTGGATCACCTCATCCCCAAGATCTTGAACGAAAGCATGTAACCAATCCCAAACGCCTTCATCGATGGTTGTCATGGTATCAGTGGGAGATTCATTTTTCGGTGAAGGTTCAGCAAAGGTTATATAGGTATACATACAAAGCAGGCAGAATAACCCGATGGATAGGAGTCCTCTCATCATACCACCACCTTTTTTCTTAGTGTTTGTCAAATAAGGCAGAGTATAACTAAAGGTGTAGAAAAAGGATCATTTGATTCAAGGATGAGGGTTAGTATTTTATTCTATCAATCGTTACGTTATAATAAAGTTACAAGTATTGTGGACGCTTACTTCACTTAAGCCATTATTTTGAAACCGATCATGGCTGCTAAAAATGATGTTTCAAGGGAACAAAGGCCATTTACTGGTATTTAAACTGATTAACGTTTAGAAAAAAGTCCATCAAATCAAGGGGGCCAATAGGATGCGGCATACAATACGAATTCGGTCAATCACGCTAATGGTATACCTATTTCTGTTTATCCTTTGTTTTGCCTTGACGACGAAGGCAGAAGACCAGCTTGAGGTGCTGTATTCGTTCACGGATCCGGCTCGGCCGCTGACCTACTACCATAGCGATGAACCGGTTCTCATTCCGAAAGAACCGAAAGAATATAAATACTACTTTAAGGCAGCTTATGTACTGACAAGGGATAACCTCGACTTTCCGCGAATAGAGCGGACTTCCTCTCAAGATATGGTGGAAAGCTTTAAACAAGCTTATAAGAAATTACTGGATACTTTTATGGAAAATCATATAAATGTCATTATTTTTGAAATTCGCCCTCTACTCGATGCCTTTTATCCCTCTTCCTATAACCCGTGGTCCCAATTCCTCATTGGGACGGAAGGGCAGTTCGTGGAGGATTGGGATCCCCTGGCCTTCATGATCGAAGAGGCCCATGCTCGGCGGATGGAGTTTCATGGCTATGTTAATGCGTTTCTCGTTTCTACTGAACCCTTAGGCGGCCGAGAGAAAGAGGCCATCCTGAGCACGTTAAGCGCCAGTAACTTTGCCCGCAATCACGAGGAATACGTCTTTGTCGGCGCGGATGACCGACTCTATTTGAATCCAGCGGAACAAACGGTCATCGACCATTTCCTCCAGACGGTTGAGGAATTGATTACGGGCTACGATCTCGATGCCCTCCATCTCGACACTTCCTTCTATCCTTCAGGAGGATTTGTCGGAAATCTCGACTATCAACTGCTTACCGATGAGGAGAAAGCGATCTATCAAACGGTAGAACAATATCGAGTGGAACAGGTGAATAACTTATTAGATAAGTTGGAACGTTTGATGAACCGCTATAAACCGTCGATGCAACTGGGGATGACGATCCATGACGATGCCCCTTATATCGATGAAAGCCGCCTCTTTTATTATGCCGATTATATCATTCCGAAACTGAATGCCCGTTTTGAATCCGCTCCTAAAGGATATGCGGACCTCCTTCGGGAGTGGGCGGAGAAATTCACGGTGTCGCAATCCGTACAACGGATGCGCCCCAATCTTTATATTGGATTCGATCCGCACTTTGAATCGCACGATTACAAACGGGAACTCGAAAGCTATTTCCGTCTTCATCAACTGTATGACGAGATTCAAGGCGTTGCCTTTTACGGATTGCCGGCATTAGCGGATCATAAGGACTATCCGACTTTTCAACAAGTCATGACCGGATTTTACGCTTCAGCCTATTTTTTGCCTCCTGTTCCGGTATTTGAAGCCGAAGAAAATCTGTTGCCAGCCCCGGCTTTTGAGGTGAAACGGGTAAACGGCGGGATTCAAATTTCGTGGAGCCATCGGAAGCAGTATAAAAATTTGGCCAAATATTATGTGTTGTATCGGGTGAAGAGTACTGATGAACTGATCCCTATCGAAGAAATCCTACACCCAGACCATATCGTTAAGATTTTTCTAAACGATCCGACCAAAGATAGTTATACCTACATCGATTATGATGTCAAGAACCATGAAAAGTACAAGTATGCGCTGACGGTCATCGATCGCGCCAATCGCGAAACCGAATTGCCGTATGTCATCGATTACGATCTTTCGATTGCCACCAATCAGGCCGCAGTCATCGCCCTATTCATCATAACGTCCGTCATTGGCTTAGCTGTCATCGTCATAAGTTCCTATCGCGTCTTAAAAGATTAAGGGGTTAAAGCCTCTTTTTATTTTTCTTGCGCCCTCGAGTCCTGATTAAGTTTACAAAATAACGAAAAACTATTAGAAAAAGAGTAATCGATGAAAGAGGGACAGCATGACGAAGCCAACAGAACTTTTCGGCATTCATCTGTTTAATGATGATGCGATGCGCCGGACCCTTCCTGAAAGTGTCTACCAAAAACTCCAACATACGATTCGTGATGGAAAAACATTAGATTCTGCGATTGCGGATACTGTAGCCCAAGCGATGAAGACCTGGGCTCAATCGTTGGGCGCAACCCATTACACCCACTGGTTCCAGCCCATGACCGGCAGAACCGGTGAAAAGCATGAAGCCTTTCTTACCCTTGATAACGAGGGGCGGCCAATCGAATTGTTTTCTGGGAAAAATCTCACCATCGGTGAACCCGATGCCTCTTCCTTTCCAACGGGAGGGTTACGAGCTACTTTTGAAGCCCGAGGCTATACGGCGTGGGATTGTACGTCTCCTGCCTTTATTAAG
The DNA here is from genome assembly GCA_036562595.1 of Haloplasmataceae bacterium. Lineage (GTDB taxonomy): Bacteria > Bacillota_I > Bacilli_A > Haloplasmatales > Haloplasmataceae > DATCJW01. The sequence goes on along the minus strand of DATCJW010000045.1, from coordinate 17,082 downwards.
GAGACGAATGGCGGAAAAACGCTTTGCATTCCAACCGCCTTTTGTTCCTATAACGGGGAGGCGCTTGACATGAAAACGCCGCTATTACGGTCAATGCAGGCTTTGGAAGAGGCAGCCAAACGGATTTTGGCCCTGTTCGGTGATCCGCCGAAACGGGTATTGCCCACCGTTGGAGCGGAACAAGAGTATTTTTTGATCGATAAACGTCTCTACCAACAGCGGAAAGATCTTATCTATACGGGCCGGACCCTTTTTGGCGCGAAACCGCCCAAGGGGCAAGAATTAAGCGATCATTATTTTGGATCCATTCGCCGCCAAATCGCGAACTTCATGCGCGATATTGACATCGAGCTCTGGAAACTAGGCATTGTTGCCAAGACCCGCCACTATGAGGTAGCCCCTGGACAATATGAACTGGCTCCCCTTTTTGCGACGGTCAATATCGCCACGGACCAAAACCAACTGATAATGGAAGTGCTGGAAGAGGTGGCCAACCGTTACGATTTAGTATGCCTCCTTCATGAAAAACCGTTTAGCTATTTTAATGGTTCTGGTAAGCACAATAATTGGTCCCTTATGACAAGCGATGGCGTGAATCTGTTTGAACCAGGGGACACCCCTCACGCCAACCTGCAGTTCCTTCTCTTCTTTGTGGCAGTCGTCAGCGCCGTCGATCGGTATGCCGATCTCTTGCGGTTATCCGCAGCCACCTACTCCAACGATCTGCGGCTCGGGATGCAGGAAGCCCCTCCCGCCATCATCTCGCTATTTGTTGGGGAGCAAATGCGCGATATTTTAAATCAAATTGAAGCGGGTGCTCTCCTCTCCAGCAAACAGGCCGATCATCTCGATACTGGCGTAGTGACGCTTCCCAAAATGTTGAAGGACGTAACGGATCGCAACCGCACGTCCCCCTTTGCCTTTACAGGGAATAAATTTGAGTTTCGTATGGTCGGCAGCAGCGAATCCATTGCCGAACCGAACATCGTCCTGAATACGATCGTGGCTGACCGCTTGAATGCCTATGCTGATGAACTCACGCATTCGCTCCATCTCATCTATGACATCAAACGCCTTCTGCAGCGGGAAGTTCAACAGCATAAACGGATTCTCTTTGACGGGAATGGCTACTCGGAAGAATGGGTACAAGAGGCGAAAAAGCGAGAACTTGGCATCTACCCAACGACCATAGACGTGTTGCCATGCCTCCTTGCGGAGAAGAACATGGAAGTATTCATGAAGCATCGTGTCTTCACACGCTCTGAGATTCTTTCCCGTTATGAGGTGCGGGTAAATCACTATATCACTTATGCGCAAATCGAAGCCAATACCATGGTTAACATGATGGAAAAAGACATCTTGCCCGCCGTTTTGCGATACATCAGGGAAGTGGCAAGCGCATATAACCAAGTGTGTCAAGCCGGATTCGAGCGGAAGGCCCTCCGCTTAAGCCAGCGATTGGGCCACCTTCTTCACCTCTATGATGAAGGAAGCCGATTAACCCAGCAACTTCAAGGCCTCTTAAGCCAACGTCAACGCGACCCCATCACCTTTGAACTTGCGAAAAGCTATCAAGACCAGGTACTCCCGCTTATGAAGGCGCTTCGAGAAATCGCCGATGCGATGGAGTGCCTTGTCCCCCGTGACTCGTGGCCTTTTCCAACCTATGGGGATTTGGTGTTCCGTAGTTAGATGATCGGATGATCGGTTAAGAGGAGAATCGATAAATTAATAAATCTGCGCAAAGAATATGATATAATAAAATTATACTTTGAAAACAAATAGAGGTGAAGAGGATGAACTACACGCAGGCGCTGCAAAAGATGAAGGAAGCGGCTCGTTTAGCGGGGGAACAGATTATGGAAATATATGAAACAGGATTCTCTGTGAATTATAAAGAGGACCATTCACCGGTGACGGCAGCGGATCTCGCCTCCAACCGCATTATTCTTGATCATTTAAAAACCCATTTTCCTGATGTTCCTTTCTTGTCAGAAGAAACGGCCGATGACCTGTCGCGTTTGGAACACGACTATTGTTTTATCATCGATCCGATCGATGGGACGAAGGAATTTGTGAATAAAAATGGCGAGTTTACGATTAATATCGCGCTCAGTTTTCGGCATGAGGTGGTCGCCGGGGTAATCTATGCCCCAGCCATGGGCGAGTTGTTCTATGCCGTTAAAGGCGAAGGGAGCTTTATGGAGAAAGATGGGCAGATCACACGGCTCCGTGTTTCCGATCGGAAAGATAAACTCGTCCTAGCCCAAAGCCGGTCCCACCTTACGAAGGAACAAGAGGCCCTCTACGAAAAATATAAAGATCGCATCGGACGCGTCCAAACCTTAGGCTCCTCACTCAAAGGGTGTTACCTGGCAAAAGGGGACATCGATGCCTTCTACCGTTTTGGCATGGGGACGAAGGAGTATGACATCGCAGCGATGGTCCTCATTGTGGAAGAGGCCGGAGGAATTGTCAGACAGCTGGATAATACGAAATTCACGTTTAATCGCAAGGATATTTACAACCGCAAAGGCTACTATATGCTGAATCGTATTGAAAACCTGTTCGACTATAGCGAATTCTACCCGGAAAATACGACGATACAGCAACCATGAGGCCAACTCATTTTCTAAGGGGCTGATTTAAACAATTGGGCAGCCTCTTTTTTATTTTGGGCTTATGCCTAATAAAAGGTTTCATCCTGTTGTAACGGCAAGCATAAACAAAAAGATCCCCTACCCGAGGATCCGTTGAACGGCAATTGAAGATGGGCTGGATTATCATGATGGGTTTGAAAATTAGCACAATTAAATGTTTATTTTTCTGGAAATATAAAGGGCTGAAACCATCCTTCATGCAGAATGCCGGTTCAGCCCGTTTTCGTTAACGGTTTATGGCTCACGCACTTTTTTGACGATGAGGGCGGCCCCACCAATCACAAGAGAGGTTCCGGCCATGATGCCAAGCGCCATAAGAAGGGGTTTCGTCACATTATTTGGCCGTTCGTAATGAATAATTTTATCTTCATTTTTGAGTTCTGAAATATCCTTGATCTTAAAGGAGTCGTGTAAAATCGTAAAAGGAATGGTTGTGCCGATGCCTGAGGTCACGTAAATTTCACGGTTATACGTGAGGAAAATGGCCTCAATCTCAATGTTTTCCTTTTGTTTCAGCGTTTCCACGATTTCCAATCCCTTTTTGATTCCCACCGCTTTTAGGGAGGTGGAGAGGGCATCGCCCAAAGTGGCATCTTCCGAGATAACGGTGACCTGTTCGATGATGTTGTGAACGGGAAAGCCCGTATCGGGATCGAGAATATGGTGGTATTTCTTTCCCTCGGGGTCGTTGGGAATAAACCAAAAACGTTGGTCTGTGCCGGTTGTGGTAATCGTGACATCGCTTACCTCAATCGCCCCGAAGATCCGATCTTGGCATTCGCCTTTCTTATTACAGAATAAGGGATTCGGATTTTTTAAACCGATTCGCCAGTTATCGTTTCCTTTTTCCAGCGGTTCCGGACGGTTGCCGATAAGGCTGATGCTGCTCATGCCTAGATCGATGACGGCATGCTCGTAACCTAACGCGTTTATCTTGTCGCGCAACAGATCCGCCGCATATCCTTTGGCGATGGATCCGAGATCAAGGGCCATTCCTTTTTCTAATAGATGGATGGAATAGTTTCCTTCATCGTCCTCATGGCATGTGATTTTATCCTTTACTTTATCATAAGCATAGAGCTTTTTAATGCTTTCGATTTCTTGCTCGGTTGGAATTTTGGTCACTGCACCGGGTGTCCCCCATAGGTCTAAAAGGGGGCCGATGGCTGGATTATATTTTCCCCCGGTTAAATCGGCGAATTCAAATGCCCGATGGATGACGACGTAGAGATCCTTGGATACGGGGAAAGGGGCATCGCCGCCTGCCGAAGCGTTAAGCCGATACAGCTCGCTATCCTTTTCCATCCGATCGAAGGTGTTTTGAACACGTTTTAAAATGGCTTCAATCTCGTTCCAGTGCTCATCAGGGACTTCGTTTTCCGCATAGATATCAAAAACCAGTGTCGTATCAAAATAGTCAATAAACGTTTTTCTACTGTTCTTTAGTCCCTCGGATTGGTCATTAGCCTCGATGGTATTGGTTAACATAAACAGTAATAAAAAAACAACCGTCACCAATGTTGTCAACTTTTTCATACCGAATGGCCTCCTCTGTATTTACAGGCTCTATTATATACGATTTATTTGTGAAAATAAACTCAAAAGAACGGTTTATCCTTATTTTCAGTATGCCCCCGCTTATCCGATCTACCACGGGGCGTTCCTCCTGCGATTGGGTGATGGCATATTTTAGCGCCTAGGACAATACATATAGGGTAGAAACTTCGATAGGTGTGGAGGAATACCGTGAAAAAGATCATCATTCAAGGGGGTAACGTGTTAGAGGGAGAGGTTAGGATCAGCGGTTCCAAAAATGCTGCTCTGCCCATTATTTGTGCGAGCCTACTGGCAAAGGGCACGGTCACCCTGCTCAACTGCCCAGAAATCGAGGATCTGGAGAACCTCTTTTCCATCTTACGATCTCTTGGGGTTATTGTCAAACGGGAACAGGAAACAATCACAATCGATGCTTCCAATATTCAGGATGTGGCGATTACCCATGAAGCGGTTTCTAAATTCCGTGCTTCCTACTATTTAATGGGCACTTATCTCTCTCTGTTTCAAAAGGTTAACATTCGGATGCCAGGTGGCTGTGATCTTGGAAATCGCCCCTTCGATCTCCATCTCAAAGCTTTCAAACGATTGAATTGTGAGGTCCAAGTCTTTGATGACCATCTGGAAATCCAAAGCCTGCGGCTCTTGCCCGCGAAGATCTTTTTTGAGATCCCGAGCGTGGGCGCAACGATCAATACCATGCTTGCCAGTGTGTTCATTGAGGGGACAACGACAATAGATAACGCGGCGAAGGAACCTGAAGTGGTGGACGTTGCCAAGTTTTTAAATCGGATGGGAGCAAAGATTACCGGAGCGGGCACATCCACCATCGTCATTGAGGGCGTTCAGGCACTAAAAGGGATTACCTATCGGATCATGCCTGATCGCATTGAAGCGGGGACCTACGCCCTTATGGCTGCCGCAATGGGCAAGGAAGTGGACATTATTCATTTTGAACCCATTTATCATAATGCCTTGATAACCAAATTCATCGAAAGCGGAGTCCGTTTTAGGATCTATACGAATAAGCTAAAAGTGATAGCCTCACCGGTGATTGGCCCCATTCATATCGAGACGAGTTACTTCCCAGGCTTCCCGACCGATCTCCAGCAACCCTTCACAGCGGTTTTAACCCAAGCCCGTGGCGTGAGCACGGTGATTGACCATATTTACCATAAACGGTTTAAAAATTGTATCGAATTGAACCGACTAGGCGCAAAGATCGACGTCACTCACAATCGGGCGACCATTTATGGGCCAACGCCTTTAAAAGGCGGCATCGTCCGAGCCACAGATTTAAGAGGCGGGATGTCGCTCATTATTGCAGGACTGCTCGCCCATGACAAAACGGTCGTCGAACAGGCGGAACATATTTTCCGAGGTTATAGCCGTGTTATCGAAAAAATTCGAGGCATTGGTGGAGATATCCGTTTGAGCGATTAGATAATAAGGAAATATAAAAAATCTACCTCAACAAAATAAATGTTGATTTATATTAAGGATGTGGTATAATAATCTAGTAATTGAGAAAAGAGTACTTACTCTGAATGGCAATACTATTCAGGGCGGAAGGAGTGAAAATCATGAAACCAGGAATTCATCCGGAATACAAAAAAGTGAAAGCCGTATGCATTACCTGCGGTAATGAGTTTGAGATCGGAACGGTGCTCGATGAAGTCCGTGTCGATACGTGCTACAATTGCCATCCGTTCTATACGGGTAAGCAACAACATACGGTAGCGGCTGGCCGTATCGAACGGTTCAATAAAAAGTACGGTTTATCCGACAATCAAGAATAGTGATTTGGGAAAGGCTGCGTTGCAGCCTTTTTTCACAAAATTCATTGCGCCCCCCCTGTCGTATTGGGTAAAATAATGGATGAATTTGTGGTGAGAGGAGTCGGAAAATGTACGAACAAGGAAAAAATGGCTGGATCGAAGTGATTACAGGGGGCATGTTTGCCGGTAAGACGGAGGAGCTCATTCGGCGCATTCGCCGCCTTAAGTATGCGAAGAAGACCTATTTGGTCTTTAAACCGGCTATTGATAACCGATATAGCGAGGATGATGTCGTCTCCCATAATGGAGAGAGCGTGAAATCGATCGTTATCGAAGATCCGGAGGAAATCTATCGTTTTATCGATCAGACGGTCGATGCCGTTGCCATCGATGAAGTGCAATTTTTTCCTTCCATCATCGTCCAAGTCCTCGACGACCTTGCGGATCGCGGCATTCGGGTCATCGCTGCGGGGCTGGACCAAGATTTCCGGGGAGAACCCTTTGGCTGTATGCCAGAGTTGTTAGCACGTGCCGAACTCATCACGAAATTAACGGCAATTTGTACGAAGTGTGGGGCGCCAGCGACCCGCACCCAACGGTTAGTGAATCAAAAACCGGCTTCTTATCATGATCCCGTGGTACTCGTCGGCGCCAAAGAATCTTATGAACCACGGTGCCGTCACTGCCATGAAGTCCCGGACAAGCCCAAACTTTTGATTAAGGGATAGCTTGAAGGACGTGATACCATGGAAACGAAGGAATATTATATGCGGGAAGCGTTGAAGGCAGCCCAAGAAGCCCTGTTGTTCGATGAAGTGCCGGTTGGGGCGGTCATCGTCTATAAGGGCGAGATCATCGCCCGCGGCTTCAATACCCGCGAGACGAGCCAAATCGCCACCCATCATGCGGAGATTAAAGCCATAGAAGAAGCCTGCCGCTATCTCGGATCATGGCGGTTGGATGAGTGTGAGATGTATGTGACGCTTGAACCTTGCATGATGTGTGCAGGCGCCCTTATCCTATCCCGCATTAAAAAGGTGTACATTGGCGCAACCGATCCCAAAGCGGGAGCGGTCGTTTCTGTGGAGCGTCTCTTAGATGAAAAGAAGTACAACCATAAGGTCGAATACGAGTATGGCATTTTAGAGGAAGAGTGCTCGTTGCTCCTCAAGGAGTTCTTTAGAAATTTAAGGAAGAGAAAAAACCTTGAATAATTAACCAATGTCACATATAATAATTAAAGAAAAGAACTCCCCTTAGTACCCCTTATCCAATGGGTGAGCGTGAACCAGGTCAGGTCCTGACGGAAGCAGCCTTAAGCGTCTTTACTCATGTGGGTAAGGGGTACTAAGGGGAGTTTTGCGTATATTCGATGCCGGCAGGTTTAACGAAAGATGAAACGTTTTCAACGATATAAAACGGCTTTATTCTGGAGAATAAATTTACTTGTATCTTAGAATGTTGTAAAATGAAAGTAACAGCTTCTCTTTCAAAACGAGGTGTCGTGATGGCAAAAATATTAATTATAGAAGACGAGCAGTCGATTCAACGGCTTTTAACCTATGACCTCCAACAGGCCGGGTATGAAGTCGAAGTGGCATCGAGTGGCGATGTCGGTTTTCAGATGGCCACTACCGGCGACTACGATCTGATCCTTCTCGACGTCATGTTGCCGAAGATGGACGGGATTACCCTCTGTAAGCGGTTGAGGGAACAAAACAAGGAGGTATACATCATCATGTTGACCGCTCGTTCGGATGAGATGGACAAGGTGACGGGTTTAGAAGCGGGAGCGGATGACTACATCACCAAGCCCTTTTCACCCCGTGAAGTCCTTGCAAGAATACGCGCCGGCTTAAGGAGAAAAGGCGAGAATCTCAACGATAAATTAAAGGTAGGCAACGTCTCGGTTGACCTGAAGCGTTACGAAGCGTATATCGATGATGAGCTCATTCCTTTGACGAAAAAGGAATTCCAACTATTGGTATATTTAATGAAGAATAAAGGGATCACCCTCTCCCGTGATGTCCTCCTCGAAACGCTCTGGGGATTTGAATACGATGGCGATACGCGGATCGTTGATGTCCATATTTTTAAATTGCGTGAGAAGCTCGCCGATAGTACCATCGAAATCGTCACCGTGCGCGGTGTCGGCTATCGACTAGAGGAACCGAGCGATGAAGAGTAGAGGATTACTTCTTTTCTCGTTTGTCCTGTCCGTTGTCTTGATTGGGCTGGTCGTCTTTTATGACGTCGTTCCGTTATCCGTGGGCCTGATCCTCTTCATTCTCCTAGTTATCAGCCACGGGCTGCTTTTTTATCGGCTCTACGCGCTATTGCACGATATCGAGCGCGTAAACGAAACGCTGGAGAGCATCGCTTCGGGAGTACGGGGGATGCGGATTTATACATCAAGCCAAAAGACGAAGCTTTTAAATGCGAATGTGAACCGCTTGGCCAAACAGATGGAAAAGATGGCCATGAAAAATCTTGAAGACGAGATGATGATCGGACTATTAACGGGCTACATCACGAGTCCGATTATTTATGTCGATATCGATGGCCGGATTCGTTATGTGAATGACCAATTTATTAAGAAGTTTCAGGCACGGGTCAAGAAGAACGACTGGTATGAGCTCATCTCGAATAAGACGGTATATCGGTTTATTGACGAGGCATTTACTAAAGAATTATCGCATAGCGAGACCATTGAGGTCAACAATCGCTACTACTATGCCAATGCCGTCACGATTAAGGATTTCAAGGAGCGGTTTGCGGGAATCCTGTTTATCTTTACGGACGTGACGGAACTAAAACGGTTTGAAAAAATGCAGCGGGAATTTTTGGCTGACGCCTCACATGAACTGAAGACCCCTCTTTCTGTCATCAAAGGGGCTACGGAAATCCTCTTAGATCGCCCCCACGATCCCGAAACGGCGCGAGAGTTTTTACGGATGATCCACGAAGAGAATGAACGGATGGAAAAAATTGTTCAGGATATCCTCCTGATTTCGAAACTTGAGAGCGACATAAACCTTAATTTTCAGATGTTCGATGTGAAACGGTTAATCGACGATACCGTCAACGAGGTTAAGCTCCAAGTAAAAGCCAAGTCGCAACACCTTCACGTGGATGTTGAAGAGGGATTAACCTTGTATGGCGATGAAGAGCAGCTGAAACACGCTCTTATTAACCTGCTCGTCAATGCCGTGAACTATACCGAGCGAGGAAAGAACATCTCGATCCGGGCCTGGTCTAATGCGATGCATGTGTATATCGAGATTAAAGACCAAGGAATCGGTATTTCTGAAGAGGATCTCCCCCATATCTTTAAACGGTTTTATCGGGTGGATAAAGATCGGTCCCGTCAAACCGGGGGAACCGGTTTAGGCCTATCCATCGTTAAATCGGTGGTCGATGCCCATGGCGGGCAGATTGCTGTCAAAAGCAAACTCCATGAAGGGACCACGTTCACCCTTGTCTTTGAACGGCTACCCCAACAACAAAAAAACTAGCGCAAGGCGCTAGTTTTTTATTTGGATGGCATGATGAGCCTTTTTCATGGTTTTGATCGCATGTGCAAATGTCATTGCCAAACAGGCGATATATCAATGGGTCGCTTTGCGTCTTGCAAAGTCGTATTCGGGCTCATCGATGATGACATAATAATCCTTGTTGATGGTGTATTCCGCGATGTTGCTACAGTGGTCGCCGATCCGCTCAAGGTTAGAGAGGATTTCGATGAAGTCAACATTGACGTCAGCCGTACAGATTCCCTCATTCACGCGAAGCGTGTGCCGTTTCCGGGCTTTTTTCTCTAACCGATCGATTTGGGTTTCGAGTTCAAGTATGGCTTCCGCTAAACGCAAATCTTCAGTCTGGATGACTTGGATAGCCCATTCCAACATCTGGCCAACGGAATGGAACATCTCATCGAGGTCTTGCCAGGCCTCTTCGGAAAAGGAGCTTTTGTTGTCGTAGATGTGTTCAAAAATTTCTAAAATGTTATCGCAATGGTCGCCAATGCGTTCGAGGTCACGAATCGTGTCCATGTAGCGGGATAACGTCTTCGATTGTTTTTCTGTCACCGATGCGGATACCTTGACTAAGTATTCATGGGTTAACCGATCGATGGCGTTAATAATGGACTCCTGTTCCTCCCCTTCCTCTTTCCATTTTTTATCCCGTGTTTTTCCATAATCAATGGTCAGTTTATACATCGTTTTGACGGCGTTAGCCATATGTTCAATGGCCGTTGCGCTAGCCTTTAGGGCCAAAGCAGGCGATTTGGCGGCGAGCCCTTCGTTTAAGATATCTTCGCTAAACGTGCCATAGGGGTGGTCTGTCCCCGGCACGAGGCGGATGATCAGGGCCTCGATCTGTTTGACGAACCAAATGAGAAGGAGCGTGACGGATACGTTAAAGATGATGTGGGCAAAGGCGATGGTCATTTCGGGGACATTGATAGCTTGTCCTGTTGCTGCATGGTTCATTAACCACTCCTGTATCGCATTGATGAGTTCATAGAAAGGATTCAGTAGGATTAAAAAAATAATCGCCCCAAAAAAGTTGAAAAGGACATGGAAAATAGATGCCCGTTTAGCGGCAATGGATCCTCCAATCGCCGCGATAACGGCGGTAATCGTCGTTCCGATGTTATTCCCCAGAAGAATAGGCAGCGTTCCTTTTAAGGTCAGCAGGTTATTGGCGTAAAGGTTTTGTACAATACCTGTTGAGGCGGATGAGGATTGGACGATTGCTGTGACGATGATTCCGGCCATTAACCCCAGTATGGGATTGTTGCTCAACCGCAACATGAAATCATTAAATACGGCTTGTTCAGCGAGGGACTTGATCCCCGCACCCATTTGATCCAATCCGAAAAACAAAAGGCCAAAACCAAAGAGGGCTACGCCGGCTTCTTTAACCATCCGTTTTCGGAAGAAAAAGATGAGAAATGCCCCAATCCCAATAAAGAGGAAGCTATAGCGGGTAACATTTAAACCGATGAGGAAAGCAGTCACGGTCGTTCCGATATTGGCTCCCATAATGACGCCAATTGCCTGAGGCAACGTCATCAGTCCCGCACGGATGAGACTAATGGAAATGGATGTCGTAGCCGAAGAGGATTGAATGATGACGGTCACGACCATTCCCACCAGTAATCCTTTAAAGGGGTTTCCCGTTAGTTTCTCAATTATCTCTTTTAATCGGTTTCCGGCGAGTTTTTTTAACGCTTCTCCCATGATGTAAATGCCATAGAGGAATAATCCCAATCCGCCGAGAAGGCCGAAAATGATCCCAGGCCAGTCTATACTAGTAGCGAGTATCATGGTATTCATAGGGTCCTCCTATTACTTCTTGTCCATATTCGTGAATATATTAACATATGTTTTTGATTCTTCCTACTTTTTCAATGAACTTTACAAAAACTTAACACGTTAATAATCATTTAATAACACTATTTATACTTCCCAAAAAACAAAAGACTCATGACCGCATGACGGGTCATAAGCCGAATCATCGCCTTAAGGAATCAACCGCTTCATGAAGCGTTCCATTTCCCGCGTAAAGCCAATCGCCATGAGAGCGGTGAGAAGGTTGAAAAGGAAGTGGGCAATGGCGATGCTCATCTTCGGAGAAAGTGAAAAAGTCTCGATGAGATGTAGCATCAGCCCATAAAAAGGATTGAATAGGATCATAAACAGCAAGGCACCCAACGCATTAAACAAGACTTGAAATAAGGCAGTCCGCTTAGCCTCAACGGAGCCCGTGGCGGCAAAAATTTCAAGCGAGATCGTTGTTCCGATGTTGCTGCCGAAGATGAGCGGCAATGCGCTTCGGAAATCGATAAGGCCATTGGCGTAAACGGTTTGCAGAATGCCGATGGCTAGCGTGGAAGATTGAATGAGGGCCGTTAAAACGGTGCCGACCAGAAGGCTGACATAAGGCCGGTCGGTAAACGAGAGAAGCAGCGACTGGAAACGATCGCTTCCAGCGACTTGGCTGAGGCCCTGATCGATGAGCTCCATCCCGATAAAAAGAAGGCTGAAACCAAAAAAGACTTTTGCAAGCTGTTTCGTCCGTTCGCTTTTAGTAAGAAAGATGATAAGAGCGGAACCGCTGAGCATCAAAGGAGCGAGAAGGGCGATGTTCAACCCCGTTAAGAGAGAAGTGAAAGTCGTTCCGATGTTAGCCCCTAGGATAATCCCAATGGATGATGAGAAAGTCATGAGCCCTGCCCTGACAAGGCTGATCGTAAGAGCTGTCGTTCCGGATGAGGAGTGAAGGATAGCGGTAAGGACCGTTCCAATGACAGCTCCTTTATAGGGGGAATCGGTGGCCTTCTCGAGCCACGACTTGAGTTTTGCGCCCGCTAGTGTTTGTAAGGTCTCCCCTAGTAAATAAATGCCGTAGAGGAAAATTCCGAAACCGGATAAAAACGGTAAGAGGATGTTGAGATAAGGTGATAAGGCCATCCTTTCCTCCTTTGTCGTCATTTTCTATACCTATGTGTATGAGAAAAGATGGCGCTTTTGAACATTAATTTAAACATTATAATAAAAAAAGGAGATATAACCTGTTATACCTCCTTATTCTGGATCACCTCATCGATCAGTTCTTGGAGCTTGCGCGAATCATGCTTAATATCTTCTATGGAGGGGAAGTAGTCCGCGTAACTTGCATAGTAAGTTGACTTTTCCTCTTTCAGTTCTTGAATGGTGCGGACGACGTCGTTTAGCCGTTGTTCAAGTTCGGTAATTTTGCGGAAAATTTTGCGGTTGATCTGGGTTTGGTGCTTAGGGGCGAGGTTGGAAAAGTTGATCAAGAGGGTAACTTGGTGATCATCTCGATAAATAAAGCCACCGTATTTCTCTACCAAAAGGTCTAATGTCCGTTTTGTCGTGCGATCATAGGAATGAATGGCAATCGTTTTATAATAGTTTGCCTTTTTGTTTTGAGCGATTTCCGCTTCAATCTGTTGATAGAGTGACTTATTGATGTCGGATTGAGCCATTTCATTCGGACTCGCCACGTTTTACCGTGCCATCATCTTTTTCGCTGTCATCGTAAGCTTCTTCTTCTAGTTCTTCTATGGTGAACAATGTGTCACAGTTGATGCATGTATAAAGGTACATATCTTCGGTAACAAGCTTAGATCCACAAATTGGGCATTGCATGTCGATACGCCTCCTTTGCGATAAAGTTTAGATGTATCCTAATAAATATAAGAATAGGACGATAATGCCAAATACGCCGAATGTAACGATGAATAGGCCGAGTGGCGAGGTTCCCTCTCCTTCCCATTTGTCTTCAATACTAACATATAGGTCCTCATACCGATTTATGCATGATTGATAGAAGGAAATAGTGAAATCAGAAAGGATATGGTAGATGGGTTTTCCTCTCATGGTTTCCGTAAAGAAAATCGCCATGAGATCCTCGTCGCTGAGCTTTTCCCCCCGGATGACAAGATGTTTGGCGTGGCGATCGAACGTAATCGTCCGATAGCTATCGAGCATGATTGGGGAATTGGTATTCTCCATGTAGTTCAGAATGATCCGCTGGATTGCCCAGGGAGGAATGAACTTATGGGTAATGATCGTATCGAGGTGTGTCACAATCCATATACCATGGCGCTCATTCTCGCTAAAGGCACAAACGTCTACTGGATAGGAATGAAATCCTTTGAGGATGTCTCCGATGTATTGAACGTGACAACGAAACGAAAGGATGAGGTGTTTGCGGTCTTGCTCGATTATCGTACGATCAATGGTTAAGCCCCGCATCCTTTTATAAAGTTTCTGTGGATAAAAAGGAGAATCCGCATCCACTTTTCTTTGAACCAACGACTCCATCGCCTTTGTCAGGCGATCAATCTCGTCAATTGGGCCAATGAGTGCGACTTTAGTGTTAAGGACCATGGTCTTCACCTGCACATTCATGTTTCCATTTTAACACATTATTTATAAAAGATAAATGAAAGACACGCGATGTTTATATTAAACGCAAGGAATTTATGTTATAATAAACAATGAGTTTATAAGGAGATGATGGCCTTGAGCTATAAAACCCTCTACCGAACGTATCGGCCCCAAACCTTTAGCGAAGTCGTGGGGCAACGCCATATTACCCAAACCCTGCAGAATGCTTTGAAACGGAATAAAATCTCCCACGCTTATCTATTTACCGGCCCACGCGGGACAGGGAAGACAACCGTAGCTAAAATAGTTGCCAAGGCGGTCAACTGTGCGAATGCCCCGACCAGTGAGCCGTGTAACCAGTGCCCGAGCTGCCTGAGTATCAACCAGGGATTTGATAACGATGTTTTTGAAATCGATGCAGCGAGCAATAACGGCGTGGACGAGATTCGCGAATTACGGGAAAAAATCAAATTTGCCCCGACAACCGGACGCTATAAAGTGTACATTATCGATGAGGTGCACATGCTGTCAACGGGGGCCTTTAATGCCCTGCTGAAGACGCTGGAAGAACCTCCTCAACATGCCCTTTTTATTTTGGCTACGACGGAACCTCATAAAATTCCGGCAACCATCATCTCCCGATGTCAGCGGTTTGACTTCCGATCGATTTCGATTGAAGATACTCTGAAGCGTTTAAAACAGGTTGTGCAGGCAGAAGGCATTGACATTGAAGATCAAGCCCTTATGGCAATCGCCCAGTCAGCACGCGGGGGCATGCGGGACGCTCTGTCGCTCCTCGATCAGGTCATATCTTATAGCGATGATGAGACGCGGATTACGGAAAACGACGTACACGAAGTAGCGGGTACGGTGTCTGAAAACGAATTGCGGCAGATTGTCTCCGACCTTGTGGATGGACAACCCCATTTTGCGATTGAACGGCTAAATAAACTCGTATCGCGCGGGAAAGAACCGCTCCGAATCATCGAATACCTCATTTACTACTGCCGCGATCTCTTCCTCATCCAAAAATTGCCGACTCTTGATGAAGAACTGGTTACCCATCATAGTGAGGAAACGGTCGCCCTTGCCGGTCGGCTTCATGAATCGCTCCTATATGATATTATTTCAAAACTGAACGACATTCAGTACGAGATGAGAAAAACTAATACCCCACGGGTCTTCTTAGAACTTGCAGTGTTCGAGATCGATGGTATCCTTAATGAAGCTATAGATGGAAAAAAAGCAACAACACGGGCGCCCGGGGTGAACGATCAATCGCGTGAACGTGACGATCACTTGTCCAATGACAAAGCGAGCCATCCGGATGAAACCCTCGAAACGCTGCCACTAGAGTTCGAAGAGGATCCTGTGGAAGATGGCAATGACGCCCCATACGCCAAACAAGCAGATCAAAAACAGGACGATGGAGCGAAACCTTTGGAGGAAGGGCTTCTTTCCATCAATACAGAAAACTTTGAAGAGCGATATATTGACATAAAAGAGATTGAATATATTTTAAACAACGGAAATAAGGAGAAAAGGGAGCGGCTCCAGCAGGCTTGGCCGACGATTTTTGGGACCGACCTTGACTACATGGCCATTGAACAACTCCTGCTGGAGGGGAATCTGGAGGCCGTATCCGTGGATAATCAGCTCCTTTTGTCTTACGAACAGGATGAGATGTGTGCCCGCTTTTATGAGAAGGATGTCTACGAAAAAGCGGTAGATATTTTACGCAAAGCATTTGGCGAAACCTTTTCAATTGTCGTTATTCCCAAACGGCATTGGCAACGGAAGCTGAAAGAATTTATGGCTCAGTTTCGAAAAGGGATTAAGGAACCGAAACTGACTCCTATTGAAGAACCGATAATCGTTCGACGGGTCCGATCTAACTTTGAACACGAACCGAAGATGGTTCAAGAAATCGTGAACATTTTTGGCGAAGACATAATAGAAATCAAGGAATAGGTTAACTATTTTATAATATATTAAATTAGCCAAAATATTGAATTAAGGAGAGAACAGCAATGAATCAAATGTTAAAGAAGCTTCAAAAAATGCAAAAAGATATGTTAAAGGCACAACAGGAACTTGAAAATACCATCTTTACAGGAACCGCTGGCGGCGTGGTTACCGTACAGGTAAAGGGAGACAAGTCCATCGTTTCCGTTAAGATTGCACCAGAGGCGGTCGATCCAGACGACGTCGAATTGCTGGAGGATATGATAGTCGCCGCTCTCAATCAAGCGATGGCTGAAGTCGATCGTAAGACGGAAGAAATCATGAGACCGTATACACAAGGGCTGCCTGGCTTTCCTTTCTGATGGCTAACAGGTCTCGACGCATTTTTTCTAGTAGAGAAATTCGTAGCCTTGGATCGGTCAGGTAGGAATGGTGGTGATAGGATGAAATACCCTGAGGCGATTACGAAACTCATTGAAAGTTTCAGCAAATTGCCGGGGATCGGACCGAAAACGGCAGAACGGCTGACGTTCTATGTGGCGGATAAAATGAAAGAAGAGGATACCCTCAAGTTTGCCAAGGCGCTTGTTGACATTAAACGCGAGTTAACCGTTTGCCCAATATGTGGCTTCATTACCGATATCACCCCATGCTCCATTTGCCGCGATTCAAGCCGTGATCGGCAAACGATTATGGTGGTGGAGGAGCATAAGGACGTCGTGGCGATGGAGAAGATGCAGGAATATAAAGGTCTGTATCACGTGTTGCATGGCGTCATTTCACCCATTAATGGCACAGGCCCAAACGATATTAACATCCCCGCCCTACTCGAGCGGCTTAAAAAGAACGAAGAAATCCAAGAGGTGATTCTTGCGACGAGCACTAAGCTAGAAGGGGAATCCACGGCGATGTATATCGCCAAACTGTTAAAGCCTTCAGGCCTTCGGATCACCCGCATTGCAAGAGGTATACCCGCTGGTGGCAATATTGAGTATGCCGATGAGGTGACACTTTTAAGGGCTTTAGAAGGACGACAAGAAATTTAAACGAAAAAAAATATATGTGCATTTCAAAAAAACTCGTGTTACTTAAAAGAAAGTCGTGTTAGGGGATAGGGGTAAGGGATAAGTAGAAAAGGATCAAGGCGATAAGGAAGGTATTGTGAAAGAATCATTGAAAAGCCTTATAAATCAAGGGTTG